>QHRX01000155.1 GCA_003221455.1 Candidatus Rokuibacteriota bacterium
GAGATGCAGGACCTCGCGGTCGAGCGTCAGCGCTTCCAGGGCCCGCCGCGCGACGTGGAGGATGGTCCCGCCCGGCGTCTCGTAGACGCCGCGCGACTTCATCCCGACGACGCGGTTCTCCACCATGTCCACGCGGCCGATCCCGTGCGCGGCCCCGAGGCGATTCAGCCGCGTGAGCAGCGCCACCGGGTCGAGCCGTTGCCCGTCCACCGCCACTGGGTTCCCCGTCTCGAAGTCGACCTCGACGCACTCGGGCACGTCGGGCGCGTCCTCGGGCGACCGGGTCAGCAGGAACATCTTCGCGGGCGGCTCGACCCAGGGGTCCTCGAGGATTCCGCCCTCGTAGGAGATGTGGAAGAGGTTTCGGTCCGTGCTGTACGGGCGGTCGGCGCTGACCGGCACCGGGATGTCGTGGCGCCGCGCGAAGTCGAGCAGGGCGCTCCGCGAGTCCAAGGTCCACTCGCGCCACGGCGCGATGACGCGGAGCTGGGGCGCGAGTGCGGCGTACGTGAGCTCGAAGCGAACCTGGTCGTTCCCCTTGCCGGTGGCGCCGTGGGCGACCGCGTCCGCCCCCTCCTTCAGCGCGACCTCGACCTGGGCGCGGGCGATCAGCGGCCGCGCGATCGAGGTGCCGAGCAGGTAGCCGCCTTCGTACACGGCGTTCGCCCGGAGCATTGGGAACACGAAGTCGCGGACGAATTCCTCCCGCAGGTCGACGATGTGCACCGACGCTGCGCCGGTGCGGAGCGCCTTGTCCCGGACGGGGATGAGCTCGTCCCCCTGGCCAAGGTCGGCGCAGTAGGCGACGACCTCGCAGCCGTAGGTCTCGATCAGCCAGCGGAGAATCACCGAGGTGTCGAGCCCCCCGGAGTAAGCCAGCACGACCTTGGCGGGCTTAGCGCTCACCGACGAACTCCTTGATCACGGCCTTCTGCGCGTGCAGCCGGTTCTCGGCCTGGTCGAGCACGATGCTCTGCGGGCCGTCAAGCACCGAGTCGGTGATCTCTTCGCCCCGGTGCGCCGGCAGGCAGTGCATCACGACCGCGGTCGGGCGCGCGCAGCGGACGAGCGCGTCGCTCAGCTGGTACTCGCGGAACACCTCCCGCCGCCGCGCTTGCTCGGCCTCCTGCCCCATGCTCGTCCACACGTCGGTGTACAGCACGTCGGCGCCCGTCGCCGCCGCGCGCGGGTCGGGCGTCACCTCTACCCGCCCGCCGAGCCGCCGCACCAGCGCGAGCACCTCCGGCGCCGGTCCGTAGCCGGCCGGGCACGCGGCGGTCAGACGGCTCCCGAGGAGCGCGCCCATCAGCAGGAACGAGTGGCAGACGTTGTTGCCGTCGCCGATCCAGGCCGCGTGGATCCGGGCGAGGTCGAGACCGCGCTCCCAGAGCGTGAAGTAGTCGGCCAGCGCCTGGCAGGGGTGCTCGCGGTCCGACAGCGCGTTGAAGACGGGAACCGTCGCGTGCCGGGCGAGCGTCAGGACCGTCTCGTGGCTGTTTACGCGGGCCACGATGCCATCGACCCAGAGCGACAGGTTGCGGGCCACGTCGGAGACCGCCTCGCGCGTGCCGAGGCCGATCTCGCTGGCCATCAGGTAGACGGCCCGCCCGCCCAGCTGGACGGCGCCGACCTCGAACGTCACGCGCGTGCGGAGCGACGGCTTCTCGAAGATCAGCGCGATCGAGCGCCCGGCGAGCGGCGTCGCCAGGTCGCCGGCCTTACGGCGCGTCTTCAGCTCGGCCGCGACCTCGAAGAGGTGGAGCACGTCCTCCCGCGTCAGGTCGGCGACCGAGACGAAGTGCCTCATGCGGTGGCCCCGAGCACCCGGTCGAGCGTGGCGAGGGCCGAGTCACAGGCGGCCTCGTCGACGATCAGCGGCGGGGCGAGCCGCAGCACCTGGTCGCCCGCCGAGAGCACGAGCAGCCCTTGGTCCCGGCACGCCGCCACGAGCGGTGCCGCCGGCCGCGACAGCTCGACGCCGATCAGCAGCCCCCGGCCTCGCACCTCCCCCAGGGAGGGGTGCCTGGACCGGAGCCCGCGCAAGCCGTCCATGAGCCGCCGGCCCATCCGGGCCGCCCGCTCGGGGAGCTTCTCCTCGAGCAGGGTGGTCAGGGTCGCGAGCGCGATCGACGCCACGAAGGGGGTGCCGCCAAAGGTCGATGCGTGGGTCCCGGGACCGAGTGCGGTGGCGACCGACTCCCGTGCGAGCATCGCGCCCATCGGCACACCGTTGGCGAGCGCCTTGGCCACCGTCATGACGTCGGGCTCGACGCCCGCGTGCTCGTACGCCCAGAGCGTGCCCGTCCGCCCCATCCCGGTCTGGACCTCGTCGACGATCAGGAGCGCGCCCGACTCGTCGCAGAGTTTCCGGAGTCCGGGCAGGTAGCCCTCGTCGGGGACGTGGACACCCCCTTCGCCCTGGATCGGCTCGACCAGGACGGCCGCCGTCCGGCTGTCGATCGCCCGCTCCATCGCCCCGAGGTCGTCGTAGGGCACGTGCTTGAAGCCGGGCACGAGTGGCTCGAAGCCGTGCTGGTACTTCTCTTGGCCCGTCGCGCTGAGGGTGGCGAGCGTCCGGCCGTGGAACGAGTTGCGCGTCGCGACGACCTCGTAGCGGTCGCTCGAGAACCGCTCCTTCGCGTACTTCCGCGCGAGCTTGAGCGCGGCCTCGTTGGCCTCCGCCCCCGAGTTGCAGAAGAAGACCCGGTCGGCGAACGAGTGCTCGACGAGGAGCTTGGCCAGGTGGATCTGGGGCGCCGAGTGGAAGAGGTTCGATACGTGCAGGAGCGTCCCCGCCGCCTCCTGGATGGCGCCGGTCACGCGGGGATGGCAGTGCCCGAGCGCAACGACGGCGAGCCCCGACGTGAAGTCGAGGTACTCCCGGCCGTCGGAGTCCCACACGCGCAGGCCCTCGCCGCGGACGAGGCAGATCGGCGCCCGTCCGTAGGTGTTCGCGTGGTACCTGGCCGACCATTCGAGCAGCGTGCGCGTGTCCGTCACAGCGTGATCTCCGTGCCAATGCCTTCTCGGGTGAACAGCTCGAGCAAGATCGCGTGGGGGATGCGCCCGTCGATGATGTGCGCCTTGGCGGTGCCGCCCTCGAGGGCCCGCAGCGACGACTCCACCTTCGGCAGCATCCCGCCCTCGATGACGCCCGCCTCCATCAGTCGCGCGGCGTCCTTCTTCGTGAGCGTGCTCAGGCGCGTGCCGTCCTGGTCCCGGATGCCCCCGACGTCCGTGAGGTGGACCAGCTTCTCGGCCTGGAGGGCCGCCGCGATATGGCCGGCCACCAGATCGGCGTTGATGTTGTAGGTCTCGCCGGCGGCGCCGACCCCGACGGGCGCGATCACAGGCACGAAGCCGTTCTGCTCGAGCAGGCGGATCGGCGCCGGATTGATCGCTTCCACCTCGCCCACGAGCCCGATGTCGACGGTCTCGCCGCTCGGCAGCCGATGCCCGAGGCGGCGGGCGCGGACCAGGTCGCCGTCCTTGCCCGAGAGGCCGACGGCCTTGCCCCCGTGGAGGTTGATGAGGCCGACGATCTCCTTGTTGATCCGACCCACCAGGACCATCTCGACGATCTCGACGGTCTCCTCGTCGGTGACCCGCATGCCGCCCACGAAGCGCGGCTCCTTGCCGAGCCGCTTCATCATGGCGCCGATCTGGGGTCCGCCGCCATGCACGATCACGGGGTTGATGCCGACGCAGCGCAGCAGGATCACGTCGCGGGCGAAGGGCGCCTTCAGGTCGGTCTGCTCCATCGCGGCGCCGCCGTACTTAATGACGACGGTCTTCCCGTGGAACTCCTGGATGTACGGCAGCGCCTCCATCAGGATCTCGGCCCGCTGGACGGCGCCGGTCACAGGATGTACCTCGAGAGGTCCTCGTCCTTCATGATGTCGCTCAGCCGGGCGTGTACGTAGCCAGAGTCGACGGTCAGATTCTTGCCCGGCATGTCGGGCGCGTCGAACGAGATCTCCTCGAGGAGTTTCTCCATCACCGTGTAGAGCCGGCGGGCGCCGATGTTCTCGGTCCGGCTGTTCACCGCCATCGCGATGTCGGCCACCGCGTCGACCGCGTCCGGCGTGAACGTCACGGTGACGCGCTCGGTCTGGAGGAGCTCGACGTACTGGCGGATGAGCGCATTCCGGGGCTCGGTCAGGATGCGCACGAAGTCCGCACGCGTCAGCGGGTCGAGCTCGACCCGGATCGGGAATCGTCCTTGCAGTTCGGGGATCAGGTCGGAGGGCTTCGCGACGTGGAAGGCGCCGGCCGCAATGAAGAGCACGTGGTCCGTCCGCACCATTCCGTACTTCGTCGTCACCGTGGAGCCCTCGACGATGGGCAGCAGGTCGCGCTGGACGCCCTCGCGGGAGACGTCCGGGCCACGCCCCCCCTCCCGCCCCGCGATCTTGTCGATCTCGTCGAGGAAGATGATGCCCGCCTCCTCGACCCGCCGGACCGCCTGGCCGACCGCCTCGTCGTGGTCGATCAGCTTCTGGGCCTCCTCCTGGGCGAGCAGCCGCCGGGCTTCGATGACCCGCACCCGGCGGCGCCGGGTCTTGGTCGGCAGCATGTTCGAGAGCATGTCCTTCAGATTGATGCCCATCTCCTCCATGCCCTGGCCGGAGAAGATCTCGACGATGGGCATCGTCTGCTGTTGCGTCTCCAGCTCGACCGGGCGCTCGTCGAGCTTGCCGGCGCGGAGCTGCCCGCGGAGCTTTTCGCGCGTGGCCTCCGCCGAGGCGTCGGGGCTGATCTGCTCGAGCGTCTCGCTCCCGTACGGCTCGTGCGCGCGGCGCGGCAGCAAGAGGTCGAGGAGGCGCTCCTCCGCGAGCTGCTCGGCCTTCTCCTGCACCGCCTTGGCCATCTCGGCCTTGACCATGTTGACCGCGAGCTCGGTCAGGTCACGGATCATCGACTCGACGTCGCGCCCCACGTAGCCGACCTCGGTGTACTTCGACGCCTCGACCTTGAGGAACGGCGCCTGGGCCAGCCGGGCCAGCCGCCGGGCGATCTCCGTCTTCCCGACGCCGGTCGGGCCGATCATGATGATGTTCTTCGGCGCGATCTCGTCGCGCAGCTCTGACGGCAGCTTCTGGCGCCGCCACCGGTTGCGCAGGGCGACCGCCACCGCCCGCTTGGCCCGCTCCTGCCCGACGATGTAGCGGTCGAGCTCGGCGACGGTTTGCGCCGGCGTCAACGCGTCATTCATGCCACTTCGTCCATTGCCCGATTCTGTGGCTCGCCTTACAGCTCTTCCACCTGGATCTGGTCGTTCGTGTAGATGCAGATCCCCGCCGCGATGTGCATCGCCTCCAGCACGATGCCCTTGGCGTCAAGCTCGGACCGGGCCACGAGCGCCCGGGCGGCGGCGAGGGCGAACGGCCCTCCCGAGCCGATGCCGATCAGCCCGTCGTCCGGCTCGATCACGTCGCCGGTCCCCGACACGAGGAACGACTGCGCGGCATCGGCGACCGCCAGGAGCGCCTCGAGCCGGCGGAGCACCCGGTCCGTCCGCCAGTCCTTGGCCAGCTCCACCGCTGCCCGCTGCAGGTTGCCCCGGTACTCCTCCAGCTTCGCCTCGAAGCGGCCGAACAGCGTGAACGCATCACCCGCGGCGCCGGCGAAACCGCCCACGACCCGGCCATTATAGAGCTTCCGCACCTTCCGGGCGCCCGCCTTCACGACGGTGTTGCCGACGGTGACCTGCCCGTCGCCACCGACCGCCACGCGCCCCCGGTGCCGGACCGCCAGGATCGTCGTGCCGCGGACGCGCTGGCCGGCCGGAAGACCCGGATCCAATGGCATCGCTCGCGTCGATCGGGGAGTCATTCGTGGATCGGAGAGCCGGGCTATTTCGAGCGCGGGTGCGCCGCGTCGTAGACCCGCATCAGCTGGTCGGCGCTCACGTGAGTGTACCGCTGCGTCGTCGACAGGCGGCTGTGACCGAGGAGGTCCTGGATCAACCGGAGGTCTGCCCCTGCGTTGAGCATGTGGGTCGCGAACGTGTGGCGCAGGGTGTGCGGGCTCACGCGCCGTGTGATCCCCGCGGCCCGGGCCCGCGCGCGGACGATCGTGTGCAGGCTTCGGACGCCCAGCCGGGCGCCCCGTGCGTTTCGGAAGAGTGGCCCCGTCGCCGCCCCGCGCTCGGCCAGGTAGAGCGCGAGCGCCCGCGCCGCCGCCTCGCCGAACGGGACGATGCGCTCCTTCCGACCCTTGCCGAGAACCCGGACCGTGCGGGCGTCGCGGTCGACGTCGTCCAGGTCGAGGCCCGCCAGCTCCGACACCCGAAGCCCGCTCGCGTACAGGAGCTCGAGGATTGCCTGGTCGCGCCGCGTGCCCGTCGCCCGGTCGAGCAGGGCCAGGCTTTCGTCGAGCGGAAGGAACGAGACGAGCTTGCGCCCGAGCCGTGGCCCGCGCACCTGTCGGGCCGGGTTCCGGCGGAGGGCACCGCGGCGGGCGAGGAAGCGAAAGCAGCTGCGAACCGCCGCCAGCTTGCGGGCGACCGTCGCCCGGTCGAGCCCGCGGCCGTGGAGCGCCGCCAGGTAGGCTCGGATCGCCCGGCTGTCCACCGCGGCGAAGGCGCTCTCCCCTTGCCCGGCGAGGAAAGCCCGAAACTGCTCGAGGTCGACCTGGTAGCTCCGGATCGTGTGCGCCGACGCGTCCTTCTCGACCGCCAGGTAGCGGAGGAAGGCGCCCACCGGATCGGTCATGTCACCGCCTGCTCAGCCTCCAGCTTGTAGCCGCACTGCTCTCGGATGCACTCGCGGATCATCTTCCGCCCCTTCGCCAAGCGCTCGGTCAGGAACGGCGCCCCGCACTTCGGGCAGGGTTCGGCGACGGGCCGGTGCCAGACGACGAACTTGCAGTTGGGGTAGTTCGAGCACGAGTAGAAGGCGCGGCCCCGCTTCGAGCGGCGCTGGACAATGTTGCCGCCACAGCCGGACTCGGGGCAGGTGATGCCGAGCGAGACCGCCTTGGTGTTCCGGCACTCCGGATAGCCCGAGCAGGCGACGAACTGCCCGTAGCGCCCGTGCTTGATCACCATCGGCTTGCCGCACTGCTCGCAGGCCTCGCCGGTCGGCTGGTCCTCGGGCTTGCCGCGTCCGTTCCCGGCCAGGTTCTGGGTGAAGCGGCACTCGGGATAGGCCGAGCACGCCAGGAACCGTCCGAAGCGCCCCCAGCGCTCGAGGAGCGGCTTGCCGCAGGTCGGGCAGGCCTGTCCCGTCTCCGTGCCGCGCTTCAGGTTCTCCATCTTGCCGCCCGCCCGTCGCAGATCCTGCGCGAAACGCTTGTAGAAGGCGCGGACGGTGTCGACCCACGGAGTATCGCCCTCCTCGATCCGGTCGAGCTCCTCCTCGAGCTGGGCGGTGAACTCGATGTCCATGATCTCCGGGAAGAACGGGAGCAGGAGATCCGTCACTTGGGTACCGAGCTCCGTCGGGTAGAGCGTGCCCTTCTCGCGCCGCACGTACTCGCGCTGCTGGATCGTGCTGAGGATCGTCGCGTA
Organism: Candidatus Rokuibacteriota bacterium; assembly: GCA_003221455.1. Taxonomy (GTDB): domain Bacteria; phylum Methylomirabilota; class Methylomirabilia; order Rokubacteriales; family CSP1-6; genus AR9. The sequence continues at coordinate 7,514 of QHRX01000155.1, forward strand.
GGTGGACGGCCGCCCGATTCCCCGCTCCTCGAGCGCCTTGACCAGTGCGGCTTCGGTGAAGCGGGGCGGCGGCTGGGTGAAGTGCTGCTTGGGATCGAGCGCGAGCAGCGCGAGCACCTCGCCGACCTCGAGCGGCGGGATGACGACCTCCGGGTCGTCCTCGGTGGGGACCTCGTCGCGGCTCTCGACGTAGATCGCCGTAAAGCCGGCGAACTGGAGCGTCGCGCCCTGCGCGCGGAATAGGCAGGGCCCCGGGCCGTCCGCGGCTCGCTCCCCCGCCGTCTGCGGTGTCGCGTCGATCTCGGCCGCGACCGTGTCGTACACGGCGGGGAGCATCTGGCTCGCGAGGAACCGCTCCCAGATCAGCCGGTAGAGGGCGAGCTGATCCCGGGTGAGGCTCCCCGCGAGCCCCCGCGGCTCGCGCGCGATCTCGCTCGGGCGGATCGCCTCGTGCGCCTCCTGAGCGCCCTTCTTCGCGCGGTACGTGGGCGGCGCGTCCGGCAGGTATGCCCTCCCCAGGCGCTCGCCGATCCACTCGCGCGCCTCGGCCTGGGCCTCCGCCGCCACCCGTGTCGAGTCCGTCCGCATGTACGTGATCAGCCCGACCGCGCCCTCGCCGCCGATCTCGACACCCTCGTAGAGTTGCTGGGCCACCAGCATCGTCTTCTTGGCGGTAAAGTGGAGCTTCCGCCCCCCCTCCTGCTGCAGCGTGGACGTGATGAAGGGCGGCGCCGGGTTCCGGCGGCGCTCCCCGCGGTTCACCGCCTTGACGACGAAGCGCGCGCCCTGGAGCGCCTCCACCAGCGCGCGCGTCTGAGCCTCGTCGCCGAGGCTCACCTTCTCGCCCCGCACCTCCTTGAGGGTCGCGACGAACTCCGACGGCTGTCCGCCCCGGAGCCGGGCGTGGAGGGACCAGTACTCCACCGGCACGAAGGCCAGGACCTCGCGCTCGCGATCGACGATCATGCGGAGCGCGACCGACTGCACCCGCCCTGCCGACAACCCTCGCCGCACCTTCTCCCACAGGAGCGGAGACAGCTTGTAGCCGACGAGCCGGTCGAGCACCCGACGGGCCTGCTGGGCGTCGACCTTCCGGAGGTCGATCTTGCCCGGGTGCTCGAACGCCGCCTTGATGGCGCGTGCGGTGATCTCGTTGAACATGATGCGGTGGATCCGCTTCTTGTTGACCTTGAGGGTCTGCGCCAGATGCCAGCCGATCGCCTCCCCTTCGCGGTCCGGATCGGTGGCGATGTAGAGCGCGTCCGCCTTGGCCGCCGCCCGTTGCAGCTCGTCGAGCGTCTTCTCCTTCGATTTCAGTGTCACGTACTTCGGCGCGAACGTCTTCTCGTCGACACCGAGCTTGGATTTCGGCAGGTCGCGGATGTGCCCCATGGAGGCCTTCACGACGAACTTAGAATCCAAATATTTCTGGATCGTCTTGACCTTCGTCGGCGACTCCACGACCACCAACGATTTCCCCACTCGCATCTCCTTGTGCGGGTTCACCTCGACCGCACGGCACGCTGTCCAGCCGCTCTGGGAGCCGGCCGCTGACGTCCCGGCTCATCCGTGCGGCGGAGCTGCGGCCTGGGCCACGCCCGGAGATGACGGTCCGTCGCTCGCCCCGCCGCGGCACCTCGCCGCCCAGGTCGAGTCCGATCCGTTCGTGGTCGGGCGGCGTCACGTGCGGCGTCGTCACCGCGCCGTCGACGATGCGTGCTCCGTCGCGCCACATCGCCGGCACCTCGCTAACGACATCTAGTGCGCCTATTGCGCCTTCTACCCAGTGTAGCACCATCGCACGTGGCTCCATTCGTCCCCCCCCGCGACGGCGCGACGTCGCCCGTCCGCCCAGCGTGCGGATTCGACCGGCCAAGCCGCGCACAGACCCTTGGAAATTCAAGCGTCCAGGGCCTCCGCGGCCTCACCCCGCGATCGGGCTGAGCGCCCGCCGGGGGGATCCTCCGAGTGCGCGCGGGAAATAGGCGGGCACGGCCCCTGGCGATCGTCCCCTCCCGCCCGACGCGGGCGCGCCCGCGCGCCCGCGCGGGGCAGTCCGAACCCGGGCGGTTGTCGACGGTGGGACGATACGGTTGGTCTCTCACCTTCGACGGGGAGCGGCGCCCCCGGCCGCGACGCCGATCCGGGGCGAGCGCGCGCGTCACGGCGGAGGCGGCGGCGCGGTGTCGATCAGCGGGGGGAGGAAACGCCTCGGGCGCTGAGGAAGGAGCCGGCCTTGCGGGCGGCCTCGGAGTCCGGGTACTCGCGAAGGATCCGTCGCCACAGCTCGTAGGCCCGGCCTGGCTGGTGGAGATTGAGACTGCAGAGTCCCTCCTTCAGGAGGGCGTCAGGGACTTTGGTACCGCGCGGGTCGGCGTCGAGCACCCGCCGAAACTCGAGGGTCGCCTGCCGGTAGTCGCGCTGCACATAGTACGCCTCGCCGATCCAGTACTGCGCGTTGTTCGCGAGCGGATGCTTAGGGTACTTGGCGATGAAGTCGAGGAAGTCGAGCACGGCTTGCCCGTACTCGCGCTTCTGGTACTGCTCGAGCGCGGCCGCGTACGCGCGCGCGACGGGGTCGACGTGCGGCGCCGCCTCGCCGGGAGGCGTGCGATCCGAGTCGGGCGAAGGTAGGCTGGCGGCCGGCGGCGTGGGCGGCGAGGTCGGCGTCTGGGTTGGCGTCGCCGCGTGCGGCGGCTCGGGCTCGACCCGTTCGACCGTGCTTTGAAGCCGCGCGACCGTCGTCTCGGTGGCGTCGAGGCGTGCCCTGAGGCGCTCGACGGCCACGGTGCTCTGGGCGACTTCCGGGCGGAGGCCCGTCAGCTGCGCCAGGCTCAGCCGGAGGTCAGTGGCGATCCGCCCCACCTCGAGGGTCAGTCGCTCCTGCGCCGCGCGGAGCTCCTCGAGCTGCCTGCCGAGCGTGGCGATGTCGGCGCGGGTGCGATTGATACTTCCGCGGGTAGCACAGCCGGGGAGGAAAGCGGACGCGCAGAAGAGGACCAGGGCCGCCCGGGCGCCTCTCACGATGCGGCGACCGTAGCAGCGACCACAGCGAAAGTCAAGAAAGCGGCGATGCGCCGGCGATCGGAAACAGGCTATCGGAGGAGGATCACCTCGACCGCGCCGCCCGGCTCGATCGTCGTGTCCGGCGCGACGATCGCCAGACCGTCGGCGAGGACCATGGACTTGAGGATGCTCGACCCCTGGTCGCCGGTGAGGCGGACGCCGTAGCCGCCGTCGTCCGGCGTCACCGTGACCCGGAGGAAACCCCGGCGCGCGCCCGGGTTCGGAATCGGCGACAGGGCGCGCGCGAGCACCGTGGGACGCGTGAGTCGTGTGTGCCCGGCCATCTTTCGGAGCGCCGGCCGCACGAAGAGCTCGAACGTCACCATCGCCGAGACCGGGTTGCCCGGGAGCCCGAAGACTGGCCGCCCACCGAGCGACCCGAAGGCGATCGGCTTGCCCGGCCGCATCGAGACCCGCCAAAGGTGCAGGGTGGCGCCCAACCGGGCTAAGGCGTCCTTCACAAAGTCGAACTCGCCGACCGACACGCCCGCGGACGAGAGTAGGACGTCGGCCGATCGTCCCCAACCGAGCCGCGTCTCGATGGCCTCGCGCCGGTCGGGCGCGACGCCCAGGTTCACGGGATCGGCGCCGGTCTCGCGCACCTGAGCCATCAGGGCGTAGGTGTTCGAGTTCGGGATCTGTCCGGGACTGGGCTCCCGCCCGAGCTCGGCCAGCTCGTCGCCGGTGGACAGGATCGCCACCCGCGGCCGGCGGTGGACGCGCACGCGCGAGTAGCCGAGGGTGGCGAGCATGCCGATTTCGGGCGGGCCGATCGGCCGGCCGCGCTCGAGGACGGCGTCGCCGACGCGCACGTCCTCGCCGGCCGCCCGCACGAAGTCGCCCGCCCTGACCGGCCGCGCGGCCACGATCTGATCGCCGTCCACCTGGACGTCCTCCTGGGGAATCACGGCGTCGGCGCCCGGCGGCATCGCCGCGCCGGTGAAGATCCGGGCGGCCTCGCCGGGGCCGATCGCCCGCGACGGCGCGGCGCCGGCGGCGACCTGCAGGACCACTCGGAGCGACGCGTTGGCCGCCCGGGCGTCCTCCGAACGGAGCGCGTACCCGTCCATGGACGAGTTCGGCCACGGCGGGACCTGGCGACCGGAGACGACGGGCTCGCCGAGGACGCGACCGAGGGCGGCCTCGAGGTCGACCCATTCGGTAGGCAGCGGCTCCACCCGGGAAAGGATCTGCTCGACGGCCTCTTCGACGGTCAGCACGCTCCGCGTCCTACCATCTACTATCCGCCGGGTCGGCCGGTCGCGCGGGTGGCCTCTCCCGCGCCGCACGTGGGCGGGTGGCCTGACCGGGCGCGCCTCGTCGGGTGAACTCGATCGACGCCCATGTCAATGGGCAGTTGGCAGCCCACTGATCAGACCTGGCTTGAAGCGAGCGAAGAACCAGCGACGGCTCAGCAGGAAGAGTGCGAGGAAGCCGGCCGTGACGAAGAGATCGCCCCAGGCAAGGGGCAGGCGGCTCCCGCCGGGTGCGGCCGGGAACACGAGGAAGACGCGCTCTAGGAAGATCGCGCCGAGCCCCATCACCGAAACGACGACGAGTGGCGTGTGATGTTCGGGGGGCCGGCCCGTCAGGCGCTTGAGCAGGTAGCAGAATGGCAGGGCCCAGCCCACGACGAGAACGACCCACGCCACGATTCGCCACGGGTCCACGAACACCCGGCGCACGAAGAAGCGGGTCTCGACCGGCACGTTGCCGTACCAGATCACGAGGTATTGCGACCAGAAGAAGTACATCCACATGATCGACATCGCAAACTGCAGCTTGGCGACGTCCTGGACAACCGACGGCGACACGGTGATCTCGCCCCGCGCATTGGCCCGGATGGTCAGGAGCGACAGCAGCGCGAAGCCGGTGTAGAGCGCGCTCACGACGAAGTAGCCGCCGAAGAGACCGCTATACCACGTCGGGTCGATCGACATCACGAGGTCGAAGCCCCACAGGGAGACGACGATGACGTACAGAATGAGGAGCGTCGTCGCCAGCCGGGTCCGCCGCGGCTGGTCCCGCCCCATCGGGTCCTCGTGGAAGACGGCCGCCGCGTACGTGAAGCAGCTCCAGAAGAGCAGGAAGGTCCCGACCGCCGTGCGCGCCGCCGTGAACGGGACGTTGAGCCACGCGGCCTTGACCGGCACTGGCTCCCGCACCCACGCGTAGAGCGCCGCGCGTCCCGCGAAGAGAAGCACGAAGAGAATCAGGGAGACCGGCAGGAACCCGGCCGTGGTGAGCGCGAGCCGCTTGACGGTCGGCGACCAGCGCGCCTCGGTCAGCTCCATCATGCTCGCGATGGCCGGGCCCGTCACCCCGAGGCCGGACCAGAAGAGGAGGTTCACGAGGTAGATCGACCACGCGTGGGTCGCGTCGGTCGAGGCGGCGCCCCGGACGAGCGAGCCGGCGCCGAGCAGCACCAGGAGGCCGAGGAAGGCCGTCACTTCGCCGCGAGCGTGCGAACGTAGTTCACCACGTCCCACCGCTCCCGAGGCGACAGCGCCTCGCCGTACGCGGGCATGACCGCGCCCCCCACGCCGATGTAGCTATACCAGTAGCCGTCCGTGCGCGCCTTCTGGAGCCCCGCGTTGGTCAGGTCCGGCGGCGGAATGAACTTGGCCGCGACCGGCCCGTCCCCCTTCCCGCCCAGGCCATGGCAGGGCGTGCAGAACGCCGCGAAGTCCTGCTGGCCCGCCGCGATCGACTCCGGGTTCGGCCGGACCGGATTGGGCAGCCGGGCCGCGACGTCGCGCGACTCCTTCGGGATCGTCAGCTCCCCGCCCCGCGGCACGACGCCCGGGGGCATCGTGAACACGCGCTCGCCGGCGACGATCCGGGGGGTCTCGGTCATGTCGTGCCGCCACCGCGTGACGACCGCGGCCCCGAGGACGCTCCCGGCCCCGAGCACGACGAGGAGGGTCAGCCCGAAGACGTATCTCACGAGCGCACTTCCTCCGCGCCGGTCGCGGCCAGGATGTCCCGCACCGACTGGACTTGACCCAGCGCGCACGCGACGGCCACACCGAACTTGTCCCGGGTGAAGCGCGGGTCGTAGGCGACCGACGGCGTGAGCCGGGGGATCCGCGCGAGCACGAGCATGCCTAAGAGCGTCGCGAGCCCGCCGAGCAGGATCGTCAACTCGAAGGCGATCACGACGTACGGCGGAATGGACACGATCGGCTTGCCGCCGGTCACCTGTCCGAACCGGAGCGCGGAATAGATGGTGAGAAAGAAACCGAGCGTCGTGCCCGAGAGCGCGCCGACCAGCGTGAAGAGGCGGACCCTGGAGAGCGGCCGCTCGACCTCGAGGGTGTCGAGGATCTCGTGCACCGGCACCGGGGTGTACACGGTGAGGTCGCGATAGCCGCCCGCCTTCAGGCGGAGGATCGCGTCGACGATCGTGTCCACGTGCGCGAACACGCCGAGAACCTGGGTGCTCACAGCGTCGGCCCTGGCGCTACGCACGGCCGGGCCCCGAGGCGCGTCTCGGCCTCGAGGCCGCGTCGCCGATCCCGCCGCGCGGCTCGGCCCCGTTCCATCCTAGTGGCCCGCCCTGCGCGTCTTGAACGGGGGCGCCAGCGTCTCCTTCACCTCCACGATTGAGACCGCGGGCAGCACCCGGATGAACGCCAGGAACAGGATGAAGAACCACGCGAAGCTCGCGATGATGATCGTCGTGTCCGTCACCGTGGGGATGTAGGTGCCCCAGGTATACGGGTAGAAGTCGTGGGCGAGGCCGGGCACGATGATGTTGAAGCGCTCGAACCACATGCCGACCAGCACGAAGAGTGAGACCACGTAGAGCGTCGGCGTGTGGGTGCGCGCCCGCTTTTTGAACAGAACGAGCGGGACGAGGCTGTTGCAGAAGTACTGCAGCCAGAACGCCCACGCGTACTGCCGCGTCGCCCGCGCGAACATCGACGCCTTCTCGAAGTGCTCGCCGCTGTACCAGGCGGTGAACGCCTCGCAGACGTAGAAGTAGGTCAGCACGAGGCTCGTGACCAGGATGAGCTTGGCCATCGCGTCCAGGTGACGGTCCGTGAGGTACGGCTGAAGCCTGAAGAAGTGACGCATCGGGATGATCAGCACCAGCACCATCGCGAAACCGGAGAAGATCGCGCCGTCGACGAAGAACGGGGCGAACAGGGTCGAATGCCAGCCGGGGACGAGGGCCATCGCGAAGTCCCAGGACACGACGCTGTGGACGGAGAGCACGAGCGGCGTGGCGAGGGCCGCCAAGAGCCCGTAGGCGCGCTGGTAGTGGCGCCACTGCGAATCCGAGCCCTCCCACCCGAGCGCCAGGATCGAATAGATCCGCTTCTTCGAGCCGGTCGACATGTCGCGGAGGGCGGCGATGTCGGGGAACAGCCCGACGCTGAAGAAGACGACGCTGATCGTCAGGTAGGTCGAGATCGCGAAGACGTCCCAGACGAGCGGCGAGCGGAAGTTGGGCCAGAGGTAGCGCTGGTTCGGGTACGGGAGCAGCCAGTAGGCGAACCACATGCGCCCCGCGTGGATGAGCGGGAAGAGGCCGGCCGTCATGACGGCAAAGACCGTCATCGCCTCCGCGCCGCGGTAGATCGAGGTGCGCCAGCGCGCGCGGAAAAGATAGAGGATGGCCGAGATGAGCGTGCCCGCGTGGCCGATCCCGATCCAGAACACGAACGTCGTGATGTACATCGCCCACATCTCGGGCGTCCGCTTGCCGGCCATCCCCATGCCCCACCAGATCTGGGCCGTCCACGCCACGATGCCGGCGGCGAGGATGAGAGCGACGACGCCCATCCAGCCGAAGTAGAGGTCACCCGGCGGGGCCAGGGTCTGGGCCACGTCGCGGTTGACGTCGGCGAACGTCGGGCTCGTCGTCGCGGCCGACTGGTCGCTCAGGGGACTACCCGCGTGCGCGCTCGGGCGCGCGCGTGACCTTCTTCAGGTAGGTAATCGCCGACCGCGTCCCGAGTTCCTCGAAGACGTGGTATCCCCGCGGCGAGCGTGCGAGCTTCGAGGCGCGACTGGCGCCGTCCTTCAGGTCGCCGAACGTGATCGCCTGCGTCGGACAGGTCTGCTGGCAGGCGGTGACGATGTCGCCATCCCGCACCGCCCGGTTCTCGCCCCGAGCCCGATCCTTGCCCGCGATGATCCGCTGCAGACACATCGTGCACTTCTCCATGACGCCGAGCTGGCGGACGGTGACGTCCGGGTTCAGCTGCACCTCGAGTGGCGCGGGCCACTCCCACCAGAACCAGTTGAAGCGGCGCACCTCGTAGGGGCAGTTGTTGCCACAGTACCGGGTCCCGACGCACCGGTTGTAGACCTGCCCGTTGAGCCCTTCGTCCGTGCGGTAGGCCGCGAACACCGGGCAGACGGGCTCGCACGGCGCCACCTCGCAGTGCTGGCAGAGCATTGGCAGGAAGATGTTGCGCGGGTGGTCGGCGGCCCCCTCCGCCCACCGCTCGACCCGGAGCCAGTGCATCTGCCGGCCGTACGCCGCCTGCGGCTTGCCGACCACTGCCACGTTGTTCTCGGCCTGGCAGGCGATCATGCACGCCGAGCACCCGATGCACGCGTCGAGGTCGATCGACATCCCCCAGCGGTGGTTCGGGTAGACCGGGTCGGGATACATGCTCGGCAGATTGGCGTGGTCGGGCGCGTGGCCGCGCAGCTCGAGCTCGCGCGCGGCAGTGAGGTCGAGCTCCTGGGCGATCTCGCGCTGATCCTGGTCGTGCGTCGCCTGCAGGATCGCGAGCGGCCGGCGCCTGCCGGTCTTCTCGAGCGTCACGCGCACGGCGAGGAACGCGAGCCCGCCCGAGACCGGGTCGGTCGTCGACCCGAGCAGGGCGAGGGGGCTCATCGGCCCGGCCTCCGGCCGTACATAGCGCCCCGTCTGGTACGGCGCGTAGTGCTGACCGATCGGGATCGCAACGGCGTCGGGGTGGAGGCTGTCGGAGACGTACGCGG
>QHRX01000112.1 GCA_003221455.1 Candidatus Rokuibacteriota bacterium
AGATCCAGCACCGCCGTCGTCTCCCGCGCGGCGGCGACGTCGCGGTCCAGGATCGACCACGCGTCAAGGCGGAGGCGGCGGCAGACGACCGCGCTCCGGACGTTCTGGTAGACGCTGAGCCGGGGGAAGGTGTTGATGATCTGGAAGGAGCGCCCGATGCCGAGGCGCGCGATCCGGTGGGGCGACTGCCCCGTGATGTCCCGTCCGCGGTAGAGCACCCGCCCGCGGCGGGGCGCGTAGCGGCCGGTCACGATGTTGAAGAGGGTCGACTTGCCGGCGCCGTTGGGCCCGATGATCGCGTGCCGCTCACCCTCGCGGACGTCGAGCGAGATTCCCGACAGGACCTGGAGGCCGGCGAAATCGTGGTGAATGTCGCGGAGCTCGAGCGCGCTCACGCCGCCCCCCCGGCCGCGCCGCCGGTCGGCCGTCGCCAGCTCCCCCGCCCGACGGCGAGCCCGGTCAGCCCCTCGTGGGCGAACAGGATCATCAGCACGAACGCCAGCCCGATGAAGAAGGGCCAGTTCTCGGTCGTCTTGGACAGCCAGTCCTGAACGACGATGTAGAGGGCGGCGCCGAAGAAGGGGCCGAGGAAGGTGCCGGTCCCGCCGAGGACGGCCATGAACACCACGACCGTCGAGGTCTGGAGGTCGAGGGCCGAGGGGGAGACGAGCCCCTGGAAGGCCGCGAACAGCGCCCCGGCGACCGCGGCGAGCGTGGCCGCCACCGTGAACACGATCAGTTTGGTCGCGTAGACGTTGTAGCCGAGAAACGCCGCGCGCTCGTCATTCTCGCGCATCAGGACGACCGCGTTGCCGAGCGGCGTACGCGTGAAGCGCCAGGCGGCCCCCAGGCACAGCAGCACCACGGACAGCGCGAGCCAGTAGAAACCCGGCGCCTCGCCGAGCCGGAGCGCCCCGAGCCCGGGGACCGCGAGGTCGCGTCCTTGGACGATGAGACCGTCGTCGCCCCGGGTCAGCGCCCGCCACTTGAATGCCACCGCGAAGAGGAACTGGGAGAAGGCGAGCGTGAGGAGGGCGAAGTACGTCCCGCGGAGGCGCACGCAGAAGGCGCCGATCCCGAGCCCGGCGGCGGCGCCGCTGAGCGCGGCGAGGCCCAAGGCCCCAAGGAACGGCAGGCGCGGCAGGTGGTTCAGCGCGAGCCCGAGCGTGTAGCCACCGACGCCAAACGTGGCGGCGTGACCGAAGGAGAGGAGGCCCGCGTAGCCGAACAGCAGGTTGAACGAGACGGCGAAGAGCCCGAAGTAGAGGATCTCGATCACGATCCGGAGCCGGAGGGTGTCGACGAGCCACGGCAGCGCGTAGAGGACCGGCACCGCCACGAGCGCCACCGACAGTCGCGACCGCCTCATCCCTTCTCCCCAAAGAGTCCCTGGGGCCGGAGGATCAGCACGGCCGCCATCAGCAGGAACTCGAACACCATCGCGAACTCGGGAAACCAGAGGATCCCGAAGGACTGGAGCTCGCCGATCATGAGCGAGGCGAGGAGCGCGCCGAGCAGGGAGCCGAAACCGCCGATGACGATCACCACGAAGAGATCGACGAGGATCCCGACGCCCATCGACAGGTCCGCCTGGACGAACGGCGCCGCGATCACGCCGGCCAGCGCGGCCAGCGCGGAGCCGCTGCCGAAGACCCCCAGAGACACGAGGGGGGTGTTGATGCCGAGCGCGCTGACCATCTGCGCGTCGGACACCGTCGAGCGGATGATGATGCCGACCCGCGTCCGCAGCAGCGCCACCGCCATCCCGAGGCAGATCAACGCCGAGATCCCGAGGATGAAGAGGCGGTAGACGGGATACTGCCCGCCGAGGAACGGGACCGAACCGGCGAGCGCCGGCGGCATCGGCACTTGGAGGGTGTAGCTGCCCCAAATCCACCGCGTCGTCTCGCTGACCATGTAGAAAAGACCAAAGGTCAGGAGGAGCTCGTAGGCGTGGCCGAAGGCGTGGATCCGGCGGAGGAGGAACCGCTCGACCAGCATCCCGAGCCCTCCGACGAGGGGCGGGGCCACCGCCAACGCGAGCCAGAAGCTCCCGGTCAGGTGCACGACCGTCCAGGCGAGGTAGGCCCCGAGCATGTAGAACGCCGCATGGGCGATGTTGAGGATCCCCATCATGCCGAAGACGAGCGTCAGGCCGGCCGAGACGAGGAACAGCAGCATCCCGTAGACGAGGCCGTGCAACCCCTGCGTCGCGTAGAGCGCCCACGACATCCCGGAGTCCCGGTCACACGAGCGGATCGTAGTTGAAGTACTGGCCCGAGGTCTCGAGGGGCACCAGATGGTGGCCGAGCGTGCCCATGAACATCTCGGCGAGCCGCTCGGGCGTCCAGCCCGCGTCGTGGTGGATCCGGGTGACCGGCCGCATGTGGCCGAAGAGCATGATCTCCTTGCCCCGGACCCCGAAGACCTGGCCCGAAACCTCGCGTGCATCGTCACTCGCCAGAAAGACGGCGAGCGGGGCCACGTGCTCGGGCCCCATCTTCTTGATCTTTTCGACGCGCGCCTTCTGCGCCTCCGTGTCGGTCGGGATGGTGCCGATCATCCGCGTCCAGGCGAAGGGCGAGATGCAATTCGCGGTGACGTTGTAGCGGGCCATATCGAGCGCCACGATCTTCGTCAGTCCGACGATGCCCATCTTGGCCGCGGCGTAGTTGGCCTGGCCGACGTTGCCGACGAGGCCGGAGGTCGAGGTCATGTTGATGAAGCGGCCCGACTTCTGCTCCTTCATGTAGGGCGCGGCGGCTCGGGTCACGGCGAAGGCGCCCTTGAGGTGCGTGTCGATGACCGCGTCCCACTCCTCCTCGGACATGTTGAAGATCATGCGATCGCGCAGGATGCCGGCGTTGTTCACCACGACGTCGATGCGCCCGAAGCGGTCGAGGGCGGTCTGGACGATCCGGGCGCCGCCGGCCATCGTCGCCACCGAGTCGTAGTTGGCCGCCGCCTCCGCTCCGAGCCTTCGAATCTCCTCGACGACCTGGTCGGCCGGCGCCCGCGCGCTCCCCGAGCCCGACTCGGACCCGCCGTAGTCGTTGACGACGATCCGCGCTCCATGGCGCGCGAGGAGGAGGGCGATCTCCCGCCCGATCCCCCGCCCGGCGCCGGTCACGGCTCCGACCCTGCCCTCGAGCATCGCCATCGTGTGCCCCCTCGGATCGCGCCGCGTCGACCCCGGTCGATCTCGGCCTTCCCGGGCCTCGCGCAGGCCCGCGTCGGTGTGGGCCCCAACCGCGGGCGTCGGCGCGCGCGTCTCCCGCGCGTCGCGACGGCCCGGACGGCCGGCAGAACGTACCACACTGACTGAGGCCAGCACCAGGACGAACCTGGCCGAACCACCTCGACCTCCCCCAGGGCTTCAACGACCCCTGTCAGGACGGCGTTCGTGGGGTCCCCTGGTTCTGGCCGGGTTCGATAGCGAAGTGTCGCGGCACGAACGCAGCGACGGGGACGATCCGCTCGCTCGCGGAGTGGCCCGACGTCATTCGATTTCGGAAGCCCAACGACGAGTAGCGCCTGGCGACAGGTGTCGGATCTGCGGAGAATCGGCTACGGCGTGGGAATACGTCCTCGGGAGCGGCGACAGTGGGCCGAAGACAACAGGCAAGGAAGAACCTTCGGCAAGGTTGCTCTTGAACTCGCCGCCGCGCCGCTGTCAGGAGAACTTCGGATCCCCCGGTGCTCTCGCCAGGTCCTCCGTGCGGCTCCCTGATCCGCGGCCGCGCCGGTCACGCGCGCCCACCCCGCCGGGAAGAGCATCTGCTACACCCCCCAAACCCTAAGTCAGCGCAGGGAGGTCCTAATCCACTCCCGCGAAGGTGGCAGTGACAGAGCGATTCGACGTCATCGTCACGGTGCAGGGGCCGACGAGGTTGGAGCAGTCGCCGCTCCAGCCCGCAAAGAGGGCGAGGGGGTCCGGCGTCGCCGTCAGCGTCACCACCGTCCCGCTGTCGTAGGTGGCCACGCACGTGGGCCCGCAGTTGATGCCGCCGTCGCTCGAGGTCACCGTGCCGCCGGCCAAGACGACGCTCACCTTGCTCACCGTGAGGGTGAACCGCTGCACGTTGAATGTGGCCGTGACCGACCGCGCTCCGCTCATCGTCACCGTACAGGTCGTGTCGGAGACCCCATCGCATCCGCTCCAGCCGCCAAAGGTCGAGCCGCCACCCGCACTCGCCGTCAGCGTCACCACCCTCCCGCTGTCGTACGTGAACACGCACGTGGGCCCGCAGTTGATGCCGCCGTCGCTCGAGGTCACCGTGCCGCTCCCCGTCCCGCCCTTGCTGACCGTAAGGGTGAACCGCTGCACGTTGAACGTGGCCGTGACCGACCGCGCTCCGCTCATCGTCACCGTGCAGGTCGTGTCGGAGACCCCATCGCACCCGCTCCAGCTACCAAAGGTCGACCCGCCACT
>QHRX01000113.1 GCA_003221455.1 Candidatus Rokuibacteriota bacterium
GGTCGATCACGGCTCTCGCCTGTGGATCGAGAGGCATCGCGCTCGGGACGTTCACGGCCGAACTGCCGCCCGGGCAAGCACGTCCGCGGCCGCCTTCTCGACGACCGTACCCTTGAAGAAATCAGGGTTCACCTCGCCCCAGAAGCGCACGGCGTTGGCGAACATGAAGTCCAGGAAGTCGTCGTCGGCGATCAACCCGTGCTCGACCAACTCGTAGGCCTCCGGAACGACCGCCGCCATGTCCGGGACGTCGAAGTGCCCGATGTCAGAGCTGAAGAGCGCGTTGGGGCGGGCGCCGAGCGGGTTCGCGCGGCGGTTGAACCCCCACGCATTGATGGGGTCGTCCGCCTGGCAGCCGAAGTAGAAGCGCGGCACGAACAGCTCGCGGATGTCCTCGGGCCGCTCGATCTCGCAGCGGAAGTCGTCCAGGTCCGTGGGGCCCTCGGTCGCATGCGAGTCGACCTCGATCCCCTCGCTGCGGCGCATGGCCTCCACCACCGCCTCGCGCCCGTACTTCTGCGCGAAGTCGAGCAGGGCGGCGCGGTCGAGCTTGCTCGGATTCGTGTGCTCGAGCGCTTCCTGGTTGCGCTTTTCCCAGTGACCTATGAGGTCGGCGTAGAGCATGCAGGCCCGTCTCATCAGCTGAAATCCTGGGCCTCCCGCTTGCGCACCAACTGCGAGAGAGCGACGGCGAGGACGAGGCCGCCCCCGTAGAAGAGGTTCTGGACGAAGGTCTCGATGCCGAGGATCGTGAGGCCGGTGATGCCGGTGACGAGGAAGTAGACGGCGATGGTCGAGCCCCACGGGTTGAAGCGCCCCGGCGAGATGCTCGTCGCACCGAGAAAGGCCGCCGCGAAGGCGGGGAGCAGGAAGGTTAGGCCCGAGAGAGGGTCGGCGGCGCCGATGGTGCCGCAATAGAGGAGGCCGGCGACCGCGCTCAGGACGCTCGACGCGAGAAGACAGAAGAGACGGACGCGATCGACCCGGATGCCGCTCAGGCGCGCGACCTCGCGCCCGCGCCCGACGAAGAGCACGCGGCGGCCAGGGGTCGTGTACTCGAAGAAGTACCAGAGCACGATGCAGAGGGAGATCGCGTAGTAGAAGGCCAGCGGAACTCCGAAGATGCGGGTGACGACGACGTAGTCGACCAGCGTATTTGAGATGCCGCTAATCGTCTGGTCCCGGCTGATCCAAAGCACGACGCCGTTGATGAAGGTTCCAGTGCCCAGGGTGACGATGAGTGATGGAATCCGGAAGTAGAGGATGAAGCCCGCGTTGACGATGCCGATGACGACGGCGACCGCGAGCGAGACGAGCATCGCGATCCCGACGGGCCAGCCACGCTGCGCGTTGAGCACCGCGATGATCATCGCCGAGAGGGTCAGGACGCTCGCGACCGAGAGGTCGAAGTCGCCGGCGTTCAGAGGAATGATGAGTGCGAGCGTGAGCACCACGAGCACCGCCTGCGAGCCGAGGATGGTCGAGATGTTCGCCCACGAGAGGAAGGCCTCGGGACGCAGGACGCCGAAGACTGCGACGAGCACGAGCAGCGCGCCGACGAGGGCGTAGGCCTCCGCGAAGCGAAGCCAGTTCCATCCGCTCGCGCCCTCGGCGTGAACCTCCGACTTCAGCTGAGGGGCGTCGACGACACGATCTTGAACCGGTGTCATGCGGGCGCTGCCTCCTCGCCGTTGGCGAGTCCGGCGACGCTCAGGCTGCGGACACACTGCTCGGCGATCGTGTCTTTCATGACCTCGGCGCCGACGAGTTCCCGGATGACATGCCCGCGCGCGAAGATCAGGACCCGGTTGCAGATCTGTGCGAGCTGCTCGTAGTCCGTGCTCGCGCACAGGATCGGCGTGCCCCGGCGCGCCGCCTCGGCGAGCGCGACGAGGAGGTGTTGCCGCGCTCCCACGTCGACCCCTTGCGTCGGTTCGTCGAGAAGGAAGAGGCGCGGGCGCATTTGCAGCCACTTGGCGATGAGCACCTTCTGCTGGTTGCCGCCGCTGAGGAGGCCGAGCTTCATCGACGGCTGGTTCGGCCGGACGTCGTACGTCGAGCCGAGTGCTCGCGTGTGGGTGTGCATGCGGCGCCAATCGAGGCGGAAGCGCGAGACGAAGCGTTCCAGCACCGGCAGCGTCACGTTGTCCGTGACGGGGAGCGCGCCGACCCCCGCTGCCCCGAGACGGTCGGCCGGCAGCAGCGGGATGCCCAGGCCCAGCGCCCGATTCGGCGACATGTCCGAGAGCCCGTGCTCCCGTCCGGCGAGCGTGAGTGTGCCCGCGGTCGCCCGCTCTGCCCCGTAGAGAAGATAGAGGACCTCATCGAAGCCTGAGCCGATGAGGCCAGTGAGACCGACGATCTCCCCGTCGCGGAGATCAATCGAAACGTTCTCGAGCGACCCGCCGCTGAGCCCGCGGACGCGCACCGCGACTGGGTTCGTCGCCATGTCCTCGCGTTGTGCCTGGAACCGGTGGACGCGCTTACCGACGCCCGCGACGCGCCCGTCACGCAGCACCGTGGCGCGGTCGGTGATCTCCATCACCTCGTCGACGTCATGAGAGACGAAGATGACGCTCGCCCCTTCGCGCACGATGTTGCGCACGAGCTTGAAGAGCTGGTCGACGCCGACCTTCGGCAAGAAGGGGGTCGGCTCGTCGAGGACGAGAATCCCGCCGTGGGTCGTGTCGCCCCGCTGCCGGATGTCCTCGAAGGCACGGACGATGGCGACGAGGGCGCGCTCGACCTGGGGAAGGTCGCCAACCCGGGCGTCGGGTTCGATGGCGAGGCCGACGCGCGCGAAGGTGGCTCGCGCGGCCTCACGCTCGTGCCGCCAGTCGACGTACCATCGCACCTCCGTCGCGAAGGCGCCGATGCGAAGATTCTCCAGAACCGACAACGACGCCACGAGACCGAGGTGCTGGTGGACGAACGCGAGGCCGAGCCGCCGCGCCGAGCCGGCTTGGATGGGCAGCGGGACGGGATCGCCGTGAATGGTGAGCTCTGCCCCCGGCTCCGGCTCGTAGAAGCCGGCCAGCACTTTGATCAGCGTCGACTTGCCGGACCCGTTCTGCCCGAGAAGGCCGTGCACCTCCCCGGGCAGAACTTCGAGCTCGACCTGATCGAGCGCCAGCGCTCCGCCAAAACGTTTCGACAACCTTCGGATCGACAGCGCCGGGCCTCGGCCCGGCGGCGTCGCGGCGCCCTCTCCAGTCACTTCACCCCCCAGAGAGCGTTGTAGCCGGCGACATGCTGATCGCCGTACCCGCGATCGTAGTCGGCCGGCGTCCCGGCCTTCTTCGCGTTCGACGCGTCGAAAATGTAGAACGGGACGTAGAGCTCGCCGTACGTCGGAAGACCGCAGAGCTTGCGCATGAAGCCGTCGAGGACCGAGCGAGCGATCCACCCGAGGCTTTCGCCGATGTCCATCTCCACGTCGCCACGTTGGATCGCGTCGATGACGAACGGCGTGCCGTTGAATGTCGCGATCTGCACCTTGCCCTTGCGGCCGGTGATCTGGATCGCGGGTATGACGAACTGGGACATGCTGTCGTAGATGGGGATGACGTAGTTGACGGTGGGGTCCGCGATCAGCGTCGACTGGACGCTCGGCTGGATCTTGGTCGCCCATTCGGGGACCGGTGCGTTCACGTAGGTGTACCTGCAGCCCGGTCCACAGCGCGTCTTGAGCTCGTCGGTAATGCCCTTCACGAAGGGTGCGGTCGGAAGGATCTCGTCCGAGCCGACGATCACGGCGTTCACCTTGCCGTTGGTTTTGAGGATGACCCAGTCTGCCAGCACCTGTCCGACGTAGTGGTAGGGCACGGGCAGAGACAGATCGATGTTGGGGTCGAGCTTCTGCGTCGTGTCGTTGAAGTGCGAGGTGAAGACCTGAAGGCCGGCTTTCTTCGCCGCCGCTATCTGCGGCCCCAGGACGGCGGGATTGACACCGCCCAGGAGATCGATGGCGTCGAACTTGTTGTTGATCCCGTACTCGATACCCTGCACCCATTGGGTCGGCCGGGCCTGGTTCTGCCACTCGACCCACTCGAAGCCGAGCTGTTTGGCCACCGTCGTCTCGGCGATATCGATGTTCTTCGTGAACGGGTTGGCGCTCGACACCGGGATCGAGAGGACCTTCTTGCCCGCGATGCACTTCTTCGCGTCAAAGGGTGGCCCCGGCGGCGTAAAGGTCGGAAGCTGACTGTGCTTGGCGATGATCCGCTTGGCGTAGTCGAGATCAGGGAGCTTGTTCTGCGCCGGGACCGATGGGGCGAGGAATGCCGTTAAGGACATCCCGACCGCGGCTGCCGCTGCCAGCGTCCGCCCCCGATAGGTCGTGTGCTCCCTCCACTGGGTGCCGGTCGATGAACCTGGTTGTGCACTTCTACCGCAAGGCATGCGCGGCTCCTCTCTGTGATGCGACGCTTATGGCCTCGATCAGGGCCTTCGCCAGGACCTGTCCGCCGTCGATCGTTGACAAAGACTGCAGGGCATGGGCTGGATTTCTGGAGGGGCGACCCCGTTTCCGCCGGCGCTGCCCAGCGACGCCTGGCCCGCCGCCGCGGTCGCCTCTCCAGTCGTTGGCCGCCACCTCACGTGCCGAACTCGCGATGGTGGGCGTGCCACCAGCTCGCGATGTCGATCCGACGGGCGAACCACACCTTGTCCTTGCTGCGGGCATAGTCGAAAAACTCGCGGAGCGCCGAGATGCGGGTCGCCTGCCCAATCAGGCGCGGATGGAGGCCGATCGACATCATCCGCGGATAGGTTTCACCCTCGGCGTAGAGCTGATCGAAGCCGCGCTTCAACGTGTCGACGAAGTCGCTCGGCGAGCCGTAGCCCGGCAGGAGGCCGAACTTTCCGTCGTTATAGGTAAAGGAATAGGGAACAACAAGATGTTGTTTCCCTTTCACATTGACGTAATAGGGCAGATCGTCATTGTAGGCATCGGAATCGTAGCTGAAGCCACCCTCTTCAACGAGAAGCTCGCGGGTGTGAACCGAAGGTCCGTAGCGGCAGTACCACCCCTGGGGCCGCTCGCCGCAGGTCGCCGTGAATGACTCGATGGCCCGGCGGATATGCTCGGCCTCCTCCTCACGCGAAAGCCGCCACACCTCCTCCCAGCGCCAGCCGTGGCTGCAGGGCTCGTGCTGCGCCTCTTTCAACCAGGCTGCCACCTCCGGATTGCGTTCGAGGGCAACCGCGCAGGCATAGAAGGTGATCGGGATCTTGAACTCCGTGACAAGACGCTCGAGGCGCCAGACGCCCGCCCGCGAGCCGTACTCGAACACGGATTCCACCGCGAGGTCTCGGTACTTGGGGTCCATCGCATAGATGACTTCCTGGAGGCCATCGCTGCGCTTGTCGCCGGCCGGATGCGAATACTCCGACCCCTCTTCGTAGTTCAGGACCACGTTGATCGAAAGGCGCGCGTCGCGCGGCCAGCGCACCCGCGGAACCTTGCGTCCGTAACCGACGAAGTCACGCTTCGGACCCGGCGTCTCGATGTCTTTGAATGAGTGATAAGCCATTGGAAGTGCTCCGTTCTCGTTCGCGAAGGGGCGATCGTCAGGCGGCGCGGGTCGCGTTCTGCGTGCCAACGCCTGCGATGTACGCCAGCACGTCGTCCACCGGCATGACGTCCCCGTAGCTGCGGTTGATGTCGAACAGGGTGAGCCTGTGGGAGATCGGGAGGCGGTCGAATACCGCCTCCTCGGGCACGATCGTAAAGAAGTTGTATTGGTTGGAGTCGACGACGGTGACGCGGACGCAGTTTGACGTGGACCCCCCGATAATGATGCAGGTATCAACCCGTCGATCAATCAGGAGTGACAGGAGAGGCGTGCCGAAAAACCCGCTCCACTTCTTCTTGTCGATGACAATCTCGGTCGCGAGAGGCTTCAGATCCTCGACGATCTCCGCGCCGTGCGTGCCCTTGAAGTAGAGGTTCTCGCCGCGGCCGAGGCCGACTCCGATCTTGCGGTGGAACATGCCAACGTCGTCGTTCACCGGATCCACGACGTAGCGGGTGAAGAAGATCGGAACCGTCGCCGCGCGGCAGGCGAGGAGCAGGCGGCGCATCTCGGCGACCGCCGGGAAGGCGACCTCCCCGCAAGCGAGCGGGTACTTCTCGGCGGTGTCGGCGGCGCCGCGAATGCCCGTCATGTAGTTCTGCGCGTCGACCACGATGAGCGCTGGGCGTTGCCCGACCCCCGCCCGCTGCGCCCACTTTCCGCGCTCCAGGACCGCGCGGTCTTCGGCCGTCAGAATCTGGTCCCACGTCGCCGCCATGGATTGGTCCTCCACTATGTCCCCGCTACCGTCTCCCGTCCTTCGCCGCCTCGCCCGATAGCCGTCGCTAGGAATTCTGCCACGCGGTTGGGCAGCAGATCGACGAAGGCTTCCTCCGGATGCTCGCCGCACGAGGGGCCAGGACCCAAGGAGACGCCCGCACCGCGTGGGCCGCGCCGTCGTTGCGCCTGATGGTCCCGATGTCCTCCTCCGTCTCCTCGCTGTTCACCGGCTGGCCTTTCTGGCCGCGAGCTCGTCGGCGAGACGGACGATGCTCCCCGCCTTCTGGACGATCGGATAGTCAACGAAGGTGCCGTTGACGATGATCGACGCCGATCCACGAGACTCGGCGGCGGCGAATGCCTCGATGACCTTTCGAGCGAACACGATCTCCTCCGGATCAGGGCCGAACACACGGTTGACCACTGCCACCTGGTCGGGGTGGATGCAGACCTTGCCACGGTGGCCGAGCGCGACGGCGGCGCGGCAGTCTTGCTCGAGGCCGTCGAGGTCGCCCACCTCGAGGTACGGCCCATCGAGGGGGCCCGGCAAGCCCGCCGCCCGAGCGTCGTAGACCACCTTCGCGCGGCCATAAGCGAGGGCCGCCGAGATGTCCCCGCGCATGGTCGGCAGGGCGAGGTCACGCCCGAGGTCGCCCGAGCCGAAGACGAACGTGACGAGCCGCGGTGACGCGCGGGCGATCTCGGCGGCCGCGAGAACGCCAGCGCAGGTCTCGATGAGCGCGATCACTCCGATCCTGCCCCGGGCAAGGCCGGTCGAGACCTCCGCCGCCGCGATCAGCGCGTCGAGCGTACGCAAGTCCCCAGGGCTTTCAACCTTGGGCATGACGATCAGGTCCAGGTCGGCCGAGACCACGCCCTCCAGGTCGCCGAGCGTGAGGCCCGTGGAAAGGGCGTTCACCCGCACGCAGCGGATCGACCGGGCGGCGATCTTCTGGTCCGCGGCGACCGCGTCTTCCAGGTCGAGAACGATCGCGTCGGCGCCGAAACGCGCAAGCTTCTCGACCTTGCGCGACTCGTTGCCGGGGGCGAAGAGCAGGCTGCGGATGCAGTACGCGACGCCAGTCATTCGGTGCCCCACGGCTGGAGGACCATGCGCCCGAAGAAGTTGCGGCTCTCCATGAGGCGGTGGGTCTCCGAGGCCTTGGCAAGCGGGAAGCGCTTGAAGATCACGGGCTTGAGCTTGCCGTCGGCGACGAGAGCCAGGACCTCGGAGACGATCGACTTGGTCGAACGCCCGCAGCCGTGCAGGCTGATGTGCTTGCGGAAGAACTCGATCATGTCGATCAGCACCTTTTCGCCCCCGTGGGCGCCGACGCTCGCGAGCCGGCCACCCTGGGCCAGCGCGGCGATCGCATCGAGCAGGCGAGCGCCTCCGACCATGTCAAGGGCGACCTCGACGCCGAGCCCGTTGGTAAGACACATCACCGTTTCGGGGACGTCGGTCGTCGAATAGTTGATGACTTCATCGGCCCCGAGCTCGCGGGCCTTGGCGAATTTCTCGTCCGAGCCAACGGTCGCGATGACGCGGGCCCCGGCGAGCTTGGCCACCTGGATCGCGGCCGAGCCAATCCCACTGCCAGCGGCGTTGATCAGCACCGTCTCGCCGACCGTGAGCTTGGCGACGGAGATCAGGCCCTCCCACGCCGTGGCAAACGGCACCTGCGCCGCCACCGCCTCGTCGAACGAGAGCCCGTCCGGAAGACGCACGACGTTGTTCTGCCGCACCTTCACGAATTGCGCGTAGGTGCCCCACGTCGTGACCCCGAGAATGTCAGGCTTCAGGCATATATTCTCCACGCCGCGCTGGCAATTCTTGCACACCCCGCAGCTCAGCATGAAGTGGGGCGCGACGCGGTCGCCCGGTTTGAACTCGGTGACACCGGGCCCGATCGTCTCGATCTCGCCGGCGGCGTCGACGCCCATCACGTGCGGGAAGCGCTGCATCACCCCGAACAGCCCGCGCCGCACGTCGGTGTCGCAATGGTTCACGCCGGTCGCGCGAGTGCGGATGACGACGTCGTCGAAGCCCGGCTCCGGCTTCGGGGCATCCTCGAAACGAAGCTGCTCGACCCCCCCGTAGTCGTTCAGAACGATCGCTTTCATGGCGAACGCGGCTCAGCCCCCGGCCGCGCCCCCCTGAGCCTGGCGAGTCCGACTGCCGCATCGCTCGGCACTGTACCGGCGATCGACGCGCCGGGCCGCGACGTCCCCCGATACGTGTGAATCGTGGCGAATATCTCGGCCCAGAGACGGCCCTCACTGGCGGTCGCAGCGGCAAAATCGGGCACAAACGCCACTCCGTGAAGCACGCCTGTGAATTGGCCCCGGTGCTGCCCGCACGGCGCAGCCTCATGCCCGCTCTTTGGGTCGGGCCCCGCGCCGGGGGGAGAGTCTACTCTGTCGTCTGCGAAAAAACTAGCCCAGGGCGACCCGGCCTTATCCCTCTCCTGGCCAGCCCGGCCGGTGAACGAGTCAGGAGGGGGGCCCGGCCGAGCTGACGTGAATCGGCTGAGTCACGCCGCGTGCCTTGCGCTGGCCCCTGCCTCGACGACGCCGAGCGTGACGCCGAAGCTACCGTCGAGAGCGCGTCAGGCGCTTGATCGGCTCGGCGCGCGAGGGGGTCCGCGTTTTGAACTCCTCGATCGCCCTGTGTTGATGAGCGGTTCCGGGATGGCAAAAACGCGTGCCGTTCTAATCAGAAGGTCCAAGA
>QHRX01000114.1 GCA_003221455.1 Candidatus Rokuibacteriota bacterium
GGCGTTGGCGCCGAGCGAGGCCGCGAGCGCGGTCGCGCAGGTCCCGACGTTGGCGCCGAGCACGATCGCCACCGCGCCGGGGAGGGCCAGCAGGCCGGCGGAGGCGAGCGCGATCGCGACGCCGATCGTGGCGGCCGAGGACGCCAGCGCGGCGCTCAGCCCCGCGCCGACGAGGACGCCCGTCAGCGGATTCGCGGCGAGCGCCCGGAGCACCTCGAGCGTCAGCTCGTTTTGCCGGATCGGCGCGACGCCGTCGAGGATCAGGCGCAGGCCGAGGAAGAGGAGGCCGAAGCCCAGGATCGCCTGGCCGACGTCCTTGACCGCCCGGCGGCGCCCGATGAAGACGAGGACGAAGCCGATCCCCACCAGGAGCGGCGCGTAGTCGGTCACGCGGAAGGCGATGAGCTGGACGGTGAACGTGGTGCCGATGTCGGCGCCGAGGATGATCCCGAGCGTCTGGGGGAAGGTCATCAGCCCCGCGGCGACGAAACCGATCAGCATCACCGTGGTCGCCGACGACGATTGGATGATCGCGGTGACGGCGGCCCCCGCGGCGACGGCCGTCAGCCGGTTCCGCGTGAGCCCCGTGAGGAGCGTGCGGAGCCGCCCGCCCGCCGCGCGCTGGAGCGCCTCGCCCGCCTGGCGGATGCCGTAGAGCATGAGCGCGACGCCGCCGAACAGCGCGACGATCACGGCGGGAGGTGCCCGGTCTCGTTGATCGTCAGGAGCCCCGGCGGCGCCACGACGGTCAGGGACCCGTTGTCGACGCGCAGGCGCCACAGGTGATTCAGCGAGAGGCCGAGCACCACGCAGGCGTAGACGCTGATCACTCCGCCGTGCGCGACCACGAGCACCTCGCCCGCGGCCGCCGGCGGCGCCCCGGGCGCGTGCGACCGCCGGATCGCCTCGATGGCGCGCCCGACGCGGGCCGCCACCGCCGGCAGCGGTTCCCCGCCGGGCGGCGGGTTGTCGAGCGGCGCCTGGGCCCACCGCCGGTAGGGCTCCCCGAGCTCATCGGCCAGGCGCCCCTCCCACTCCCCGATCCCGAGCTCGGCGAGCTCGGGCACGACGGTGAGCGGGACGCCGCGGCCGGCGAGCGCGATCTCGGCCGTCTCGCGCGCCCGCCGCAGCGGGCTCGAATACGCGGCCACGAGCGCCCGCGGCCTTAGCGCCCGGGCGAGGGCCTCGGCCTGGAGCCGCCCCCGCGCGGAGACGCCGACGTCGCTCGTGCCCTGGAAGCGGCGGGCGGCGTTCCACTCGGTCTCACCGTGGCGCACGAGCAGGATGCGCGCGGGTTCGGGGGCGACCGCCCGAATCAGCGGGCGGCCCCGTGGACCCGGCCGGCCGCCCGGGCGGCCCGGAGCCGCCCGACGGTTTCCGTCCGGCCGAGCAGCGCCAGGACCTGGAAGATCGGCGGCGAGGCCGTCCCGCCCGTCACGGCCAGGCGCGTGAGCTGCGCGAGATCGACCAGCTTGAGTCCCCCCTCGGCCGCGAGCTCCCGGTAGAGCCCTTCCAGGTGCTCGGCGTCGAACTCGCCGACCGCCTCGAGCCGCTCGGCGAGGAGCCCCAGGCGGTCGAGGCCGGCGGGCGTGAAGAGCTCCCGGGCCGCCCGCGGCTCCCAGGTCCGCGGGGCCTCCAGATAGAAGCGCCCGCGCTCGACCATCTCGACGAGGGTCTTGGCCCGCTCCTTGAGCGTGTCGATCGCCCGAGCGAGCCAGTCGAGATCCCCGGGCGGCCGGAGCCCGGCGCGCTCGACGAACGGCAGTATCGCCTCCGCCAGCTGCCGGGACGGCGTCTGCTTGATCCAGTGCTGGGAGAGCCACTCGAGCTTGGCCGCGTCGAAGACCGCCCCCGAGGCGCCCACGTGCTTGAGATCGAAGTACTCGATCAGCTCCTCGCGCGTGAAGACCTCCTGGTCGCCGTGGGACCAGCCGAGCCGGGCCAGATAGTTGACCATGGCCTGGGGCAGGACGCCCGCGTCGCGGAAGGCCTGGACCGAGGTGGCGCCGTGGCGCTTGGACAGGCGGCTCCGGTCCGGGCCGAGGATCATCGGGACGTGGGCGAACTCGGGGAGCGCGTAGCCGAGCGCCTGGTAGCAGAGGACCTGCTTCGGGGTGTTGGAGAGGTGGTCGTCGCCGCGGATCACGTGGCTGATCCGCATCGTGACGTCGTCGACCACGACGCAGAAGTTATAGGTTGGCCCGCCGTCCGAGCGCACCAGGATCCAGTCGTCGAGCTGGGAGTGGTCGAAGGTCACGGGGCCGTGAATCAGGTCTTGGATGACCGTCTCGCCCTCCGCGGGTATCCGGAGGCGGAGGGCGCCCTGGGTGAGCCCCCGGTCGCGGCAGCGCCTCGAGTAGCGGAAGGTCTCGCCCCGGCGCTGGGCGACCTGGCGCTGGGCGTCGAGCTCCGCGGGCGAGCAGTCGCAGTAGTAGGCCCGGCCCTGGGCCAGGAGGCGCTCGGCGTGGGCCCGGTAAATTTCCAGTCGCTCGGTCTGCCGGTAGCCGGGCGCGGGCGGCCCCTCGTCCCAGTCGAGGTCGAGCCAGCGCAGCGCCTCGAGGATCGACTCGATCGACTCCTCCGTCGACCGGTCCCGGTCGGTGTCCTCGATGCGGAGGACGAAGACGCCGCCGTGGTGCCGCGCGAAGAGCCAGTTGAAGAGGGCGGTGCGCGCGCCCCCCACGTGGAGGTGGCCGGACGGGCTCGGCGGGAATCGGACCCGGATCGCGTCGGACACGGTCAGTACGTCTCGAAGAGCCGGCCCCAGGGAGTGCGGGAGAACTCGCGGATCCGCGCCGCCCCCACCGTCGGGTACCAGAGCAGATCGTGGTAGACGTTCGAGGCGAACGGCGCCCAGACGACGAGCGGTGAGTGGAGGAGCAGCCGCTTCAGCGGCCGGAGCGGCCCCCGTCGGATCAGCTGGTCGCCCCAGATCACGAGGCTCCGCCGAGTCCGGAAGCCCATGTTCGTCGCCGCCGCGTCTAGGTCGCCGACGATCTCGATCTGCCGGGGATCGGCCACGCCGAGGCCGCGCTCGTGGCACAGCCGGAGGTACGGGATCGCGAGCGGGTCGAAGCCCATGATCTTCGCGGCGATCGCGTCGATCGCGACCTGGTCCGCCGAGGCGAGGATCAGGTTTCCGACCCGCGGCACCATCGTGCGCGGCCCCGCGCCGTCGCCCATCACGGTGCCGTCCATCACGGCGAAGACGTGCGGGTGGATCTCCCGCTGCATGTACATGAGGTCGACGAGGACCTCGTGCATGAATTCGTGGGCGTAGTGGCGCACTTCCCTGAGGAGCCCGCCGAAGCTGTTCTTGATGGCGCCGGTGGTGAGGGCGTGCCCGTGGGTATTGTGGAGAATTATCCCATTGCCAACGAAACAGTGTGCGGCATCCACGGACAGGTCGTAGAGGAAGGGGACGTCGGCGGGCCCCTCGCGGATCTCCTCGATCCGGTCCCAGGCGATGTCCTCGCCGGCGAGGAAGCTCATGTACCGGATCTCCTCGCCGAACCGGCCGGGCGCATCAAGCCGAGAGAAGAGCTCGACGAAATACCTGACGACGGGCCGGGTCGGCTCGGTATAGCCGTTCTCGATATTGTTGACCGAACTCGCCCGGCCAGACGAGGCCTGGGTGAGGCCGAGTCCGCGCCGGACCATGCGAAAGAGCGGCGGGGGCACGGGGATCGTGTCCCAGTTACTGGGGCGCTTGCCACAGTTCCGACGCGCGACTAAGGCGTCCAGATTCCGCTGCTTGTGGGGGCAGCGGAAGCGGATCCACCTGGCCAGGTTTACGATCTCGTCGCCATACACGGATACTTTGGCGTATTCCTCAGGCGCCTCCATGCGGCCGTTCGTCGCTCGGCTTCGCACGGTGCCCACGAACGCGAGCACGCCCAGGCGCGCCAGGAGCGCCTGAACCTGGCTCGCGAGCCGGCGACTCTTACTGAACGCGTGGAGGCCGTCCCTCCCCACCGACCCGTCTCCGTCCAGGTATCCCTGAAGGAACTCGGCGACCTCCTCGTCGGGACACCTGAAGAGGATGTCCGGGACTGCCTTCGTCGCGGAGTTGGTCGGCACCGGAAACCCGAGTGCCTCGAAGAACGGTCGGAGGTTGAGCGCGTCAAAGTAGATCGCGCGGCCGTGATCACGCGGCCTGACGCCAAACAGGGAGCGCGAGAGCGCGATACAGTCCTCTCGCACCCGGGGATCCGTGTTCGCGAGGGACAGACGGTACGAGCCCTGAGCCTCGTAGGCGTATCCCTCGGCGATGAAGTAGCCCATCCAGCGCCAGAAGTCGCGCGATGTTGATTCCGGCGCCCTCGCCCAGACGCGCCGC
Organism: Candidatus Rokuibacteriota bacterium; assembly: GCA_003221455.1. Lineage (GTDB taxonomy): Bacteria > Methylomirabilota > Methylomirabilia > Rokubacteriales > CSP1-6 > AR9. The sequence continues at coordinate 4,340 of QHRX01000114.1, forward strand.
CATCGAGATCGCACGCCGTATCGGTGGATGATCGCCCAAACCGTCCCACCGGGGGCCCTGAGCTGGCGCGCGATCTCGGGGACGGTCTTCCCGTCCAGGTACTCCCTGATGATTCGCCGTTGGGTGTCGACGCCCCACTTCCGTCCCGGTCGGACGGGCAGGCTGTCCACGTCGATCTCGTTGTGGCCGAGGACGGCGACGGGCGGGAGCGGCTGGCTCTGCCCCGCGACTGCGGTCCGCCTCGCGACGGCGATCCGGTCGCCGGCGCGCAGCTCCGCCGCCGGCGTCCAGCCGTCTGGAGTCAAAAACGGGTGCCTGCGGGACACCGTGACCTGGCGCCCGGTCCGCGTTCTTACGGTCCACAGCGAGGGGTCGCCCAGGGGTGTCCGCCAGAAAT
>QHRX01000156.1 GCA_003221455.1 Candidatus Rokuibacteriota bacterium
GGGTTGGGGCTGCTACCGGAGAAGTCGCGGGTTAGGCGAGACGGTCTCTGGCCAGTCTGTTGGAATCCCTCTCTCATCATGAGCCGGCGCCAGCGGTTTTCGAGCCGTCGGTGCGCCATTCCCCGCCTGCGTGCCGTCGAGGGCAACCATCTACCGGTTGGCGCGCCGAATCTGTATTCGCGCGACTGTCACCCCCGGGCTGGACTATCTCAAGCTCGGGAGCCCCGGCGGGCGCCGCTGCTCGAGGAGACGCAGGACCGGATGGAGAAGTTCGCTTTCGGCGCGCACCGGTGGCGCTGGTCCATCCACCTGGCCGCCATCGCCGCCCGTCTGGCGGCGGGAGCGCTCAGCCGCGGCTCCGCTGACCTCTCGGCGGGCGCGTGCCCAGGGGACTCGACGGGGCGGGCGCCTGCTTGGCCTCGCGCTGAATGTCTCGGTGGGCACGGACGTCCCCCCGCGGCGTTGATCGGGCTCGCGCGACCCCGCAGCCCAATGGCCGTCACGGAGCCGTCATAGAGATGACTGTCATGTAGCAGATACGCGGAGTAGGGAGTGGTCGTGTAGACGACGGGAGGGGGAGAGCCTCCTCTCCCCGCTCCCGCGAAGCGCGCGGCTCCTCAGGCCTACTGATCCTTGTCGTCGTTGGCCGGCGTCTCGGTCTCGCTGCTCGACTGCGTAGCGTCCGTGTCACTCGCGTCCGGGCTCCCCGCATCTGGCTTCGTCACTTCCTGTTCGTTCGTGGCCGCGTCGTCGCCGGCCCAGCTCCTGGTTCCCCCGACCGTGCAGACGGTTGCCATCGCCAGCCCCATCAGCGCAAGCGTCCCCCAGCGTCTCTCTCTGGCCATACGGTTCTCCTCTCTGACTGTGTCGTTGTGTGTGCTGCCCGCTCTCCGCGATCGCGAGCCCTCGTCTCTTCCTCGCTCCCGAGCGACGACCGTCCACAGCCCATAACGAACCGGCTCCGTCGCCGGTTGACGGCGAGGTGCCCCGAGGCCACCGCGGGCTCGCGGCCCTGCCGGGATCGCGCCGCCCAGCGACCGCCGGGGGCGCGGACTACGCCGGGTTCGCCGCCCTCGAGACCGATTGGTTTCGGACGCGGATCGCCGTGACGGCGATCATGCCGACCCGGCCGGCGATCCGCGCCGCTCGTCTCCTATGATGCTCGGATCTGGGCAAAGGATTTCCCCCTCCGATTGTCGAGGCTCCCGCCGGGGCCTTCGGCTCGCCTCCGTGGCCTGCCGGGCTCGGGCGCCAGCGCGGCGCCGCTTCGGGCAATCGGAGAAGGGCCGGCCGCCAGGCCGAAGATCGTCGCGTCCGCGCCGGGCACCCTCCGCACCACATCGGAGCTCGCAGAGCCGATGGCGGCTTCTGACGCGCGGATCATCGGGCGCACGGCCATCAGGGAGCGGTCCAAGGCCGACGAACCGGGGACCTGTTCGACGCCGTCTCTCGCGGCTGGGTCACCGTGGAGTCGTAGCAGACGAACTCGACCACATTTCCCTCGGGGTCGGGAATGTGGACCGAGCGCCCGCCGATCCATGGGTGAATCAGTGTCGAGCGGGACGACGAAGCGGCTCCAGACGCGCCGCGAGAGGCGCGTGAGCTTCGGGGGCGATTTCCAGGGCGAAGGGGTGAAGCGTGCTCGACCGATTGCAGGGTGTCGTCCGCTCGCGGAGTTCGATCTGTGGAGTGGCCCCGGGAGACGCCCGGGGCCGGACGGGCGGGACATGCTTCGCCCCCTCGCGGGCACACGGTCCTCCGTCGGGACGCCAAACATGGGTGATCCCCTCGGGGACGGGTGCTAACCTCGACAATGGGATCCGGGGCTCGTGGCTCCCGAATCCCGGTAGGTCTCCGTAGCCCTCGTCGGAGGACGGAAGGCATGGCCAAGCGGCCGAGGTCCCACGCCTCGTCCAAGGCGCTGTCGGACACGGGGTTGCGCTTCCGGCTGCTCGTCGACAGCGTGATCGACTATGCCATCTTCATGCTCGACACCGAGGGCCGGGTGGTGACCTGGAACCCCGGCGCCGAGCGGATCAAGGGCTATCGCGCCCAAGAAATCAGGGGCCGCCACTACTCCTGCTTCTACCCCGAGGAGGCGCTCCGGGCGGGGACGCCCGCGCACCTGCTCCAGGTCGCCGCCGCGGAGGGCCGGTGCGAGGACGAGGGCTGGCGTCTTCGCAAGGACGGCTCGCGCTTCTGGGCCAACGTGGTGATCACCGCGGTACGCGACGGCGCCGGCCGCCTGCGCGGATTTTCCAAGGTGACCCGCGATCTGACCGAGCCGAGACGAGCGCAGGAGGCGCTCGAAGAGAAGACCCGCGCCCTTGAAGCGGCCCAGGAAGCCTTGGTCCGCCGAGAGCGTTTGGCCATCCTGGGTCAGCTGGCCGGCGGCTTGAGCCATGAGCTGCGGAACCCGCTCGGCGTCGTCAAGAACTCCGCGTACTACCTGCGTATGGTCTTGCCAGCCGACGAGGCGGCCCGAAAGCATCTCGCAATCATCGAGCGGGAGGTGCAGACGGCGAATCGGATCGTGACCGCGCTCCTGGACTTCGCGCGAGTGTCCGTGCCTCGCCGAGTTCCCTCGGACCTCAACGCCATGGTGCGGGCGCGCTTGGAGCGCGAGGCGGTCCCTGACGGGGTCACGGTGACCGCGGCCCTCGCGGAGGATCTTCCGCTGGTTGCCGTAGATTCGGAGCAGATCGTGCTCGCGATCGGCAACCTGATCCTGAACGCGCTACAGGCGATGCCCGGCGGCGGCACCCTGACGGTCGAGACCTCGTGGACCGCGCAGGACGTCCTGATCGGCGTGACCGACACAGGGGTAGGGATCGCGCCCGAGCACGTGGACAAGATCTTCGAGCCGCTGTTCACGACGAAGGCCAGGGGGATCGGCCTCGGGTTAGCGGTGGTGAAGCGCCTCCTCGAAGCCAACGGGGGTCGGATCACGGTCGAGAGCACGCCGAGGCAGGGGAGCCGATTTCTGGTGCGCTTTCCGCGCGCCTCCGAGGACTCGTAGCCGGTTCCATGCCGGCGCCCGCCGCCTCGCACCGCGGTGGCCGGAGCCGGCGGCAGTGGGAGCGTCTCCCGGTCGGCGAGACGCTGACTCCCGCCTCGCGCGCACGGGCGATCCGCGGCGAGAGCGGCGGGCGTCGTGGCGACTTCCCGGGCTCAGTTTCGGCGAACGTCAGCCGACGACCTCGGACGCGCCCTCCCCGCCGCCCTCGGCTCGCGCCCGCAGGGCGCCAGCGTGTTCGCCCCCGGAGCTTCAGCGGGGGAGCTGCCGGCGGTCGGGTCAAGGGACGCGTGGCGCGCGCGCCGCCGAGCCTCCTGGGAGCAGGGGTTCTTGCCGTGACTCGGGCGACGCTCGGGCTCCGATGACGAGCGCGTCGCGGCTCATGCGAGATCGCCGTACGAGCGGTCCACAAGGTCGTCGGCGCGGATGCCGAGGTCGGCCTGGAGCTGCCCGAGGTGGTTCAGCGCCTTCCCCAAGACCTCCGGCTCGTCGACCGTCTCCTCGAGCTCGACGAAGCTCCCGAGCCCCTCCACCAGGTCGAGATGGACCTGGACGCCTTCCCACCGCCAGATTTCGCGCGTCTTCGTGACCCGCGCGCGGACGCCGAGCACGGCGCCGAGCAGCACCCGGAGGGCGAACGGGTCCTCGGTGCTCGCCAGGTAGACTCGGCTCGGCTTGACAGCGGCGAGGTCCGACCGCTCGTAGTAGATGAGTTCGGCCGGACGTCCGGCCACTTCGCGAAGCTTGAGCCGGCCGCGCTGAACCGAGAAGTAGGTGTCCACCTGGCGCCGCGTCGCCTCGAAGGTCGCCCGCGGGCGGAGCCAGTCCCGGACACGAGCCAGATCGCCGCACCGGGCCTTGAGTTCGGCCAGGAGACGCGGGCCTGACGCGCGATCCGTAGGGTTCATCGGTGCTCGGTTCCGGGACCGCCACGATACCATCCTGCCCACCCGCGAAGACAGGGGCCGTCCTCGGTCCCGCGCGTCCGAGCGGGCCGGGTTGGTCGGCGCCGGGCGACGCGGGATGACCGTCGATGATCGAGCCGACCGGCGCCGGCCACGATGGGCGGGGATGGAGAGTCCACCCCGCCCCGGTTCATCCACGAGCTCCCATCTGGAACGGCCGGATCGGGCATAATCCCGGGCGTCGGGCGTCGCCGGGGGGAGGGACCGCGCGGACGAAGTCGATAAGGTTCGGCAGCTGCTGCGCCAGGCGGGGTTCCGCGACGTCGAAACGGGGGTACGACGACTCCCGCGGGAGACGGCGACCTGCGCGGTGCTGACCCGAACAATGGGCCGGCGACCGGCGGCGAGCCCGTCGAGCCGGCCGGCGGCGCGCGGCCGGCGCCGGCGGCACGGGTCGCCCTCGTCCGACGGGCGCGCCGAGCTCCGCGATGTCGAGTGTTGGCGGCCAACGCGAGGGGATCCGGCATGGACGGATACGTTCTCCGGGTAAGCGAGGATCGGCTCGGCGTCGGTGCCCGGTACGGGCGTTCACTGCCCCCGCTGAACCGCGTGCTCTACGTCCTCCAGGGAGAGCTGCGGGTGTCGAGCCGAGGAGTGGAGTCGAGCGTGCGCGCCAACAGGGCCTGGTTCGGCGCGGCCGACTGTCTGCCGACCGCGGGACCGACGGGCGCCGCGGTGCTCCGCTACGAACTCCTGGGGGGTGGAGGCGAGAGCGGGCCGGACGTCATGCCGGGCACCGCCTCCCAGGCGCTCCTCCAGCATCCGATCCGGCTTGAGCCGGGCGAGGAGTACCTGATGCGCTGCGATCGCGTCGACTTCGACCCGGGGGGAGTCGCGCTGCCGCACCGGCACAAGGGGGGCGGGATTCGCTGCCTGATCGCGGGCGCGCTCGAGCTCACGGTCGGCGACGAGCCGCCGCGCACGATCCAGCCCGGGCAGGCGTGGTTCGAGAGCGGGCGGGAGCCGGTGTACGCGGCGGCCTCGGCCGAGATCCCGACGAGCTTCGTCCGGGTCTCGGTCCTCCCGCGCGCGATCCGGGGCGAGCGATCGATCATGTACGTCGACCCCGAGGACGCGGGGCGTGGCAGACCGAGGAAGTACACGATCTTCGTGGACGAGCCGATCCACCTCGAGGCCGTAACACCGTAGACGATCGGCCTCTGCGGGACCCCGAGCGGATCGCGGAACGAGGACACGGACGGTGCCCTCGGGGGTATAAGATCGTCGGACGACCCGGCGGCCGCGTGGCGCGCGCGGGGGCGCCGCCAGGAGCGGCGTCGAGGCGCCCGGGCGAGGGCCCCTCAACGAGGACGGACACGAGGCGGGCCCATGGAGCGTAGGGCTGTGTCAGGACCGATGGCCGAGCTGATGTGCCGCGATCCGTCTGGACCTGGCGCCAGCGAGACGCCGCCGGTCTGGTGCGCGGCCCGCGCATGAAGACCCTGATCCGGAACATCGGGCAGATCGTCAGCGGCGACATCACGCATCCCGTCGTCGACGCCGACTCGCTCCTGGCTCGGGACGGGGTCATCATCGGGCTCGGCCAGGGGCTCGAGGACGACGCGGACCTCGTGGTCGACGCCAAGGGCTCGACCGTGATGCCGGGGCTGGTCGATTCCCACGTCCACCCCGTCTTCGGCGACTTCACGCCGCGGCAGCGCGCCCTCGACTTCGTCGAGTCGGCCATGCAGGGCGGCGTCACCACGGCGATCTCGGCCGGCGAGGTCCACCTGCCGGGGCGGCCTCGGGACATCGTCGGCCTGAAGGCGCTCGCGATCGTGGCCGCGAAGTCCTACGCGAACTTTCGGCCCGGCGGCGTGAAGGTGCACGCCGGCGCGCCGATCCTCGAGCTGGGCCTGACGGAGGCGGACTTCGCCGAGATGGCGCAGGCGGGCGTGACCCTGGTCGGCGAGATCGGCCTCGGCTCGGTCAAGACCGGCAAGGACGCCGCGCCGATGGTCGAGTGGGCCCGGCGCCACGGGATGACCGTCACGATCCACACCGGCGGACCGTCGATCGCGGGCTCGAGCGCCATCACCGCCGAGGTGGTGCTCGAGGCGCACCCGCACGTGGTCGGCCACATCAACGGGGGCACCACGTCGATGCCGACCGCCGACATCGATCGGCTCGTCGCGACGGACATGGCGCTCGAGATCGTCCACTGCGGGAACATGCGGACCGCGCTCCACACGCTCCGGCGGGCGCAGGAGGCCCGCGCGACGGCGCGGCTGATCCTGGGCAATGACGCTCCGTCGGGGACGGGCGTGGTCCCCCTCGGGATCCTACGGACGATCTCGCTGTTGGCCGGGGTGGGGGGGATGCCGGCGGCCGAGGCAATCGCGTGCGCCACCGGCAACACCGCGCGCGTCTACAAGCTGAACGCTGGCGTGATCACCGCGGGCCGGGCGGCCGACCTCGTCGTCTGCGACGCGCCGGTCGGCTCGGCCGGCAAGGACGCGCTCGGGGCGCTGGCCGCGGGCGATCTGCCAGGCATCTCGATGGTGCTGATCGACGGCAAGATCACGGCCGGCCGAAGCCGCAACACGCCGCCGGCGGCGCGGGCCGCCGAAGTCATCAAGGGCGCCGGGCCCGCCGGGGCCGGCCACTGACCGCGCCCGCGGTCGATCGGAGCCGGAGACGTGGTGAACAGGCGGGGAGGAGGGCAGGGGCCGGCGCGCGGCCTCCGCCGACCGGCGTGAGGGTCAGGCCGTTTCGCGGCTACCGCTTCGACCCCGCGAAGGTCGGGGACATGTCCTCGGTCCTGGCGCCGCCCTACGACCAGATCGGCCCCGAGACCCAGGCGCGGCTCTACGAGATGTCTCCCTGGAACATCGTGCGCCTCACCCTTCCCCGCGAGGGCTACGCGGCCGCCCGGGCGACGCTCGACGCGTGGCGGGCGGCGGGGATCTTCGAGCAGGAGCGCGCGCCCGCCATCTATCCTTATCAGCAGGTCTACGTGGTCGACGGCGCGCCGGTGACGCGGCGCGGGTTCGTCGCGCTCGGCGAGCTCACCGAGTACGCGGAGACGGTCGTCCAGCCCCACGAGCGGACCCACGCCGGTCCCAAGGAGGATCGGATGCGCCTGCTCGAGGCGACCGCGGCCGATCTGGGCCTCGTCTTCATGCTGACCCAGGACCCCGACGGGTCCCTCGGCCGGGCGACCGAGCCCGCCGGCTCGCCCCTCGTCGAGGCGCGCGACCTCCGGGGCGAGACCCATCGGCTCTGGCGGCTCACCGACCCGGGGGTGATCGCGCGCGTCCAGGCGCTCATGGCAGACCGGCCCGTCATCATCGCCGACGGCCATCACCGCTACGAGACCGCCCTCGCCTACCGTCGGGCCCATCCCGCCGCCCGCGACAAGCTGATGGCGTTCTTCGCCCTCGACGCGCCCGGGGTGACGATCTTCGCGAACCACCGCCTCGTCCATCAGGTCGACGGGTTCGCGCTGGACCGGCTCCTCGCGCGCGCGGCCGAGTGGTTCGAGGCTCGCCCGCTCCCGACCCCCATCCGCCCCGAGCCCGGCGCGATCGTCGTCGTCGCCGGCCCGAATCCTGACGGCGCCCTCCTCCGGCTGCGCCCGGGAGCGGCGGCGCGGATTCCGTGGCCCGCCGGCACGTCCTCGGCGTGGCGGCGGCTCGCGGTGTCGGTGCTCCACGAGGCGCTCCTCAAGCCGTTCCTCGACATCACCGACGACAAGCTCGACCGGAAGAGCCACGTCGACTACACGGCGGACGCCGACGAGGCGGTGACGCTCGTCCGGAAGGGCGTCTACCAGGCGGGGTTCCTCATCGACCCGACGACGCCCGCTGAGCTCGCGGCCGTCGTCGCCGGGGGCGAGCTGATGCCGCAGAAGTCTACGCACTTTTACCCCAAGCTGCTCGACGGGCTCGTGTTCTACCGGCTCAACGAGGAGTGACCATGAAGATCCGCAAGCTCGTGACCGTGGTCGAGGAGATCCTGAGCGACGGCGGCCGCCCGGCCCGGCGGCCGCTGAAGAAGGTGGCCGCGGTGGCCGTGCTCGAGAACCCGTTCGCCGGTCGCTACGTCGACGACCTCGCCGAGCTGGTCGACGCGGGCGAGGAGCTGGGGGCGCTCCTCTCGAAGCGGGCCACGGAGGCCCTCGGGGCGCCGGCCGAGTCTTTCGGCAAGGCGGCCATCGTCGGCGAGCAGGGCGAGCTCGAACACGCGGCCGCCCTCCTCCACCCAAAGCTCGGCGCGCCACTCCGGGCCGCGATCGGCGGCGGCAAGGCGATCATCCCGTCGGCCAAGAAGCTCGGCGGGCCGGGCACGACGATCGACGTACCGCTCCACTTCAAGGACGCCGTGTTCGTGCGCTCGCACTACGACGCGATGGAGGTGCGGCTGCCGGACGCGCCGCGGGCCGGCGAGATCGTGCTCGCGATCGCGCTCACGGACGGCGGCCGTCCGCACGCCCGCCTCGGCGGCCTCACGAAGGAAGAGGCGAAGAAGGAGGACGGGCTCCGTTAGTCTGGCCGCCGGTCCACCCAGGAGGGAGAAGTGACTAGCCATGGCCGTACAGGACCCTGCGCTGGGCAACGATCGCGATCGCCGCCCCGATGAACGCGACCACGACCGTCGCGAGCATCCCCGCGTCTGGCGAGGCGGCCACCGTCGAAAAGATCCCGCTCGTCGCGCCGCTTCCGCCAAGGCCGAGGACGAGGTCCCAGACCAGCCCGACCCCTCGGTCCTTCCACACGGTCCCGGCCAGCCCGCCCGTGAGGAGCCCCACGAAGATCCACGTCGCGAACGTTTCGAGAGTCATTGAGTTTCCTCTCCCTCTGGGCACCCGTCCTCCGCCTGCTCCTCTTCAGATTGCCCTTGACTTAGACCGCTATCACGTCATAAATTATATAACAAGTAGAGAATATATAACTATGAAACCTCGCTGGCGGGCTGGCCGGCACCGGAGGGACGGGATGTTCACGGAGAAGACGAGAGTCCTCTTGATTCTCTCGCAGGACATTCTGGATCGGGCCCGGGTCTGTGCGGGGCGGGCGACGGCCACGCTCAAGCTTCCGGTGAGCCTTCAGATCGTCCTCCGGGCCCTGATCGAGGAGGGGCTCAAGCGGGATAACGACCCGGTCTTCCTCGCCAACGTTGAGGGTCAAGCCAAGGCGGTCCGTCAGATGCGCAGCGTGGCGCGTCGAGACGGGGGCGCCGCGGGGGGACAGTGGGCGCTGCGGTCTGGTGTCCTGCCGGGACCGAGCCCGCGCGGGGCGCAGAGGCGCCGGAGGTGAGGAGGGCGTGGGGGCGGTCCAGTGACGAGACGCGGCCGGGCGACGGAGCGCAATGCCAGTCAGGTCTGACGCCGCACGCCGAGTACGAGCGTGCGGACAAGGAGAGGACCATGTCGAAATGGATCGGGGTGACAGTCGTGGCGGGGGCGGTGGCGGTGACGGCCCTGGGCTGCGCCCAGCAGCCGTCCGCGACGGCGGCCGGGGTCGAGAATCGGAGCTACCGGGTGACGCCGGCGTCGGTGACGGTGAGGGCCGGCATCATCACGGGCGAGGTCACGGAGATGAAGGTCACGGAGATGGTCGAGCAAGGCTCCGACCGCGTCGTCTCCCCGGCGAAGCTCACCGGGACGCTCCGGCTGAAGAATACGTCGGCCAATCAGACCGTGCACCTCGTTGGCGGGAAGATCTTGTACATCGATGGCCAGGGACAGCCCATTAAGCTCGAGGCCGCGCGGACGGAACCGACCCTCAAGTTCGCCACCTACGGGAGCGAGCGGCTCGACCCCGGGCAGGAGGCGACCGAGTCCTTGGATGTCGAATTCCCCGCGGCAGCCCTGAAGTTGAAGAAGCTACGGGAGATCCGCCTCGACCTCGCGTATATCCCGTCCGCCTACCGGGAGGAGACGGTCAACTTCACCGTATCGATTAGCACGGGCAAGTAAGGGCCACGGAGGTGGCTCCGTCTGGAGTCACCTCCCACGCGGGTGCGGCGCCCCTCGACGGGTGAGGGGCAGACCCCCGTGCACCCGATGCCTGGCCCCACGAGCGTCGCGGGGAGGCTTCTTACGCGCGCTTTGGAGCCGGATGCTCCGTCTGGTGGGCTCCGGACTGCACGGAGCTCTCGGGCCGACCGACTCCCGGCTGTCGAAGGATGACGCCAGCGTCCGACACTTCGACGACGGCACGGCCCGCTCGCCTCAGCGCCTCGGCCGTCTCGAACTGGCGCAGCACCCCGGGAATGGTCGCCGCGGCATGGGCGTCGAAGAAGGCACTGCTGAGGGCCAAGGTGTGGAGCGGCATGCCGTAGATGTCGTCAATCCGAAACTCTTGGATCCCCCGGGTGACGCGCGGGACGACGCGCTTTTCGGGGAACATCTCGTGCAGATAACTACAGACGGCTCGCATCGTGACCTCATCGGCTAGACGCATCTCGCTCATTCCGGCCTCCCGTCAAGACCACCACGTGTGCTCGACCGCCCGTCCGTCCGTTCCGGCGTGCGGGCCACTGAGCCCAATTCGATCGGCCGAGCCAGGCTGGGCCACGCTCCCGGCGCGGCGGCGCCGACGTACCGCCCGACCCCCCGCCCCGCGCCGCGGCTCATGCGAGGATCGCCCGGGCGTGCCTGCCGTTCACGACTCGCGGTGTGGAGCGATCGTGCGCCGCGCCCGGCGTCAGGGCCGCTCCGCCCTCTGCCAAGAATCACCATGGGGGTCCTCCTCGCCGCGGCGGTCCGCGACCCGCGCGGGGTGACGATCCGGGTCAGCGGACCGGCGGCCCCTTTTCGCTTGACTTCTAGGTATTGTAAGATATAACTTATATAAAAGCAATGAGTAATATAAGTAGTCGAGAAAGGGAGAGCCGAACGATGAAGATCCGTCCATTGCACGACCGCATGCTCGTCAAACGAGTCGCAGAGCAGGACACCCAGCGCGGGGGCATCATCATCCCGGATACCGCGAAGGAAAAGCCGCAGGAGGGGAAGGTCATCGCCGTCGGGAACGGGAAGGTGACCGACGAAGGCAAGAAGATCGCGCTCGACGTGAAGGCGGGCGACCGCATCCTGTTCGGCAAGTACTCTGGCAACGAAGTCAAGATCGAGGGCGAGGAATACGTGATCTTCCGCGAGGAAGACGTCCTCGCCATTCTCGAATAGTCCAATCCGTCCTTACGGGAGAGGTGAGACATGGCCAAGCAACTGAAGTTCCACGAGGAGGCACGCGCCGCCCTGCTGCGGGGGGTCAACGTCATGACCGCCGCCGTCAAGGCGACGCTCGGTCCCAAGGGCCGCAACGTCGTGATCGACAAGAGGTTCGGCAGCCCCACGATCACCAAGGACGGCGTCACCGTCGCCAAGGAGATCGAGCTGCGGAACGCCTTTGAGAACATGGGGGCCCAGATGCTGAAAGAGGTGGCGTCCAAGACGTCGGACGTCGCCGGCGACGGCACCACGACCGCGACCGTCCTGGCCCAGGCGATCTTCAAGGAGGGGCTGAAGAACGTCACGGCGGGCGCCGACCCGATGGCCCTCAAGCGCGGGATCGAGAAGGCCGTAGAGCACGCGGTGGCCGAGCTGACGAGGCTCTCGAAGTCGACCAAGGAGAAGAAGGAGATCTCCCAGGTCGCGACGATCGCCTCCAACAACGACACGACGATCGGCAACCTGATCGCGGAGGCGATGGAGAAGGTCGGCAAGGACGGCGTCATTACCGTCGAGGAGTCGAAGTCGGCTGAGACCGCGCTCGACGTCGTCGAAGGCATGCAGTTCGACCGCGGCTATCTGTCCCCCTACTTCGTCACCGACCCCGAGCGGATGGAGTGCCTGCTGGAGGACGCGTACATCCTCATCCACGAGAAGAAGATCGGCGTGATGAATGACCTGCTCCCACTGCTCGAGCAGGTGGTGCGGGCCGGCAAGCCGTTCCTTATCGTCGCGGAGGAGGTCGACGGCGAGGCCCTCGCCACGCTCGTCGTCAACAAGCTGCGCGGTACGCTCCACTGCGCGGCCGTCAAGGCACCTGGCTACGGCGACCGGCGCAAGGCCATGCTGGAGGACATCGCGACCCTGACGGGGGGCAAGGCGCTGACGGAGGACCTCGGGATCAAGCTGGAGAACATCAAGCTCGAGGATCTCGGGCGGGCCAAGAAGGTCGTGATCGATAAGGACACCACGACGATCGTCGAGGGCGCAGGCAAGACGTCCACGATCGAGGGGCGGATCAAGCAGATCCGGGCCCAAATCGAGGAGACCACCTCCGACTACGACAAGGAGAAGCTGCAGGAGCGGCTGGCGAAGCTGGCGGGCGGGGTGGCCGTGATCAAGGTGGGGGCGGCGACGGAGACGGAGATGAAGGAGAAGAAGGCGCGGGTAGAAGACGCGCTGAACGCGACGCGGGCGGCGGTGGAGGAAGGGATCGTGCCCGGGGGCGGGGTCGCGCTCCTGCGGGCGGCCACGGCGCTGGAGAAGCTCAAGCTCGAGGGCGACGAGAAGGTCGGCGCCAACATCGTGCGGCGGGCGCTCGAGGAGCCGATCCGGCAGATCGTGGAGAACGCCGGCCTCGAGGGCAGCGTGGTCGTCGAGAAGGTGAAGGCCGCGACGGCGTTCGCTCAGGGCTTCGACGCCGAGACGATGAAGTACGTCGACATGGTCGAGGCCGGCATCATCGACCCGACGAAGGTGGAGCGCGTGGCGCTCCAGAATGCGGCGTCGATCGCGGCGCTCTTGCTGACGACCGAAGCGTTGATCACCGACCTGCCGGAAGAGAAGTCGGCTCCCACGCCGCCGATGCCCGGCGGCGACATGTATTAGGTCGGCGCGACGCGCCGACGGTGCGCGGCCTCGGTCGGCCATCTGACCGAGGCCGCCCTGTTTCGAGAGGAGACACACCTATGAAGCGGTCGGTCGTGCTGGCGACGTTGGTAGCGATGGCCCTGGCCGGGTTCCTCTGGCCCGTGGACGCGTGGGGGCGCGCCGGCGGCGGCCGGTCGAGCGGAAGCCGCGGCTCTCGGAGTTACTCCGCTCCCGCCCGGCCCTCTCCCTCCCCGAGCCGCCCCGCCGTTCCGCCGTCGTCAGGTCAGCCGTCCCCTCAACGCCCGGCGTGGATGGGCGGCCTCATGGGCGGGATTGGCGGCTTCATCTTAGGGGGGCTGATTGGCAGGCTGCTCTTCGGGGGGATCGGGGGCGGGTTTGGCGGCGGGTTCGGCCTCATGGAAATCTTGATCATCGCGGGGTTGGCGTATGCGGCGTTTTCGTACGCCCGGCGGCGTCAGGAAAAGATGCCGGCAGGTCCGCAGGGGTACGCGACTTCGCAGGGCGCAGACCCCACGCCGTGGCGGCCCGAGTCCCCGTCGCCGGCCACCGACACCCTCCCGGGGCCGGCGGCGCCGAGCGACCTGGATCGCGGGGTCGGGCATATTCGCCAGATGGACGGGGCGTTCGATCCTGTGCGCTTCGCCGACACCGCGTCTGACTTCTTCTTCAAAGTCCAAGCCGCCTGGATGGCGCGGGATATGGGAGCCGTACGGGACCGACTGACGCCCGAGATGCGCGCGACCCTGCAAGAGGAATGCGACCAACTCAAGGCGGCTCGCCGCGTCAACCGGCTGGAGAACATCGCCGTTCGTACGGTGGAGGTGACCGAAGCCTGGCAGGAAGAGGGGCAGGACTTCGTCACGGTCCGCTTTCTGGCCAATCTGCTCGACTACACGACGGACGAGACCGGGGCCCAGGTGCTGGAGGGGAGCCGGACCGAACCCGTGAAGTTCGAAGAGTACTGGACGTTCGTCCGTCCGGTCGGGCCCAACCCCTGGCGAGTCGGTGCGATCCAGCAATAAGCCGTAGGGGCGTCGGAGGTCTCTCGTGCGCCGGCGCCGATCTCTCTCGCCGGATTGGATCGGCGCTCGGCGTGCGGGTCGACGGCCGGGGACTCGGCACGAGCAATCATCAGCGACGAGTTCGCCAACTCGCCTCACGGAGGATCGACATCGCCGGCTCACGGGCGGGCGGTCGTCTGGCTCGCTCGCGGCGTTTCGGACTATACTGGGCCACCACGCGGTGGGCGGCGCTCGGCGGTCCGGCGCCGCACGGGAGGCTGACATGACGACGTCCAATCGGCGAGAGTTTCTCAGAGTCACGGCCGGCGGCCTCACCCTTGCCGGCCTCGTCGGGCGCGCCTCCGCCGCCGGCGCCGAGGCCACGATCAGGCCGGGCGGGCACGACGTGCTCCTGGTCGTCGACGTCCAGAACTGCTTCATCCCCGGGGGCTCGCTGGCGGTGAACGGCGGCGACGAGATCGTCCCGATCATCAACCGCATCGCGCCGGCCTTCCGGAACGTCGTCCTCACCCAGGACTGGCACACGCCGGGACACGTGTCGTTTGCCTCCTCCCATCCCGGCAAGAAGCCGTTCGAGACGGTCCAGCTCCCGTACGGCACGCAGGTCCTCTGGCCGGACCACTGCGTCCAGGGCACCGAGGGCGCCGCCCTCGCGCCCGGCCTCAGCATCCCCCACGCCGAGCTGATCATCCGGAAGGGGTACCGGCAGGACGTCGACTCCTACTCGGCCTTCCTGGAGGCCGATCGGAAGACCCCGACCGGCCTCGGCGGCTACCTGCGCGAGCGCGGCCTCCGCCACGTCTACCTGGTCGGGCTCGCCACCGACTTCTGCGTGGGGTGGTCGGCGCTCGACGCGCGCAAGGCGGGGTTCGCGGCGACCGTGATCGAGGACGCCACGCGAGGCATCGACGCGGGGGGCTCCCTCGCCAAGGCGTGGGCCGACATGACCGGCGCCGGCGTCAAGCGCATCAAGTCGGCCGACATCGCCGTCTGAGCGTGCCCCGACGGCCGGGCCCTCCCGGCGGCGGCGGGGCGGGCTCAGCCGCCGCTTCCGAGACGAGGCCCGGGTAAACATCGCCCGGACTGAAGTCCGGGGCTTTCAGGGAGCCCACATGCCCTTCACTCCGAGAGCCGGACCTTACGGTATCCGGTTGACGGTTCATCGGACCGCCCGGCTGCGCGGTAGCCTCCCCGTCCAGCACCACCGTCGTTTCGACGGCTGTAGAGCACGGCGGGCTTGGTTATCGCCTGCCTTGCTCGCGGAGCGCGTGCTCAGCTCCAACCGAGGAGAGTGTACTACAGGGATCGGCGCTCCTTCCCGCCCTGAAGGGCGGGGTTTCCGCGCCGGGAGAGTTTTATGAGATACGGGCTGCGCATCCCGAGCTTCGCGCTCGGGCCCCGGACGGCCACGCTCGCCGAGATGGGCGCCTATCTGCGCCGGGCCGAGGACCTCGGCTTCGACGTCGCGGTCTCGATCGATCATCTCCTCCTGACGCCGCCGGCCTACGCCTGCACGTGGCTCGAGCCGATGACGCTCTTGGCCGCCCTGGCCGGCGTCACCCGGACGATCAAGCTCGGCACGATGGTGCTCGTGCTGCCGCTCCGCAACCCGGTCTACTTCGCCAAGGAGTGGGCGACGCTCGACCTGCTCGCCGGGGGGCGCACGATCCTCGGGATCGGCGTCGGCTGGCACGAGGCGGAGTTCGCGCTCATGGGGGTCCCGCACCGGGAGCGGGGACGGCGGACGGAGGAGTGCCTCGAGATCGTGCAGGCGCTGTGGGCGGGGGACGACGTGAGCTACGAGGGCCGGTACCACCGGTTCCGCCACTTGACGATCGATCCCAAGCCGCTGCAGACGCCGCACCCCCCGATCTGGGTCGGGGGCGGTACCCAGCCGTCCGAGCGGGTGTACCACCAGACCGTCCGGAACATCGATCCCGTCCTCCGGCGGATCGCGCGCTACGCGGACGTCTGGGTGCCGCACTCCTCGGCGACGCCCGAGATGGTCGGGGAGGACTGGGAGAAGGTCCAGCGGTTCGCGCGCGAGCTCGGCCGCGACCCGCAGGGGATCGGGCGCGTCTACTCCAACTTCGTCTGGGTCCTTCGGCGCGGCGAGCGGCCCGAGAGTGCCGCCCCCTACTTCAAGACGTACTCCGGCATGGACCTCGACTACTGGAAGACGTATTACCTGCTCGGCGAGGCGGAGGAGGTGGCCGAACGCATCCGGGCGCGGGTCGACGCCCTCGACGCCGGCGTCGATCACATCGTGCTCAACCCGCTCACCTGGGACCCGGGGCAGCTCGAGCTGCTGGCCGGCGAGGTCCTGCCTGCGGTACGTCGGTAGAGCGGTCCGGCGGGTCGAGGACCCGCGGCTCCTGACCGGTGCCGGTGGCTACCTCGACGACCTCCGCCTGCCGGAGCTCTGCGCCCTCGCCTTCGTCCGGAGTCCGCACGCCCACGCGCGCATCGAGCGGATCGACGCCCGCGAGGCTCTGGCACTCCCCGGCGTCGCCGCCGTCGTGACCGCGGCGGAGCTTCGCGAGCGCGTGCGGCCGCTCGCGCCCCGGCTCGAGGCCCCGGGCTTCCGGCCGACCGAATGGCCGGCCCTCGCCGACGGCCGGGTGAGCTTTGCCGGCCAGGCCGTCGCCGCGGTGGCCGCGGCGACGCCCTACCTGGCCGCGGACGCGCGGGAGCGGGTCGCCGTGACCTACGCGCCGCTGCCGGCGCCCCCGCGAGAGGTGCTCTTCCACGCGGAGCACGCCACCGGCGATCTCGACGGGGCCTTCGCCCGGGCCGCCCTCGTCGTGCGCGAGACCTTCCGCCACGCCCGCTGCGCCGCCTCCCCCATCGAGCCGCGCGGACTCATCGCCCGCTGGACGGAGGCCCTGGGTCTCGAGGTCTGGGCGAGCACCCAGACGCCGCACCTCTTGCGCCAGGCGCTCGCCGCCCACCTCGGACTGCCGCCGGACCGCGTGCGCGTCATCGTGCCGGACGTCGGCGGGGGCTTTGGCCAGAAGCTCCACGTCTTCCCCGAGGACCTCGCGGTCCCCGCGATCGCGCGCCTCCTGGGCCGCCCGGTGAAGTGGGTGGAAGAGCGGCGCGAGAACCTCCTGGCCGCCTCGCACGCGCGCGAGCAGGTGGCGGAGGTCGAGGCCGCCGCCGCCGCCGACGGCCGCGTGCTCGGGCTCCGGGTGCGCCTCACCTCGGAGGCGGGGGCGTTCCACATCCACCCGCTCACCCAGGCGGTCGAGCCGCTCGGCACGGCCATGATCCTTCCCGGGCCCTACCGGATCCCGGCCTACGCGTACACGGCGACGGCGCTCTCGTCGCCGAAGCCCCCGCTCGGCGCCTACCGCGGGGTGGGCATGGTCATGGGCGCCTTCGTCATGGAGCGCACCCTCGACCTCGTCGCCGAGCGGCTCGCTCTCGACCCGGTGGAGGTCCGTCGGCGCAACCTGATCCCGCCCGACGCGTACCCCTTCTGCTCGGCGTCGGGTCTCGTCTACGACAGCGGCGACTACCCCCGGGCCCTCGCCCGGGCGCTCGAGCTCGGCGGGTACGCCGAGCTTCGCGGCGAGCAGGCCCGCGCCCGCGCGGCGGGCCGGGCGCTCGGGATCGGCGTCGCCTGCTACACGGAGTACACGGGCATGGGATCGGAGACCTACCGGCAGCGCGGGATGGTGGAGGTCGTGGGCCACGAGGCCGCGGCGCTCGGGCTCGAGCCGGACGGGCGCGTGCGCTGCCTGCCGAGCTCGCCCTCGCAGGGGCAGGGCCACGGCACCGCGCTCGCCCAGTTGGTCGCCGATCA
Source organism: Candidatus Rokuibacteriota bacterium (assembly GCA_003221455.1). GTDB lineage: Bacteria > Methylomirabilota > Methylomirabilia > Rokubacteriales > CSP1-6 > AR9. The sequence goes on from QHRX01000156.1 coordinate 17,600, forward strand.
CGTGGGCGTTCCGCTCGAGCGGGTCGTCGTCGCCCCCGTGGACACTGCGGCCGCCCCCGCCGGCGGCGGCACCTTCGCGAGCCGGGGCGCGGTGTCGTTCGCCGGCGCCGTGCCGGTCGCGGCGGAGCGGCTCCGGCGGAAGATCCTCGCGGTCGCGGCCGGCCTCGTCGAGGCGAGCGTCGACGATCT
>QHRX01000264.1 GCA_003221455.1 Candidatus Rokuibacteriota bacterium
CCGTCGCCGCCATCCGGGTTGATCGCCTTCCACGCGAAGAACCCCGTCGCCAGCGCCCCCCAGGTGCCGCCGACGCCGTGGACGCCCACCACATCCAGCGAATCGTCGTAGCCAACCTTCGTCTTCAGGTTGCAGGCGTGGTAGCAGAGGAAGCCGGCGATGGCGCCGATCACGATCGAGGCCAGCGGGCTCACGTAGCCCGACGCCGGGGTAATCGCCACGAGCCCCGCCACGGCCCCCGAGGCGGCGCCGAGCACGGTGGGCTTGCCGCGCGCGGTCCACTCGGTGAACATCCATCCGAGCGCGGCCGCCGCCGTCGCCGTGTTGGTCACGACGAAGGCGCTCGTCGCCAGCGCGCCAGCGCTGAGCGCGCTGCCGGCGTTGAAGCCGAACCAGCCGAACCAGAGGAGTGCCGCGCCGGCCACGGTGAGCGGCAGGTTGTGCGGCGGCATGGGCTCGCGGCCGTACCCCCGGCGCCGGCCGATGACGAGCGCCGCCGCCAGCGCCGAGACGCCGGAGCTGATGTGCACGACCGTCCCGCCGGCGAAGTCGAGCGCGCCCACCCTCTTGAGCCACCCCCCGGTGCCCCAGACCCAGTGCGCGAGCGGATCGTAGATCAGCGTCGCCCACACCAGCGTGAACACGATGAAGGTCGAGAACTTCATCCGCTCCGCGAAGGTCCCCGTGATCAGGGCCGGGGTGATGACGGCGAACATGAGCTGGAAGACCATGTAGGCTTGGTGCGGGACTGTGGCCGCGTAGTCCGGGTTGGGCTGTAGTCCCACCCCGCGGAGGCCGAGCCAGTCGAGCCCCCCGACGATGCCGCCCTTGTCGGGCCCGAAGGCCAAGCTGTATCCCCAGAGCACCCACTGCAGGGAGATCAGGGCCAGGATGATGAAGCTCTGCATGATGGTGGCGAGGACGTTCTTCTGGCGCACCATCCCGCCATAGAAGAGGGCCAGGCCCGGCACCGTCATCAGCAAGACCAGCGCCGACGAGGTCAGGAGCCAGGCGGTGTCGCCCGAATCGATCTTCGCCGCCGCACCCGGCGCCGCCGGCGGAGCCGGTAGCCCGGTCGTCCCGGAGGGCTGCTCGCCGGGGACGGTCCCCGCGAGCGCCAGGACCGCGCAGGCCAGCAGCACCAGCACCGACGTCCGCTTCATAGAACGCTCCCGGCGCGGCCCCCTCGCCCTTCAGGGCGGGGAGGCGGGCCGATCTCCATGGGAGACTCTCCCCGGTCGGAGCTGAGCACGCGCTCCGCGAGCGGCCCTGGCGAGACCCAAGCCGTGGGCCCGCTCAGACAGCCGTCGAAACGACGGTGGGGCTGGACGGGGAGGCTACCGCGCAGCCAGGCGGGCCGACGAACCGTCAACCTGGAACCGCAAGGCCAGGCTCTCGGGCTCAAGACGGGCTCCTTTCTCTGAAAGCCCCGGACTTCAGTCCGGGCGATGTTTACAGGGCTCCCTCGTCGCGCTCCCCCGTGCGGATCCGGACGGCGGTCGACACGGGATTCACGAAGATCTTACCGTCCCCGATGTTGCCGGTCTTGGCCGCCGCCGCCACGATCTCGACGACCTTCGCGACCATCGGGTCGGGCACGACCACCTCGATCTTGATCTTGGGGAGGAAGTCGATCGTGTACTCACCGCCGCGATAGAGTTCGGTGTGCCCCTTCTGACGCCCGAACCCGCGGACCTCGGACACGGTCATCCCGACGACGCCGATGCCGGTCAGCGCCTCCTTCACGTCGTCGAGCTTGAACGGCTTGATGATCGCCTCGATTTTCTTCATCTGCCCCTCCGGGCCCGGAATCGCTAAGCAACGCGCATGCCGGTCCCCAATTCTATCGAAAACATTGCCATTCAGGAGTTTGCGAAGCGCGGCAGGAATCGAGACGGGAGAGGGGGTGCCTACGAATTGGGCAGGGGGCCCGTGATGCTCGTCCTGCCGGCAGTTCCGGTCAGCGCCCGGCGGGGGCGAGGTTCACGATGGCGAGGCTCAGCTCGGTGAGGTCGGGCGACTTGGGCACGACGCGGACGGTCGGACCGGCCAGCCGTCGCGCCTCGGATTCCAGGGCGGAGCAGACGATGACCGGCGTGCTCACCCCGCGGGTGTCCAGGCAGGCCAGGAACCCCGCGCCGTCCATCCGCGGCATGTTGAGGTCGAGGATCACGAGGTCCGGCACCGCCGCCTCGAGCTGGGCGAGCCCCTCGCGCCCGTCCGACGCCTCCACGACCTCGAACCGGTCGCCGAACTCGAGCCGGTAGAGCGATCGCCAGGCGGGATCGTCGTCGATCACGAGGAGCCTCCGGCGCTCGGCGTTGTCACGGATCATCAGATTGAGGCAAAGAGCAAGAACGCTGCCGCCGGAGCAGGCGAGCCAGATCAAATAGTTACAGATCGGTAGCGGAGGCCGGCCCGTCGGGCTGATGACGGGCTGTCCGAGGGCCCGACGCCGTCAGGCGCGGCGCTGGGGGATGTCGTGCTTGCGCATCTTCGAGTAGAGCGTCGGCCGGCGGAGCCCGAGGAGCGCGGCCGCGGCCTGCTTGTTCCAGCCCGTCGACTCCAAGGCCCGCAGGATCGACGCGCGCTCGATCTCCTCGAGGGAGCCCGTCGGCACGGCCTTGGCCACGACGGCCTGGCCGCCCTGGGTCGTCTCGGGCAGGTCCGAGACGGTAATCTCCCGGCCGCGCGCGACGAGGACCGCGTGCTCGACGGCGTGCTGGAGCTCCCGCACGTTGCCGGGCCAGCCGTTGGCCAGGAGCTGGCGGTAGGCGTCGGGGGCGATGCCCTCCACGGGTCGCCCGTGTTTCGACCGGTAGCGCTCGAGGAAGGCCCGGACCAGCACCGGGATGTCCTCGGCGCGCTCCCGCAAGGGTGGGATGGTGATCGTCACGGTGTTGATGCGGAAGTAGAGGTCCTGCCGCAGGTGGCCCTCCTTGGCCGCCAGGATTGAGTCGCGGTTGGTCGACGAGATCAGGCGAAAGTCGCTCGAGATCGACTTCGCGCCGCCGATCCGCCGGAACGTCCGGTCCTCCAGCACGCGCAAGAGCTTGGCCTGGAGGTCGATGGGCATCTCGGTGATCTCGTCGAGCAGGAGCGAGCCGCGGTTCGCCTCCTCGAGCAGGCCCGCCTTGTCGGTCGTGGCCCCGGTGAAGGCGCCCTTGACGTGGCCGAACAGCTCGGATTCGATGAGGTCCTTGGGCAGGGCCGCGCAGTTGATCTTTACCCACGGCCCGTCCCGGCGGGCGCTCTTGTCATGGATGGCGTTGGCCACCAGCTCTTTGCCGGTGCCGCTCTCGCCGACGATCAGCACGCTGGCGTCGGAGGTCGCCACCGACTCGACGAGCTCGAAGACTCGCTGCATCGACGGCGCGCTGCCGATGATCTGCCCGTCCGCGGCCTGCTCGACCAACCGGCGGCGGAGGTCGGAGGTCTCGGCGACGAGCCGGCGCCGCTCGAGCGCCTTGCTCGCCAGCGCCAGCAGCTCGTCCGGGTCGAAGGGCTTGCCGACGAAGTAGAAGGCCCCGGCCTTGATCGCCTCGACCGCCTTGGGCACGGAGCTGTGCGCGGTGACGACGATGATCTCGAGCGAGGGGTCCCGGGACTTTAGCTCCTTCAGCAAGGAGAGGCCGTCGCCGTCGGGCAGGACCATGTCGACGACGGCGAGATCGAAGTCGTGGTCGGCCTGCTCGCCGAGGGCCGACGCCAGGGTGCCCGCGACGCGGACGGCGTAGCCGTCGGCCGAGAGCACCATCCGGAGCCCGTCGGCGATCGTCGGCTCGTCGTCCACGACCAGGACGCGCGCGTGCCTCACGGCCGGCTCACCCACGTCACCATGTCAGGCCGCCCTCCCCGCCGGCAGGTGCAGCCGGACGCGCGTCCCCTTGCCGGGCGCGCTGTCGATCGACATGTGACCGCCGTGCTGATCGATCACGGAGCGCACGATGCCCATGCCGAGGCCGGTGCCGTTCGGCTTCGTCGTGAAGAACAGGTCGAAGATTCGCGACTGGGTCTCCTGGCTCATCCCGCACCCCGTGTCCTCGACCAGGATGTCGATGGCGCCGCCCCGAAAGACGGTCCGCACCGTCAGGGTGCCCTCGGCCCCGATCGCC
>QHRX01000157.1 GCA_003221455.1 Candidatus Rokuibacteriota bacterium
GCCGTCCTCCTCGGCGCGCTGGCGGCGGCCGACGTGCTGCCGATCGGCGCCGGGGTGTTTCGCAAGGCCATCGAGCGGAAGGGCGTGCAGGTCGCGTCCAACCTCAAGGGCTTCGAGGTCGGCGGGGACATCGTGCGGACAGGGGTGGCGTCGCCCAGGGTCGCGCCGATCGCCACCGCGCTCGCGGCGCGCCTCGAGTTCGCCGAGGAGTGCGCGGGCTTTCCCGAGCCGCTGAGGCCGATCGTCGGCGAGGCGCTCGGGCGGCTCGTAGATTACCAGGATCGCGCTTACGCCCGGCGCTTCCTCGAGCGGCTCCAGCCGATCGTCGCCCTCGACCGCGACCCCTACACGCTCTCCACGATCGCGGCCAGGCACCTCGCCGTGTGGATGATGTACGAGGACGCCATCCGCGTGGCCGACCTCAAGACGCGCGCGGCGCGCTTCCGGCGGATCGAGGCCGAGCACCCCGGCGCCGGCCCGCTCGTCGTCACCGACTACCTGAAGCCCGATCTCGACGAGATCTACGGCATCCTGCCTTATCGGCTGGTGCGGCGGTTCGCGGCGTGGGCAGAGCGCCGGTGGCCGCACGGGCGGCCGACGCTCGGCCAGCACGTCAGGACGACGACCGTGAGCGGCTTTCTGCGGCTGTGGCTCCTGGCCCGGCTCCGGCCCCTCCGGCTCGTCTCCTACCGCGCCCATCACGAGCACGCTCTGATGGTCCGGTGGCTCGACGCCGTCGCGCGATGCGCGGAGGCCGACTACGGCCTTGCCTGCGAAGTTGCGCGCGCCGCCCAGCTCGTCAAGGGTTACGGCGACGTACGCCGGCGCTTGGTGGGCGCTTTCGTAGAGCTTCTCGACTCAGTCTTGGCGGTGGCGGCGCACGACCCGGGCGCAGCGCGGGCTCTGGCGATCGAGACCCGGACGTTGATCGCCCAGGGCCCCGAGGGGGAAGCGGCCGCCCGGGAGGGAGCCTCCCGCGCGCGGGGCGCGGCTCAGCGCGCGGAGGTCCGCCCCGCCGAGGATCGGTTGGAGAGCGTCTGAACGACCGCGCTGATCCGCTGAAACTCGGCCCGCGTGAGGTTCACGAAGTTGAACGCCTGCCCGTCGGGATCGAGCCGCGCCAGCACCGACCGCACGGTGAGGGACGGCGGGCCGTCGGGGGGAGTGAAGCGGAGTCGGACCGCCGCCCCCGCCGCGAGCGAGACATCTGAGCGCACCCGCACGCCGAACGGGCTCAGATCCACCGACGTCCCGAGCCACTCGGCGCCCGTGTGTCCCGTCAGGCGCACGGCGAAGACCGAGGGAACGCGCGCGGAGCGGCGCCGATCGAGGCTCCCCACCTGCGTGGCGAGCTGCGCGTTCAGCACGTGGAGCTCGAGGAATCCGAGCGTCTCGCCGAGCTGCGTCGCCGAGATCGGCTTCGCGATGAAGTCGAGGGCGCCGAGCCGCAGGCAATCGCGCGCCGCGCCGTCGGTGGCCCTGCCCGAGACGACAATGACGGGGATCGCCCGCGCCCGGACCGGCGGCAGCTGCAGGACCTCGAGCCCCGTGAGGCCGGGCAGGCTAAGGTCCAGGACGATGGCGTCGAGCCGGTCGGTCGCGAGCGCCCGCAGGGCCTCCTCCGCGCTCGACACGACCACGGGGTCGTGACCGAGGTCGAGCAACTGGTCCCGGAAGCCCGCGGCGACACGCCGGTCGTCCGTAGCGACGAGCACGCGCAACTTCGTGGACCCTAGCACAACCAATCCGCCGCCGACGGCCGGTTCGTGCCCTTGGCGCCCGTCACGTCTTCCGGTCCTCGCGCCGCGCACCGGCGAAGAACCCCCGCCAGAAGCTCTCCGGGGCGCGGGCGCGCGGCCCCTGGCCGTGGAGCGCGACGCTCCGGAAGCGGCGGGCCGCCCGATAGCCGAAGCTGTAGAAGGCAAGGATCCTGTCGGGCAGGAACTCCCCGTTGAAGATGATGTCCAGGACGAGGTGCATCAGGCCGCCGACCACGTATCCGCCGAGCAGGCTCGAATGCAGCGACCACGCCAGCGCGATCAGCAGCGCGAATAGCTCGTAGGAGTGCAGCGCCAGGACGAGGTAGCGCGGCTGCCCCTCGAGGTAGTAGCGGAGGAACGCCGACGGCCGGAGATCGGTCTGGCGGTTCACGAGGACGTAATCGACGGCGTGATCCACGTCAATCAGAAAGCCGCCGGCCACGATTCCGATCGTCAGCGGGAGCGAGGGATGGATCCAGGCCGCGGCGGCGCCGGCGACGACTGTCGTGATGGCGTGTCCCCCGGGACTCATCGGCGATTCCTATGGTGACGCATGCGGGCCGCGTCGCGGCCTGTTTTTGATCGCGGGCGCCGTGCCGTCGTGTCAAACCCGCGTGGTATACTCCGAAGTCGAGCGTTCTCGTGATGGAGGCCGTGGACGGGTGTCCGAATACGTGGGCATCGCCATCTTCGCGGGTCTGATTCTGGCGTTCGGCGTGGTGTCCCTGGCGGTCTCCGCGCTGCTCCGTCCGTCCCGGCCGGATCCCGTGAAACTCGCCAACTACGAGTGTGGGACCGAGCCGATCGGCGAGGCCTGGGTCCAGTTCCCCGTCGGGTTCTACGTGGTCGCGCTGATCTTCATCGTATTCGACGTGCTCGCGGTCTTCGTGATTCCGTGGACGCTGGTGCTGCGCAGTGTCGGGCCGGCCGCGTTCTGGGCGATGGCTCTATTCATCGGCATCCTCGGGCTCGGCTGGGCGTACGCCTACCGGGAGGGCCTCCTCGAGTGGAGGTGAAGACCCCGGTCCCGCAGGTCCCGCCCCCCGTGTGGAGGGAGTTTAAGGACCTCCAAGAGTGGGAGCGGTATCACCAGGAACGTCCCCAGGACGATAAGCACTCCACCGCGCTGACCGAGATCGCCGAGACCGTCCACCAATTTCCCGGCGGCTGGATCGTGACAGCCTCCGTCGACAAGGTGCTGAACTGGGCGCGGAAGTCCTCGATCTGGCCGGTGACCTTCGGCCTCGCCTGCTGTGCGATCGAGATGATGGCGACCTTCGCGTCGCGTTTCGACGTCGAGCGCTTCGGGATGGTGCCCTGGGCGTCGCCGCGGCACGCCGACCTCATGATCGTGTCGGGCACGGTGACGATCAAGATGGCGCCGATGCTCAGGCGCATCTACGGTCAGATGGCGGACCCGAAGTGGGTTGTCTCGATGGGCTCGTGCGCGAACTCGGGCGGACCGTTCCGCCACGGGTACCACGTCGTCAAGGGCGTGGACCGCGTCGTGCCGGTGGACGTCTACGTGCCCGGCTGTCCCCCCACACCCGACGCGCTCATGTACGGCCTCCTCCTGCTCCAGGAACAGGTCGCCGAATTCCATCAGACCGGCTCGCGGCCGCGCCCCACCCCACCCGGTGACTGACGGTCCCGTGGGGGCGGCCGACCCGCGTGCCCTCGTTCGAGACCGGTTCGGCCTGGACGCGGGCGGCGCGCCGCCACGCCTCAGCGTAGAAGTCCCGCTCGACCGCTGGGTCGACTTCGCCCGGTTCGCGAAACACGATCTCGGATGCCACTATTTTAGCTTTCTCACCGCGGTGGACTGGAAGGAGCAGGGACTCGAGGTGCTCTACCGGATCGAGAATCTCGACGACCACCTGGACATCACGGTCCGGACAAAGCTTGGTCCCGACGCCGTTCGCTGTCCGTCGCTGACCGACGTCTACCGGGGAGCGGACTGGATGGAGCGCGAGTGCTACGACATGTTCGGCATCACGTTCGATGGCCATCCGGATCTCCGCCGGATCCTGCTCGCCCAGGACTGGGACGGCCACCCGTTGCGGAAGGCCTACGCCGTCGACACCCCCCACGCACCCTACCGATAGGAGAACGCGATGATCTACGAGCTCAGGACGTACACGCTGAGTCCCGGCACCCAGCCCGAGTATCTGCGGCTCAACCGTGACGTGGGACGGAAGATCCGCGGCGACAAGTACGGCAAGCTCGAAGGGGCCTGGACCACGGAGTTCGGCACGCTCAACCAATACGTGCACCTCTGGAGCTACCCTGACCTCAACGAGCGCGAACGCCTGCGCCAGGCCCTCGCCAAGGACGCGGCGTGGACGAAGGAGTACGTCCCCCAGATCCGTCCCCTGATCCTGACCCAGGAGAACAAGATCCTGGCCTCGGTCGAGAGCGTGCCGCTCACGCGGCCCCTCGGGGGCGGCAAGCACGTGTATGAGCTCCGCAGCTATCGGCTCTCACCCGGCAAGGTGCCGGAGTGGGTCGGGCACTTCAAGACCGGCCTGCCCGCCCGCGAGAAGTACTCGAAGATCGTCGGGCTCTGGACGACGGAAGCTGGCCTGCTCAACCAGGTCGTCCACCTCTGGGCCTACAACGACCTGAACCATCGCGCCGAGGTCCGCAGCAAGACGGTCCAGGACCCGGAGTGGCAGGCGTTTCTCAAGAAGGGCTATCCGCTGGTCGTCCACATGGAGTCCGTGGTGCTGATGCCCACCGAGGTCTCGCCGCTCGACTGATCGACGATGCCCGACCTGGAAGCGCGCAAGGTCATCGAGCTGGGCTACGCGGGCAACGAGCGCCTCGTGATGAACATGGGGCCGCAGCACCCGTCCGCCCACGGGGTCTTCCGCGCGATCCTGACCCTCGAGGGCGAGACCATCGTCGCCGTCGACGCGGTGATCGGCTATCTGCACCGCTGCCACGAGAAGCTCGGCGAGACTCTGACCTACGTCCAGTACCCGTCGATCGCGTCCAAGACCGACTACGTCGCGGCGATGACCTCCGAGCTGGCGTACGTGCTGGCGGCCGAGAAGATCGGCCAGATCGAGGTTCCGAAGCGCGCCCAGTACCTGCGAGTGATCGCGGCCGAGCTCCAGCGGATCGCGTCTCACTGTCTCTGGCTCGGCACGTGGTGCATGGACATGGGGGGCGCGCTCGGCGGTGGCGCCACGCTCTTTCTTTACTGCTTCCGCGAACGCGAGACGCTGCTCGACCTGTTCGAGGCGCTCACGGGCGCGCGCCTGCTCTACGGCTTCCACCAGGTCGGTGGCACTCGCTATGATCTGCCCGCCGGGTGGGCCGAGCGCTGCCGGTCGACCGTCGACCTCATCGAGAAGCGGATCGACGAGTATGAGGCGATGCTCGAGGGCAACGCCTTCTTCCTCGCGCGGACGCGCGGGGTCGGCGTCATCTCGCGCGAGCTGGCGCAGGAGGTCGGGGTCTCGGGACCGCTCATCCGCGGGTCCGGCGTTGCCTATGACATCCGGCGCGTGGCGCCGTACTCGTCGTACGAGGCTTTCGACTTCAAGGTGCCCGTCGAGACCGGAGGCGACTGCTGGGCCCGGTACCGAGTGCGGATGGTCGAGTTCCGGGAGTCGATCGGGATCGTGCGCCAAGCGCTCGAGGGCCTGCCTCCGGGGCCGATCTCCTCGAGGCCCGGCGTGAAGTCGGTTGGCCAGGTGCGGATCGGGAAGGGCGAGGCCTACGCGCGGGTCGAAGGCCCGCGGGGCGAGGTCGGCTGTTACCTCGTCGCCGACGGCAGCGCCAAGCCCTATCGGATGAAGTGGCGGGGCGCTTCTTTCTCGAACCTCGCGGTGCTCCCGCACATCGTGCCCGGCCACAAGGTCGCCGATGTGGTGGCCATCATGGGGTCCGTCGACCCGGTCTTCGGCGAGGTCGACCGCTGAGAATGGCGCCGGCGGTCCGCGACCTGATCGCCGCCTTCGTCCTCCTGAACGGGGTGATCGGGGCCGTGACCTACGTGACCCTGCTCGAGCGGAAGTTCACCGCCCGCATGCAGTCGCGGATCGGACCGTACCGGGTCGGCCCCCACGGACTCCTGCAGCCGATCGCGGACGCGCTCAAGCTCATGATGAAGGAGGACGTGGTGCCGGCGATGTCCGACCGGTGGGTCTACAACCTCGCTCCGCTCGCGTTTCTCCTCCCCTGCGTGCTCGTCTTCGGGACGATCCCATTTGCGCCCGGGCTCGGGCTGGCCGACCTGAACATCGGCCTCCTCTTCTTTCTCGCCGTCTCCGCGCTTGAGATCGTCGGCCTGTTCATGGGCGGCTGGGGCTCGAACAACAAGTACGCACTACTGTCCGCGATGCGCGCGGTGAACCAGATCATCTCGTACGACCTCCCGTTCATCTTTGCGGCATTGATTCCGGTCGTGCTGAGCGGGACGCTCCGGCTGGGCGGCATCGTGGAGGCGCAGCAGGGAGGGTGGTACGTGGCCTACCCTGTGATCGGACAACTCGGGTTCCTGGCGTATTTGGTCGCGATGCTCGCGGCCGAGAACCGCGTGCCGTTCGACATCCTCGAGGCCGAGTCCGAGCTCGTGGCCGGCTTTCGCGTCGAGTACAGCGGCATGAAGTTCGCGCTGATCCAGCTTGCCGAGTACGCGCACGTGATCGCCACCTCCTACCTCGGCGCGCTCCTGTTCCTCGGGGGCTGGCTCGGTCCGGGCCCGGGCTGGCTCGGCGCGGTCTGGTTTACCCTGAAGGCGCTGGCGGTGTTCCTGCTGGTGACGTGGGTGCGCTGGAGCTTCGTTCGGATCCGGGTCGATCAGATCCTGGCCATCTCCTGGAAACTCCTCCTGCCGGTGACGCTCATGCTCCTGCTCGCCGCGGCGTTCGTCGTCGCCTACCAGGGAGGGGGCGGTGTCGCGTAACGGCGCGTCGTTCTGGAGCGAGCTGGCCCAGCTCACCACGGCCGTCGGCAAGACGATGGGCGTGACGCTGCGGAACTTCTTGCGTCGACCGGTCACCATCCACTACCCGGACGTGAAGCGCGTGTACCCGGAGCGGTTTCGCGGCGTCCTCGCCCTGACCTACGATCGGGAAACCGGCGAGGAGAACTGCATCGGCTGCCGGCTCTGCGAGTACATCTGCCCGCCGCAGGTCATCGCGGTCGAGATGCTGAAGGCCGAGAAACGGAACTACGCGAAGACCTTCACGCTCGAACTCTACGCCTGCGAGTACTGCGAGCTCTGCGTCCAGGTCTGCCCGACCGACGCGATCATCATGCTCCGCACCGTCGACCTCGCGACGGCCGACCGTCGCGAGCTGCTGCTCGACAAAGATCGTCTCCACGAACTCGGGCTCGCCGACGAGCCGTCTTGGGCGACGGGCACCAGGCTCCGGGACATGCAGGCGCCACCCAGGGCAGTCAAGGCGTGACGCTCGAGGCGGCAGGGTTCTGGGGCCTGGCGGCGGTCCTGCTGGCCTCCAGTCTCGCCGTCGTCCTCACGCGGAACCTCTTCCATTCGGTCCTCTACCTCGCGGTCGCCCTCGTCGCGACGGGCGGCGTGTTCCTGCTGCTCGACGCCGCGTTCCTGTTCGGCGTCCAGCTCCTGCTCTACGCGGGCGGCGTGGTGACCATCGTGGTCTTCGCGATCATGCTGACGGAGCGGCTCGTGGGCGAACGGATCCGGCAGACGAGTCGCTCGCTCGTCCCCGGCGCCCTCCTGGCCGTCGCCGTCCTCGGCAGCGTCTGCGTCTTCCTGCGGCGGGCATCCCTCCCCGTGAAACGCCCGCCGCTCGCCGGGGCGCTGACGGCGGCCCTCGGCGAGGCGCTCGTCACCCGCTACGTCATGGCGTTCGAGTTGCTGGCGGTCCTGTTCGTGGCCGCCCTTCTCGGTGCCCTCTACTTCGCCCGGACGGACGACTGATGGGCCTCCGGATGTACGTGCTGCTGGCGGCGGCGGTTTTCGCGATCGGGCTGTTCGGCGTCACGACCCGCCGCAACGCCGTCGGCATCCTGCTGGGCATCGAGCTGATGCTGAACGCGGTCAACATCAACTTCGTCGCCTTCGCGCGCTACAACGCGAGCGTGGCCGGGATGGTCTTTGCGCTCTTCACGATCGCGATCACGGTGGCGGAGATCGCGGTCGGGCTCGCGATCGTCATCGCGATCTTTCGCGTCCGCAAGACCGTCGACGCGGATCACCTCGACCTCCTCAAAGGATGACGTCGCTGGCCCTGGCGGTCCTCGGGCTTCCCTTCCTCGCGTTCCTCCTGCTGGCTCTCGCGCCGCCGCTTCGCCGGCACGGCCGCGGCGCGGCGCTCGTCAGCATCGCCGCGATCGGAGGATCGCTGGCGGCCGCGCTCCGGCTCTGGCTCGTCCCCCTCGAGGCGACGGTCGTCCGCCGATGGGAGTGGATCCCCGCCGAGGACGGCCCGCTCGTCAGCGTCGGGCTCTACATCGATCCGGTCGGTCTGGCCATGCTCGTGCTGGTCACGCTGGTCGCGTTCCTGGTCCAGGTCTACTCGTGGGCGTACCTGGAGGGGGAGACGCCGCCGTCGCTCGGCCGCTACTACACCTACCAGTCGCTCTTCGCGTTCTCCATGCTCGGCCTCGTGCTGGCGCCGAACTTCGTCCAGATGCTGATCTTCTGGGAGCTGGTGGGGCTCTGCTCATACCTGCTCATCGGCTTCTGGTACGACCGCCCGGCCGCGGCGCGGGCTGCCGTCAAGGCGTTCTGGACGACCAGGCTCGGGGACGTGGGGTTCGTGACGGGCATCGTCTTGCTCTGGCGCGCCACGGGGACCTTCGACTTCACGGCGCTCTTCGCCGCGGCCGCGGCGCACCGGCTGCCGGCGGGGCTCTCCCTCACGATGTTCCTGATCTACTTGGGCGCGGTCGGCAAATCCGCCCAGTTCCCCCTGCACATCTGGCTGCCCGACGCGATGGAAGGTCCCACACCCGTCTCTGCCCTCATCCACGCGGCGACCATGGTCGCGGCGGGGGTGTTCATGGTGACCCGCGCCTTCCCCCTGTTTGCGGCCACGCCGCCGGTGCTCGGGTTGATCGCCTGGGTGGGTGCGTTCACCGCGCTCCTCGCGGCGACGATGGCGTGCGTGGAGACCGACATCAAGCGGGTGCTCGCGTACTCGACCGTCTCGCAGCTCGGCTACATGATGGCGGCCGCGGGCGCCGCGGCGCCGCAGGCGGCGTTCTTCCACCTGGTCACGCACGGCCTGTTCAAGGCGCTCCTCTTCCTGGCCGCGGGCGCGGTCATCCACGCCGTCGGGACCAACGACATCCGTGAGATGGGGCGCCTGTTCTACGCCCTGCCGCAGACGGGGACCGTGTTCCTGGTCGGCACGCTGGCGCTCTCGGGGATCTGGCCCTTGTCGGGCTTCTTCTCGAAGGAGGCGGTGCTGGCGGCCGTCTGGAACGCCCGCCTCGGCGTGCCCTTCGCGATGCTCGCGCTGACGGCGTTGCTCACCGCGGCCTACATGTTTCGGGTCGTCTTCCTCGCGTTCTTCGGCGACCGGCAGCCCGGGGGGCATCCGCATGACGCGCCCGCGGTCATGGCGGTCCCGCTCTGGATCCTCGCGATCCTCACGGTGGCGATCGGCGTCCGCGGCGCGCTCACGGGCGAGGGGGGGCAGTCGGCTCCCCGCTGGCTGCCGGCGGTGTCGCTGGCCCTCGCCGCCGCCGGTATCGGCGTCGCGCTCGTCACGTACCAGCTCAGGCTCGTGAGCCCCGCGGCGCTCGCGCGGGCGCTCGGCCCCCTCGACTTCATGGCGCGCCGGCGGTACGGCCTCGATGCCGCGGCCGCCGCGGTCTATCGCGGTCTCGTGTTCGGGCTCTCCCGGCTGATCGGCTGGGTCGACCGCTACCTCGTCGACGGCCTCGTGAACGTGCTGAGCGCGTGGACGCTCCGGGCCGGCGACCGGCTGCGGCGGATCCAGACCGGGCGGGCGCAGGACTACGTGTACGGCATCGCCGTCGGCTTCCTCCTGCTCCTGATCGCGAGCCAGATCTGGCGATGACCTCCGTGCCGGTGCTCTCGATCGTCACGTGGGCGCCCTTCGTCGGCGCCCTCCTCATCATGTTCACGGCCCGGCAGCGTCCGCTCGCCGTGCGGCTGATCGCGGCCACCGCGACCGCGATCTCGGCCGCACTATCGGTGTACGTCTTCCTCGCCTTCGACCCCGAGGCGGGCTTCCAGTTCTACGAGAAGCTCCCCCTCGTGCCGTCGCTCGGTGTCTCCTACGAGCTCGGCGTCGACGGCCTGAACGTGCTCCTCGTGCTCCTCACGTCGATCATCATCGTCGCGGGCGTCTTCGCGTCCTGGACGGTCACCGTGCGGAGCCAGGAGTTCTACGCCCTCCTCCTGGCCCTCGTGACGGGGGTGTACGGCGTGTTCGTGTCGCTCGACCTGCTCGTCTTCTTCCTCTTCTACGAGCTGGCCGTGCTGCCCATGTACCTCCTGATCGGCATCTGGGGGTCGTCGGGCGAGGTCCGCCCCCGCGGCCTCTTTGCCTGGGCGTTCCGCGCCACCGGCGTCGGCACGAAGGAGTACGCCGCGATGAAGCTGACGCTCTATTTGCTCTTCGGATCGGCGTTCATCCTGGTGGGGATCTTCGCGCTCTACGTGAGCGCGGGGAACGCCTCCTTCTCGTTCCTTGACGCCGAGATGACGGCGTTCGACCCCGCTCTCCAGCGCTGGGTGTTCCTCGCCTTCTATGTGGGCTTCGGCATCCTGGCGGGGATCTGGCCGCTCCACACCTGGTCGCCCGACGGCCATGCCTCGGCGCCCACCGCGGTCTCGATGCTGCACGCCGGCGTCCTGATGAAGCTTGGCGCGTACGGGATCGTGCGACTCGGCATCGAGTTGCTCCCCCGCGGCGCCAGCGGGTGGGCGTCCCTGGTCGGGACGATCGCCTGCCTCAACATTGTCTACGGGGCCCTGGCGGCGATGGCGCAGCGGGACCTGAAGTACGTCATCGCGTACTCGTCGGTCTCTCACATGGGGATCGTGATGCTGGGGGCGGCCACGCTAACCGAGGCGGGGCTCGGCGGCGCGCTCTTTCAGATGTTCGCCCACGGGATCATGACCGGGCTCTTCTTCGCGCTGGTCGGCCTCGTGTACGAGAAGGCGCATTCGCGAGAGATCGCCCGGATGGGCGGGTTCGGCCGGGCGATGCCCGGCATCGCCACCGCCTTCACCCTCGCGGGCCTCTCCTCGCTCGGTCTGCCCGCGACCGCGGGATTCGTGGCCGAGTTCATGACTTTCCTCGGCGCCTGGCGATCGGCGCACCCGTGGTGGCTCTTCCCGGCGGTGGCCGGCACCTTCCTGACGGCGGTGTACATCCTGCGCGTCGCGAAGCAGATCTTCTGGGCGGCCGCGGCGCCCGACTTCCCCCCGCTCGCGGATGCGCGGGGCCCGGAGTGGGTCGCGCTCGCGCTCCTCTCGTTCGTCCTGGTCTTCTTCGGGATGCTGCCGGCGCTCGCGCTCGGCCCCATCGAGAGCGGCTTGGCTCCCGTCCTCTTGCGGCTCCTCCCCTGATGCGCGGCTCAGCCGAGTGCCCGCGCCGGCGACGCGACCTGAGGGACCAATGACGCCATTCGCCCTTGAGATCGGCGTCGCCCTGCTGATGCTGATCGTGCTCGGCGCGGGCCTCATCGGCGGGGACGGCGGGAGGCGGCGCACGGGGGCGATCACCGCGCTCGGCCTCGTGGTGCTCGTAGCCGCCGCGTTCACCCTCCGCCCCTGGGGCTCGGCCGGCGGGGGGGCGTTTGTGTCCGATCGGCTCGCGCGCTTCGCCAAGCGGCTCTTCCTGGGGAGCACGCTCATCGGGGTCTTGGCGTCGCTGTCGCTGCCGGGCGAGGTCTTCCGGCGCCGCGCGACCGAGTACTATCTGCTGCTGCTGTCGTCGCTGCTCGGCATGATGGTGCTGGCCTCGGCCCGCGACCTCATCCTCCTGTTCGTCGCCTTCGAGCTGATGTCGATCCCGCTCTACGCGCTGGCAGGCTTCCGCAAGCGCGAGCCCGAGGCCGTGGAAGCCGCGCTGAAGTTCTTCCTCGTCGGCACCGTGTCGTCGGCCGTCATGGCCTACGGGCTGTCGTTCGTGTACGGGACCGCGGCCACAACGGCGTTGCCAGGCGTCGCCCGGGCCCTCGAGGGCCAGCCGCCACTGCTCGTATTCGGACTCCTGGCGGTGCTCGCGGGCTTCGGCTTCAAGATCGCCGCCTTCCCCTTCCATATGTGGGTTCCTGATACCTACGAGGCGGCGAGCACGCCGTTCGTCGCCTGGCTCAGCGTGGCCCCGAAGGCGGCGGGCTTCGTCGCCCTCTTCCGCATCTTCTTGGAGGGCGTCGGCGACCAGGTGACCCTCTGGATGCCGATCATCGCCGCCCTGGCGGCGGTGACGATCGTCGGCGGCAACCTGATGGCGCTCCCGCAGCAGAACGTGAAGCGGCTGCTCGCGTACTCGGGCATCGCCCACATCGGCTATATGCTGGTCGGCCTCGCCGCGGTCTCGGCGTCGGGCACCGCGATGGTGCTCTTCTATCTCGTCGCGTACGTATTCGCCAACATGGGGGCCTTCCTGGTCGTCGAGGTCGTCGCCCGCTCCGAAGGCACCGAGCACCTGAACGGGTTCCGGGGGCTCGCCCAGCGCTCGCCGTTGCTCGCGGTCGCCATGCTGCTCTTCCTGCTCTCGCTCGGGGGGATCCCGTTCGTCGCGGGCTTCTGGGCGAAGCTCTATGTCCTCTGGGCCGCCGCCGAGGCGGGCCTTTACTGGCTCGTGCTCCTCGGCGCCATCCTGACCGTCGTCGCCCTCTTCTACTACCTCGTGATCGCCCGCCGCATGTACATCGACCCGCCGACCCGCCCGGAGCCGATCCCGCTCGCGCCCACGATGGCGCTCTGCGTCATCGTGTGCGTCCTCGGCGTTGTCGTGCTCGGCCTGGCGCCGTCGCCGCTTGTTCTGGCGGCGCTTCGGGCAGCCTCTCGGCTCTTTTAGGGGCCCCCAGATCCGGGCGGAGAGGGCTGTTTCGCCTCGGATTTGACAGGCTGAGTTCTCCTGGTATCATCCCTGTACCGACTGGTTGGTACATGGCACTGACTACCGAGCTCAAGCCGGCCAAGGAAGGCCGGGGCACTCGGGCGGCGATCATCGCCGCCGCCGCCAGGATCATGCACGTGAAGGGTTACACGGCGACGTCGCTAGACGACGTCCTGCGGGAAAGCGCCGTCGGAAAAGGCAACTTTTACTACTACTTCAAGAGCAAGGAGGACCTAGGCTACGAGATCCTCGACCGCGCGATCCGATCCTTTCTGGAGCGCACGCTCGACCCGTGCTTCGCTGATCCCGACGCCAACCGCCTCGGGCAGGTCCGGTGCTTCCTCGACCGGCTCCTCGAGGCGGAGCGCGAGCGCAACTGCGTCGGCGGGTGCCTGATCGGGAACCTGGCGTCGGAGCTCTCGGATGTCCACGAGGGCTTCCGCGCGAAGCTCTCCGGTCTGTTCACGCTCTGGGGGGGGCGACTGACCCAGGCGCTCCAGGAGGGGCAGGCGCGCGGGGAGGTATCGCGCGGCTGCGAGCCGGTGGCCGCGGGGCGGTTCCTCGTGGCCTCCCTGGAGGGCGCCATGCTGATGACGAAAGTGAGGAAGGACATTTCGGTGATGGAACAGTGCGTGGACGAGATGAAGCACTACCTGTCGCTGTACGGCGAGGGCCGATGATGGCGGCGCGAGTCGATCCGGACGCGGCGCTGGTCCAGGCGCTCCGGCAGGGGGAGCCCGCCGCCGCGGAGCAGCTCGTCAACACGTACGGGGATCGCGTGTATCGGCTGGCGATTCGGATCACGGGGCTCAACGAGGACGCCGAGGAGGTCGCACAGGACGCGCTCTGGACCGCCGCCCGGAAGATCGACATGTTCAAGGGCGACGCGGCGTTCGGGAGCTGGCTCTACCGGATCACCGCGAACGCCGCGTATCAGAAGCTGCGCGCTCGCAAGGGCCGGCAGCACGAGCTCCCGTGGGAGCAGCTCCTGCCCGCGCTCGACGAGGAGGGACGGCACTTCGAGCCGATGGACGACTGGTCGCCGCGGGTGGACGAGCACGCGCTGCAGGGGGAGCTCCGGGAGGTGCTCACGACGGCGATCGAGAGCCTGCCGCCCGACTACCGGACGGCCTTCGTCATGCACGACATGGAGGGGCTGTCGAACCCGGAGATCGCGGAGACGCTCGGGATCAGCCTCCCCGCCGTCAAGTCGCGCGTGCACCGGTCCCGCCTCTTCCTGCGGCAGCGGCTGGCCGACTACATGAACGAGACGTCGGAGCAGTCCCGGTCGTGATGCAGGCGCACCTCGCCCAGTTCTTCCCGCTCGGCATGGCCGACGCCGACCGACGGTGGCGCTCCCGCGCCGGGTTCCGCTTCCTGCGCTTCCTCCGCCACGCGTTCCGACTCGTCGCGGGGGGCCGCCGGCGGGAGCTCTGCTCCGAATCATGAACCGCCGCGCGCGCCGGATCCCGGAACGGGTGATTGACGCCGCCCGCGCTGGTGTGGTCAGATAGGGTTTCGTTGTCATTCATGGTGTGCGAGGTTCGGCGGACATGGAAGCGGTGATCGCAACCGGTGGGAAGCAGTACCGGGTTTCGCCCGGCCAGGTGATCGCGGTGGAGCGGCTGCCGGCGGTCACGAAGGGGAGCACGGTCGAGTTCACCTCCGTGCTGCTCGTGACCAAGGACGGCACGCTGGTGGCGGCGCCGGCGGAGCTCAGGCGGGCTAAGGTATCGGCCGAGGTGCTGGGCGAGCGTAAGGGGCGTAAGGTCACCATCGTCAAGTACAAGCGCCGAAAGAACTACCGGAGGAACCGCGGCCACCGGCAGATCGCGACCACGGTCCGCATCACCAAGATCGAGGTGTAGGGACGATGGCCCACAAGAAGGGCGTCGGCAGTTCCCGGAACGGGCGCGACTCGAATCCCCAGATGCTGGGCGTCAAGCGCTTCGGCGGGCAATTCGTGACCGGCGGCAGCATCCTGGTTCGTCAGCGTGGCACCCGCTTCAAGCCCGGCCTGAACGTCGGCCTCGGATCCGACGACACGCTGTTCGCCAAGGTCGACGGCTACGTGAAGTTCGGCCGGCGAGGGGACTCGCGCTACGTGAGCATCGCCGCCGACCGAGCCTGATCCCGCCGCGGCGCCGCGGCGCTCCCGATGTTCATCGACGAGATTGACATCTTCGTCAAGGCCGGCGACGGGGGCGCGGGGTGCGTGAGCTTCCGTACCGAGAAATATGTCCCGCGCGGCGGCCCCGACGGCGGCGACGGCGGCGACGGCGGGAGCGCGTGGCTCGAAGCTGACCCCGCCCTCGGCACGCTGCTCGACTTCCACTACAAGCGCCACTACGAGGCCGAGCGCGGACAGCACGGCAAGGGCGCGAACAAGCACGGGGCTTCGGGCGCGGACCTCGTCGTCAAGGTGCCGGTCGGCACGGTCGTCTCCGAGCGCGACACGGGTGTCCGGCTCGGCGACCTCACCGAGCCGGGACAACGCCTGCTGGTCGCCCGCGGCCCCGGGGGCGGTCGCGGCAACGCGCGCTTCGCCAGCTCGACCAATCGCGCGCCGCGGCGCGCCGATCTCGGCCGCGTCGGGCCCGGGCGCTGGATCCACCTCGAGCTGAAGCTCCTGGCCGACGTGGGCGTGATCGGCTTTCCGAACGCCGGCAAGTCGACGCTCGTGTCGCATATGTCGGCGGCGAAGCCCAAGATCGGCGACTACCCGTTCACGACCCTCAGCCCAGTGCTCGGCATCGTCCGGGCTCCGGGGGACCGCACCTTCGTCATCGCCGACCTGCCGGGGCTCGTCCCCGGCGCCGCCTCCGGCAAGGGGCTCGGCCACCAGTTCCTCCGACACACCGAGCGCACGCGTGGGCTCGTCCACCTGCTCGATCTCGATCCGGGGACCGGGCGCGCCCCCGCCGCGGACCTAGACGCGATCGACGCCGAGCTCCTCGCGTACTCGCCGGCCCTCGCGGCCCGGCCGCAGGTCGTGGTCGCCAACAAGATCGACCTCCCGGCGGCGGCGGCGCGGCTGTCGGAGGTCCGGGAGCTGTGCGAGCGACGGGGCCTGCCGCTGGTGGCGGTCTCGGCCGTCACCGGTCGGGGCATCCCCGAGCTGATCCGCGTGATCGACGCGCACCTCCTGGGGCGCCCGTGGGCGGCCGCGAGCTGACGCGGATCCGCCGCCTCGTGGTGAA
>QHRX01000265.1 GCA_003221455.1 Candidatus Rokuibacteriota bacterium
GGTCTTGGGATCGATCCCGAGGATCTTGGCGGCCGAGGTCTTGTTGCCGCCGGTGAGCCGGAGCGTCTCCTCGAGCACGCGCTGCTCGATCTCGGCGAGCGACGCCCCGATCCGGATCTTGAAGAAACGCTCGCCCGCCGCCGCGCCGTCGCCCGCGGGCCGCTCGCCGGCGGCGGGGCCCTCGAGCACCACCGGGCGCTCGGTGACGTTGTCGGGCAGGTGGCCGGCCTCCACCGCGGCCCCGCGCGCGAGGACGACGGCGCGCTCGACCACGTTCTCCAGCTCGCGCACGTTCCCCGGCCAAGCGTAGCCCTCCAGGCAGGCGAGCGCCTCGTCCGTGAAGCCGTCGAGGTGCCGGTTGTTCTTGGCGGCGTAGACCCGGAGGAAGTGCTGGGCCAGCACCGCCACGTCTTCGCGACGCTCGCGGAGCGGCGGGGCGGTGACTGTGATGACGTTGAGCCGGTAGTAGAGGTCCTCCCGGAAGCGCTTTTCGCGCACGAGCACCGCGAGGTCCTGGTTGGTGGCGGTGACGACCCGCACGTCGACGCGGAGGGACTTGGTCCCGCCCACCCGCTCGAACTCGCCCTCCTGGAGCACCCGGAGGATCTTGGGCTGCGTGACCGGCGAGAGGTCGGCCACCTCGTCGAGGAAGAGGGTGCCGCCGTCGGCCAGCTCGAAGCGCCCTTCCTTCCGCCCCGCCGCCCCCGTGAAGGCGCCCTTCTCGTAGCCGAAGAGCTCGGACTCGAGCAGCCCCTCGGGCAGCGCCGCGCAGTTGACGGCGACGAACGGGCCCTGGCGCCGCGGCGACCGGTCGTGAATGCGCCGCGCGATCAGCTCCTTGCCGGTCCCGCTCTCGCCCTGGATGAGCACGGTGGCGGAGCTGTTGGCCACCTGGTCCACGAGCGTCATCATCCGCCGGAAGGCGGGGCTCGCCCCGATGATGTGGCCCTCGCGCAGGAGGTCGTCGAGCCGCCGCTGGAGGGCGCGGTTTTCCTGGACCAGCTCGCGATGCTCGAGCGCCTTGCGGATGACCCGGATCAGCTGGGCGCGCTGGAACGGCTTGGTCAGGAAGTCGACGGCGCCGTCCTTCATCGCCTTGACGGCTTCCTCGACCGTGCCGAACGCCGTCAGCAGGATCACGTCCACGTCGGGCGACACGGCCTTGACCTCCCGCAAGAGCTCGAGCCCGGTGAGACCGGGCATCTTGAGGTCCGACAGCACGAGGTCGACGCCGCCGGCGCGGAGCCGCTCGAGGGCGGCGGGGCCGTCGGGGGCCAGGACCACGGCGTACCCCTCGCGGGTCAGCATGCGCTCGAGGCTCTGGCGCACGGCCGGATCGTCGTCGGCGACGAGGAGGGTCGGGGCGACGGGCGCGCCGGCGGGCTCGCTCACGCCGTCTTCTCCGGCCGCTTGACCGGCAGGTGGACGGTGAAGGTCGCGCCCGAGCCGGGCTCGCTCGCCCAGCGGAGCTCGCCGCCGTGTTCCTCGACGATCTGGCGCGAGATGTAGAGCCCGAGTCCCGTGCCCTGCGGCTTCGTCGTGAAGAACTGCTCGAAGAGCCGGCGGCCGACCTCCGGCTGGATCCCGGGGCCGCTGTCGCTCACCGTGATCTCCACCGCGTCGTCGACCCGGCGGGTCGCGACCGTGAGGGCGCCCGCCTGGGCCAGCGACTCGAGGCCGTTCTTGATCAGGTTCAGCACCGCCTGGCGGAGGAGCGTGCGGTCGATCGCCATCGGCGGCAGGCTCCGGTCGGTCTTCACGTCGACCACGATGCCCTGCCGCTGGGCCAGCGGGCGGATGAACTCCGCGAGGCCGACGACCATCTCGTTGATCGAGTCCTCCTCGAAGTGGGGGCGGGGGAAGCGCGCGAACGCGAGGTACTCCTCGGTCAGCGCGTCGAGCGTGTTCACCTGGTCGCGGATGGCGCCGACGAGGGACGAGGCTTCCTCCATCTCGGAGCCGGGCTGGTCGCGCACGATGTCCCCGAGCATCTCGGCGTTCAGCTCGATGGCGGCGATCGGGTTGCGGACCTCGTGGGCGACCTTCAGCGCCAGGCGGCCGACGGTGGCCATCCGCTCCGCCACCAGGAGCTCCTCCTGCGCCGCCTGGAGCCGGGTCAGGGTGCCCATCAGCTCGGTGTTGAGGCGCTCGACCTCGGCCCGCGCCCGGCGCTCGCGCTCGGCGACGTGGCCGAGGGCGAAGGCGGGGAGGCCCACCAGCCCCGAGACGATGATCACGGCCGTCCAGCCGACCCACGGCGGCGCGAGCGCGGCGGCGGCGGCGTAGAGCAGGCCCGCCAGCAGGGCCATTACGAGCCCGGCGCGCGGCCCGAAGTAGTAGGCATTGACGGCGACGAGCGGGAAGAACAGCAAGTAGAAGACGCTGTCGCCCCCGCCGGTGAGGTAGAGGAGGACGAAGACGAGGAGCATGTCCACGGCGAGCGCGCTGATGAAGATGCCGCGCGTGGCGCGCGGGTTCACGGTCACGAGCGCGAACACCCCGGCCTTGTAGGCGGCGAACCAGATGACGAGGGAGTAGACGTCGACGCGGCTCCGGGCGCGGAGCGGGAACAGGCCGAGCGTGGCGAGACCGCCCACCATGACGACCGCGAGCAAGACGGCGAAGACCCGCTCGTCCCGCGCCAGGAGCCCGACGATGGTCGGCCACGGTCGGCCAGGTTTGGCGCGGACGAGGGCCTCGGTGCTGGCCATCCTGGCCGAATTGTACCCGTGAAGCGCGGGTGGCGTCACGGTACACTTGCTCCGTGCAGCCGCCGGTCGAGAGGGCGTGACGGGGTCCCTGCCGCTGTGGATCCGGGCCGACGGCGAGGTGGCCGAGCTCGCCGGGCGCCTGGGCCGTTCCCCCGCGGTCGCCCTCGACACCGAGGCCGACAGCCTCCACCACTACCCCGAGCGGCTCTGCCTCCTGCAGGTGGCGGACGCCGGTGGCGCGGCCCACCTCGTCGACCCGCTCGCGGGGGCGGACCTCCAGCCGCTCGGCGCCGTCTTCACCGACCCCCGCGTGCTGAAGGTCGTGCACGCGGGCGACAACGACCTCGCCGCCCTCAAGCGGCGGTATGGCTTCGCGTTCGCCTTCGTGTTCGATACCTACATCGCGGCGCGCTTCCTCGGCCGGGCCGAGCTCGGGCTGGAGGTGCTCCTCCAGCGCTCCCTCGGCCTCGAGCCCGGGCCGTCGCGGCAGAAGGACGACTGGTCGGCGCGGCCCTTGACGCCCGAGCAGGAGCGGTACGCGCTCGACGACGTCCGCTACCTCATCCCGCTCCGGGAGCGCCTGCTGGAGGAGCTGCGTGCGGTCGCGCGGGAGGCCTGGGTGCTCGAGGAATGCGCCGCCCTCGCCGCCCAGGAGCCGCCCGTCCGGCTCCGGGATCCCGACGCGCACCTCGACATCAAGGGCGCGCGGGCGCTGCCGCCGCGCGCGCTCGCGATCCTGCGCGAGCTCCACGCGTTCCGCGAGGCCGCGGCGCTCGCGACCGGCCGCCCGCCGTTCAAGATCCTCGGCAACGAGACGCTCCGGGACATCGCCGCGGCGAGACCCGGCAACGCCGCCGTGCTCGCGGCGATCCCCGGCTGTACGCGCCGCGTCCTCGAACGCTGGG
The DNA here is from genome assembly GCA_003221455.1 of Candidatus Rokuibacteriota bacterium. Taxonomy (GTDB): domain Bacteria; phylum Methylomirabilota; class Methylomirabilia; order Rokubacteriales; family CSP1-6; genus AR9. Next base: position 3,617 of record QHRX01000265.1, read on the forward strand.
GCGAGGCGATCCTGTCGACGGTGGCGCGGGGCGAGGGCCTGCCCGCCGACCAGCTGCCCCAGCCGCCGCGGCACCCGCGCCCGGCCGTCTCCGCCGCGGTGCGCCGCCGAGTCCAGGCCCTCCGCGCGTGGCGCGCGGCGGCGGCGGAGCGGCTCGCTCTCGATCCCGGGGTGCTCCTCCCCGGACGGCTCATCGAGCGCCTCGCGGAGGCCGCCCCGGGGGACCTCGCGGCCCTCGCGGCGATCGAGGGGCTCCGCCG
>QHRX01000235.1 GCA_003221455.1 Candidatus Rokuibacteriota bacterium
GGCCAATACATCGATGCGACGGGCGGGTCGCAGCTCTAACGACCCTACGCTGCAGAGCCGTCGCACGCGCGAGACGGCCCGTCGCTTCAGGCCCCAGGACTGGGAGGCCCGGTGACCGCCGAGCGGTGACGTCTGACGCTGGCGAGACGGCGGTTCGCCGGTGCGGGCGTGCGACGATCAGATGACCCCGCGCTGCGCCAGATCGGCGATCTGCTCCGTCGTGTAGCCGATCGACGTGAGGATCTCCTCGTTGTCCTGACCCAGCTCCGGCGCCGCGCTGCGGATCGGCAGACGCCTCGCCCCATGCGAGACCGGGTGCCCGAGAATCGTGAGATCACCCAGCATCGGCGAGTGCACGGGTTGCGCCATTTCCAGATGGCGCACCTGCGGATCGGCGAAGGCTTCGTCGACCCGATAGATCGGCCCGCAGGGTACGCTCGCGTCGTTCAGGATCCTGATCCACTCCGCGCTCGCCCTCTGCCGGGTGACCGGCATCAAGACACCCATCAGGACGTCCCGATTGGCGGACCGTGCCTGGGCGGTGGCGAATCGCGGGTCGCTTCGAAGGTCCGGGCGCTCGATGGCGCCGCAGAGCCGGTCGTAGATCTCGTCGCCGGCGGCAGCGATGTTGATGTGGCCATCCTTCGTCTCGAAGACGCCGGTGGGAATCCCCGTCGGATGGTTGTTCCCCGCCTGGGGCGGGATTTCTCCACTCATCAGCCAGCGTGACGCCTGGAAGTCGAGCATGGACAGCTTCGCCTCCAGCAACGAAGAGTGCACCCACTTTCCCTCGCCGGTGACCTCCCGTTCGAGGAGCGCGACGAGGATGCCCTGGGCGACGAGGATTCCCGCGCACAGGTCGGCAACGGGAATGCCCACGCGCACCGGCCCCTGGCCCGGAATGCCGGTAATGGACATCAGTCCGCCCATCCCCTGCGCGATCTGATCGACCCCGGGTCGATCGACGTACGGCCCACTCTGCCCGAAGCCGGAGATGCTGCCGTAGATCAGGCGCGGATTGATCGGGCGCAGGCTCTCGTAGTCGATGCCCAGGCGCCGCTTGACGTCCGGACGGTAGTTCTCGACCACGATGTCGGCGTCCCGCACAAGACGCTTGAAGATGGCCACCCCGTCGGGCGCGCGGAGGTTCAGCGTGATGGCTTTCTTCCCGCGGTGCAGGTTCTGGAAGTCGAACCCGTGGCGATCGCCGCCCATGCCATCGCCCGTGCGCCCACCGGGCATCTCGATCTTGATCGCCTGCGCGCCCCAGTCCGCAAGCTGGCGGACACAGGTCGGCCCCGCCCGCGCCCGCGTCAGGTCGAGCACCGTGAAGCGCGCCAGGGGGAGGGCGCCGTCGTTCGTCATGGTGGTGGGGGGACGCGACGCCCCGCGTATTTTCGTCGTGCCCCCATCGCGACGGGACTCGCCAGCTCGAACTTGGAGAAACCGCGGCCGCGAGCACACACGGGTTCCGTCGCTGGCGTCACGCCTCTGCCGTCTGCGCGTAAATCTGCCGGGTCGAGGCCCCCGCCTCGAGGCTCGCGCGTAATGAGGCCTGCCGGAGACCGGAGGCGACGCCCTCAATGACCGCCCGCGCCGCTTGGTACTCACGGCGCGCCGCCGCCGGGTCGCCTCGGCCGGCGTGGAGCTGCCCGAGCGCGGCGTGGGTCTTCCAGAGCTGAGGCGGGTTCTGGATCAGCTGGGCGATCTTCAGCGCCTCCCGCAGCGATTGTTCGGCCTCCTCGGCATTGCCCCGGGCCAGCTCGATCTGGCCCCGCAGCCGCCACCCCTTCACCAGGTAGCGTCTGGCATTCATCCGGCTCGCGATCTCCAGACATTCATCGGTGAACCGACGGGCTTTGTCCCCGTCGCCGCGCGCGAGTGCCAACTCCCCAAGGCTGGCGAACAGGTGTATCGAGTACCGCCACTTCATCCAGTCGCTCGTCGCGGGGTTCCGGACGCGAGCGTGCACGCCCTCAAGAAATTCCGCCGCCAGCACGAGGTCGCCCTTCGCCATGAAGGCGTCGCCAAGATTGAGCTCGGGGTTGGCGATCGTCTCGTCGTCTCCCCGCTTCCGGGCGGCTTCCGCCCCGCGGCGATTGAAGTCGACGGCGGCCTCCAGATCGCCGCACTCCAGGTACAGCCAACCGAGCGTATTCAGCATGCGATGGCGCATGATCTCTTCGCCGGCCTTCTCGCATACGACGAGGCCTTCGTTCAACAGGGTGACGGCGTCGTCGTACCGTCCGGCACCGGTCAGCGCCAGCCCATACTGCCACAAACCCCAGAAGAGCGGGAACCCGAGGCGGTGCTGACGAGCCAGCTGCAAGGCGACTGCCTGCTGACGCGTCGCTTCCAGATAGTTCCCTTCCCAGTTCAGGAAGTGCCCGACGAAACTCTTGGCCATGACGAAATTCGGAATATCGTTCGCCGCCTCGCTGATCTCCATCGCCTTCGCCATCTCTCGACGGCCCTCGTCGAGATGGGCTGTCACCGCATGCACGAGGCTCGTCGTAACGTACGCGTTGGCGATCACTGGCTTCGCGTCGATCTGACTGGCGATGCGAATGGCATCGCGGCAGTAGTCGATGGCGCGATCGAACTGATGACCGAGCGCGGTGGCGAAGCCCATCGTGGCGAGCGCCGACGCCTCGCTGACCGCGTCACCCCGCCGGCGCGCCAGGACGAGGGCGTGCTCACCTGCGACCTCCGCGCGCTCAAAATCGCTCAACACGATGTAGAGGCCGGCGATCGCCTGGTGGATCGACAGCACGAGCGCAAGGTCGACCCCCTCGCCCTGACGCCGGCACGCGTCCAGCGCCTGCTCATAGAGCACGACGGCTTCTCGGTTCGCGAAGGCATTGGCGGCTTTCTGCGCAGCCTTCACGAGATACTCCAACGCCTTGCCGGTGTCTTCGGCCCTCGCGAAGTGATACGCGAGGACCTCGTAGTGCTCGGCGAGCCGGTCGGCATACAGCTCCTCGATGGCCTGGGCGATCGTGCGGTGCAGCTCTTTGCGTCGGTGCAGAAGGAGCGAGTTATAGGCAACCTCATGGGTCAGCGCATGCTTGAACATATAGGCCAGTTCGGGAAAGAGTGTCTTCTCGTAGATCAGCTCGATGGCCTTCAAATCCCGCAGGAACTCCTCCGTTCGCTCACGGAGGTCTCCGATCCGGTCGAGGAGGCGGCGGGTGAACTCGCGCCCGATGACCGAGGCGAGCTGCAGCGTCTTCTTGGGCGCATCCGCAAGCCGGTCGATCCGCGCCATGATGACGTCCTGAATCGTGTCGGGAATGACGATCTCGTCGAGACGCTTTGCGAGGACGTAACGATCGTCCACGCGCCGAATGGCCCCGACCTCCTGCAGCGACTTGACGACCTCCTCGACAAAAAAGGGATTGCCCTCCGCCTTCCGGACGATGAGGGTCCTCAGATCCTCCGGAAGGCTGTCCGTTCCCAGGACGGCGTGCGCCATGTGCACGCTGTCTTCGGGTGAGAGCGTCGAGAGGGCAATACGCGTGTGATAGCTGCGCTCGTCGAAGGGGTGCTTATACCCTGGCCGGTACGTGAGGATATGGAGAATCCGACTCGTCGGGACGCTGTCGGCGGTGAAGACGAGGCTCTCCTCGCTGGCTTTGTCGATCCAGTGCACATCCTCGTGCACCAACACCTGCGGACGCACCTCGGCGGCGCGCACAAGCAGGCGACGCAGGGCATCGAACACTTCACCCCGTCGTTGCTGCGGGTCCATGGTCGCGACGGCCGCATCGCCCGGGTCAATCGACAGCAAATAGTAGAGGTAGGGCAGGAGCGGCCGGAGATCCTCACCGAGCAGGGTCACCGCACGCTCGACCTTCCGGGCGATGGCGCCTTCAGTGTCACCCTCCTCGATCCGAAAGGTCCGCTTGAGCATGTCGATGATCGGATGAAACGCGATGGACTGGCCGAAGGACATACAACGGCCTTCGAGCCAGGTCGCCTCATCCGCCAGCTGGCGTCGAAACTCATGGAGGAGGCGAGACTTGCCGATGCCGGCCTCGCCGGCGATGAAGACCACCTGACCTTGGCCGGCTTTCGCCCTGTCGAAGCACTGACGGAGGAGCTGGAGCTCCCGCTCGCGGCCGACGTAGGGTGTGAGGCCACGCTCGGCGCCGACGTCGAGACGAGTCCGCGCCTCCTTGGCGGCGATGAGTTCGAAGCCGCGGATGGGCTCCGCCTTGCCCTTCACTTGCAGTTCACCGAGGGCGCGAGTGTGGAAGTAGCCCTCGGTGAGGCGGTGGGTCGCGTCCGAGATCAGAATGCGCCCGCGCTCGGCGGTCTGTTGGAGGCGCGCGGCGACGTTGGTGGTGTCACCGACCGCGGTGTAATCCATGCGGAGGTCGGTGCCGATGCTGCCGACGACGACGAGACCAGTGTTCACGCCCTGCCGGACCTGGAAGCCGATGCCACGTCGGCCCCGCAATTCCTCCTCAAAGGAGCCGAGGGCGGCTCGGATGCCCAGGGCGGCGTGCAGGGCACGGCGGGCGTGGTCCTCGTGGGCGATGGGAGCACCGAAGAGCGCCATGATGCCATCGCCGAGGAACTGGTTCACGGTGCCCTCGTAGCGGTGGACTTCGGCGAGCATCGACTCGAACGCGCGTGTCATGAGGCGGTGGACGTCCTCTGGGTCCAGGCGTTCCGAGAGGGAGGTGAAACCGGAGACGTCGACAAAGAGCACGGTCACCTGCTTTCGCTCGCCCTCGAGCGCGCTCCGCGACACGAGGATCTTCTCCGCCAGATGCTTCGGGGTATAGGAGCGCGGGGCGGCGAACTCGGCGGGTTTGGGCGGCGCGGCCGGCGCCGATCCCGTGAGAGCCTGGCCGCAGCGCTTGCAGAAGCGAGCCGCGGTGACGTTTGGCGTCTGGCAGTTTGGGCAAAGACTCTCCAGCCGGGCGCCGCAGTTGGTGCAGAATGTGGCGTCCGCCTCGTTATCGCGCCGGCACTGAGCACAGGTCATGGCCCCCCTCGTGACGCCCGCGCCGATGATACGCTGAAACGGCCGTCTCCATCCGCCGGACGCGAGAGACTCATATCGGTGGGTGCGGGATCTTGTCACGGCGGAGATCGCGGCCGATCGCTAAACGCGCGCCGGCAAAAACGGTGGCGTTGCCCTCTCAAGACCGAGACGCGGGTTCGAATCCCGCTGGGGCCACCAACTTATTTTTATTGGGTTTGCCGCGACTCATTTCCGTCCGCGCCCTCAGAGGGGACGGAAAGCCCTAGTGCGGGGCCCCCGGTCAGGTGCAGCGCCGGCTTCGGCGGCTGGTTAACTCTTGCACCAAAGGCCTCGCACCGTTTGCCAACAGCGCCTTGAGGTACAG
>QHRX01000236.1 GCA_003221455.1 Candidatus Rokuibacteriota bacterium
CGGCCTCCGCACGCTTGGGCAGCGTGATGTGGAGCAGGCCGCGATCGTACCGCGCCTCGACTCGCTCGGGGTCTACGGGAGCCGGCAGTGGCAGCTCCAGCTGGAAGGGGCCCTGGCGAATGCTGGCCGCGTGGTATACCGCCCCCGCCTGGCACGAAGGGAGCTGGCGGCGCCCTTCGACGACCACCATGTCCTCGAAGAGCTGCACCTCGAAGCCGTCGTCCTCGATGCCGGCGAGGTCCACGACGATCTCAACCGTGGTCGCCGTCTCGTATGTATCCGCATCGGGCCGCCAGCGGGGCTGCACGAGAAGACGCAAGCGATCGCTGTGCCAGATGTCGCCGAACGGCCATGCATGGCCGTGGCGCACCACCATCGCGTAGCGGTGACTCAAGCTTCGGTATCGCAATGCCCGCGTTCCGTCCCGGCTGATTGTCTCACTGCCCCCGCCGGGGTCAATCGGGTGACCGGCGGCACGATCCGCTACCCCTCGTGCGCAAGCCTGCTGCTTTCGACGAGTGCGCCTTCCCTTGTCAGTGACGAGCCCGGCCGCGCCGATGGGGCCGCACCCCTCCGGTACGAGCGCCGTGGACCCCCGGGTGGGGGCACCAGCGGGTCGACGTGCTCGACACATGTCGGCCTAAAACATGCCCCAAGGGTTGGCACCGGGCGCCGCGGGGAATCGCGGAGACGATGGACGTGCCGGATTCTGACGGGAGCCGGGGAAACACGCGGCCCAGCGCCCAACCCAGCGCCGCATAAGGCTATCCTGCCGTTAAACCGTAACCGCCTCACGATGTCGGGCGGGCGCCGGGAAATTCGGTGCCGCCCGCGACGCGATCCGCTCCACGGCCTGGGCCGTGTGCGTCGGGAGAGGTGCGTGTGGTGCCGGACCCTCCTCCGGATCGCCCGCGAGGTCGGTCACGTTTCGGGTCACACTCACCGGGCGACGTTCTCAACGTCACTGCGAACGGGTGCACGCGCGTGCCCGCCATCGGCGTCGGGAGCAGGATCTCGACCTCGAGCCTGGAGCCTGGGTGTCGGGATCTGTCTCAATGAGGCCGTCGCACGCGTTTTGATGCGCTCGAGCGACGCCTCAGCGACGGGACCCGGTTCTGGGCGCTGACGTGAGCCGCCACGACCAGCTCTCTGAACGCCCGCGCCTCGAACATAGTTCCCATCTGAAGATCCCGTTTGAGGGCCGCGGCTGCCGCCCGAAGATCCTGGTACAGTGCCCGAAGCTGCGACGCCGTCGGACGATGCCGCATCCGGACCAACGCGTTCGCCAGGGCCCTCATGACGCCCTCCGGTCGCCCGCCGTGGATGTAGGGGTCAGTCCCGTTCAGGTCGCTCAGGGACTTCGTCATCCGGTGGGGCCGCTCCTCGAAGACGAACCAGTCGTGCTGATACCCCGCTTTTTCGAGAGCGACGGCGAGTCCAAGCTCGAACGGCATGTTGAACCTGGGCGTCGGGGGCGGCCCCCGGTCGATTTCGACTCGACTCAGGTCGTGAAACGAGTACCGGCAGCGACGAAGCAGGCCGACGATCCGGTCCAGACGGCGAGCACTGCCGGGAATTTCAACGGTCGCTCGCGGAATGAGGCCGAAGGCGCTGAGGCCGGCGATGAAGGCGACGTACGTCGCCTCGTAGCGCCGATCGTAGGGAAGGTTGATGAACGCGTTGTCGCGGGCAGGCCGCACGGTCCCCCCGCCTGGACGGCGGTGTCGCGCCATAAAGGAGGAAGGGTCCGGGCCCCGGGGAGCTCAGCCGGCGCGGCGTGTCAACGCGGGGAACGCGGCGAACGCCTGGACGGACGCCGAGAAACGCTCTTCATCCGTGCTCTGGCTGCTGCGCGTGGGCCTGAGCGAGCGTGGGTCGCCCCCGACACCGAGATCCCGTTGCCGTGAGCGATCCCGTCCATCAACCGCTCGAGCCAGCGAACACGAGCCGGCGACACGCCGAGCTCGGCGGCGACTCGCTGCACCGTCGGGACAGGCGCCGAGATCACCGTGCGTCCCATGCTCAAATGATACTCGCTCGCCGCCATTGGGATCAATCCGGGAAGCGGACCACCAGATCGCTCCATACCTCCACGCAACGGAACCGAGCGCTCCTCATCCGGCGGCTCTACTAGGTGCTCGCGAGCGCCGTGATGAACGGCCGTATTCCCGCCACCATTCCCAATTCTACCTGGGCTTCCTCAGCCAGGACGCGGCCGATGTGACTGTTCCCAGTCCGGGACCTGGTACACGTAACCGTCTCGCCCGCTGCGAAAGTGCACGAAGTGGGCTTCAACACGGCGCGGAGCGTTGATCCACGTCAATCCGTTGGGGCTCTACGTGACCGACCTGCGCGGGACGAAGCAGCTCGACCTCTGTCCTTAGTGCTTCTTGTGTCGGATCGTGCGGTTCGAAACATTGACGCTCACCGGGGCCGATGTGGCGGTGTTCCCCGGGGCATCGCGACCGACCGCCGTGAGCGTGTGAGTACCATTGGCCGTCGTCGTCGTGCCCCAGGAGACGGAATAGGGCGGGCTGGCCACCTCAGCCCCTAGGTTGTTGCCATCGAGTCTAAACTGGACTCCCACCACGTTGGCTGAGGCGCTGGCTGACACGGTGACCGTGCCCGCCACCGTTGCCCCCGCGGTCGGCGCGGTAATCGCGACCGTCGGCGGCGCGGTGTTGCTCAAGGTGGCCGTCAAGCTTGCCGTCGCCGTGTTGCCCGCGGCGTCCCGTGCCGTGACCGTCAGCACGTTCGTCCCGAGCTGAAGAACGATCCCGCTGGCCGCCCAGCTCGTCGTCCCACTCGCCGTCCCGCTGCCACCCCGACTGTTCGCCCACATCACCTGAGTCACCCCGACGTGGTCCGCCGCCGTCCCCCCGAGCGTCAGGGGCGAGCTCCCCGTGGAGTACGTCGAACTAGAGGTGGGCGAGGTGATGGCGACGGTGGGCGGTGTCGTATCCGTCCCACTGCCGGTCACGATCCTCGAGGTGGTGTCGCGGTCCGCCGCGAAGGTGAGATTCACCGTCGCCGTCGCGGACATGGTGGGGCTGAAGCGCACCGTCACGGCTTGGCTCGCCCCCACGCCCAGGGTAAAGGGGCTACCGGAGACGATGCTGAAGGGGGCGGGAGCGGACGCAGTCCCAGAGACTGTCCCACCGCCCGTCGCCGGTTCGAGGTTCGACACGGTGAACGTTTGATCCGCGGAGCTACCTAGGTTCACACTCCCGAAATTCATGGTGCCGGTTGGGTTCACGGCAAAATCGAGTCGTGCCACGGCATTCGCGGAGGTCGTACAGGCGCTCTCGGCGCCGCGCGTCACTACCGCGGTGACCGAAACGTAGTAGAGAGTCCCCGTAGCAAGCCCGGTGAGCCTGACGGTGATGGTTTGGTTCGGCGAAGGACTTGGCGTCGAGGAGGCGACCTGAAAAAAGGAGGCTCCAGGACAGGGGGAGCTCGAGGTTCCGTAGTAGACGCGATAGGAGGCCAGATCCGTCAACGAGCTTCCGTCGGTATTCGTGGTAGGAGCAGTCCAGGAGGCATCGAGGACCCCCGCTCCTGTCGGGGCTGCCACCAAGAGGACTCCGCCGACGAGAAGGCCGAGCGCGATGCAACGGGCAGCGGCCGGCGTTTTCGAAAACATGATCGTCTCCTCCATTCGGGGAGACCACCATGCTTCCTGGGGGTGACTGCCACCCCTCCTTTGGTAACCCGGCTATCAGGCTCGGGGCCTGACCCGTGGCTTTGCGTCCCCGCCTCGCGGCGGGTTTGCCCTTATAACTAGAAGGGGTCTTCCCGTGAGAGAAGAGCTCACGCATAGAGGGTGCCAAGGAGGAGCGTCGGGTCGAGACCACATCAAGAACACATCAACAGCGCAGCACAAATCCGTCGGCCTACGTGCGCGTGTCGACCGGACGCACGAGCCCCCCCGACGCGTCATTGCATCGACATAAGTCAAAACAATCGGGGACCGAAATCGGTCCCGTTCGCGCTTGTCCAGTACCCCGACTGAATGGCGCGGCGGGAACCAAATTCGGTCCCGGCGTCAACGTCTGCGCTGGCTGCCATGCCCAACCGGCGACGGGCGCTGGCGGAGTCGCGCCGCTCATCGTTACACGGTCGCCAGGAATTCCAGCGTTGGCTCTCGGAGACCGTCAGCTCAGCGGTATCTGCGTGTCAGGGAGACCAGGCAATAGCAGCTCACTTCCTCTGATATCATTGATTGCCGGCGGGCCAGCACTGACGTGGACTTCAATCCGATGGATCCCGAGTTCGTAGTGGATCCCTATCCGACCTACCACCGCCTGCGCGCCGAGGATCCCGTCCATCACAGTCCGCTCGGCTTCTGGGTCCTTACCCGCTACGAGGACGTGGTCGCGGCGCTTCGCGACCCGCGCCTCGCGAAGGAGGCGATCGCCGGGGTCGTGGCCGCGCGCTTCGGCGTGGAGGTGCCGCCGGGGATGGGGGTCTCGATGCTGGACCGCGACCCGCCGGACCACACGCGGCTCCGGGGCCTCGTGAGCAAGGCGTTTACCCCGCGGGTGGTGGAGGCGCTCCGGCCGCACATCCGGCAGATCGTCGACGGCCTGCTCGAGCGGGTGGAGGGCGCGGGC
>QHRX01000237.1 GCA_003221455.1 Candidatus Rokuibacteriota bacterium
CGACCCGGGTCCCGTTCCTACCCATTCCGCGACTCCATCGCGGTCCCCTCTTCGGACCACGGCGGCGTGCGGCCTGCGCTTTCACCTGCTTGCCTCCGTCATGCGTGGAACTCACGGTCGGCGTCCACGAATCCACGGAGCATTTGGACTAGAAGCGGCCACAGGTCGATCGCCTCGCCGTGCACCTCGCGGTAGTAACCCCGCGTACGCGGCGAGGACCTCGTAGAGCTCGCCAGGGACGCGGCCCTTGAGGGTCACCGGTGCTAGCGTTCGAACCCGCTGAACTCGGGCGCCCAGGTGTTCAGGAGACTCTCGCACGGCAGCCGGCGGAGATTCCGGGTGAACTGGTCGGCCAGCTCGCCCGTGTCCTGGTCCGTGACGACGGTCGAGACGAAGAGCGGCAGCGCTCGCTCGAGGTCCCCCGCCCGCACCGCGGCGCGGAACTGCGCGTCCACCTCGCTCACGGGAGGACACCGGGCACGGGAGATATGCAAACCTGGAGCTCCTGCACTGTCGGTGGTGACGGGTAGATCCAACCGCGACTATCCGCTGGCCTGACTGGCGTCGGCTGGGACGGTTAAGAGCTCGTACGCGTCTGTGTCGTACGCGTCTGTTGACCACCCTCCAGCCACCGCGCTATCATCGGCGGACCTGAGCCGTGGCCCGGCGAGTGGGAGTTTCTCATGAACTGCGGTCAGTGTCAGCAGGAGACCCCGTCGGACGCTGACTTCTGTCCGGCATGTGGGGCGAAGCTCGACGCTTTTTGTGCCCGGTGCGGGACGGCCAACGCTCCATCACACACTTTCTGCAAGAAGTGTGGGCAGACGCTCGGAGCCGCCGGCGGCTTGAGTGAGACAAGCGATCTGTCCAAGTCACCCTCGTCTTACACCCCGAAGCACTTGGCCGAAAAGGTCCTCACCTCCAGAAGCGCCCTCGAGGGTGAGCGCAAGCAGGTCACCGTGCTTTTCGCCGATGTTGTCGGCTTCAGCACGTTGAGCGAGAAGCTCGACCCCGAATCCGTCCACGGCATCATGGACGGCTGTTTTGGATTGTTGACGCGTGCCGTGCATCGCCATGAAGGCACGATCAATCAGTTCACCGGAGATGGGGTCATGGCTCTCTTCGGTGCTCCCATCGCCCACGAGGACCATGCGGGACGCGCTTTGGCAACCGCGCTGGCGATTCAAGCAGAGCTTGAGGCGTACGGGGAGACCGTCCAACGTCGGTGGGCGGTTCCCTTTCAGATGCGGATCGGCATCAATACCGGCTTGGCCGTCATAGGCCGGATTGGTGACAACTTGCGCATGGACTACACCGCGCAGGGCGATACGACCAACATCGCCGCTCGGCTCCAGCAGATGGCGCCACCCGGCGCGACGTGGGTCGGCGAGGCGACCTATCGTGTGGCCGCCGAGGCGTTCGAGTGGAAACCGGGTCGCCTGCTCCCTGTCAAGGGTCGCGACGCGGCCGTGCTGGTTCACGAGCTGGTCGGCCGGAGAAGGGAGAAGAGCCGTTTCGACATCATGGCGCGGAGGGGACTGACGCAGCTCGTCGGACGGCACGTCGAGTTCGAGCAGTTGCTGAGCGCGTGGCAGGAAGCGCGAGCGGGGCACGGCCGCGTGGTGTCCATTGTCGGGGAGGCTGGACTGGGCAAGAGCCGGCTCATTCATGAGTTTAAACAGCATGTCGCACAGGGTGACGGGCTGTGTCTCGAAGGCTCCTGCTTCGTCTATGGCGACACCATCTCGTATCTACCGTTCGTGGAGATCGTGAGGGAGTACTTCGCGCTCGACAGTACCCGCAGTGAACCTCAGGCCAAACAGCAGATCGGTACGGCCTTGAGGCACCTTGGCAGCAATCGCCCGCTCATCGAACCGTACCTGCACAATCTGCTCGCTTATCAGGTCGAGGACAAGGCTCTCGGGACGCTGCCGCCTGATCTGATCCGCGCACGAACCGTGAATGCGCTCAAGACTCTCGTGCTCGACATCGCGCGTCGACAGCCGCTCGTGCTGATCGTCGAAGACGTGCACTGGATCGACAAGGCCACCGAGGAGGTCGTCGGCTCCGTCGTCGAGGCCCTGTCCAATGCGCACCTGCTGCTGGTTCTCGGATATCGCCCGGAGTATCTTCACGCGTGGGCGACGAAACCCTATCACGTTCGGATTCCGCTGAATCTTCTCCCCGATGCCAGTAGCGCCGAGATGGTGCGGGCCATCCTCAGCAAGCCTTACGCGTCCAGTGTCTCCCTGACGCCGCTGTCCGCTGCGGAGAGCGCGGCGCTGGTTCAGGGGTTCGTTGGCGCGGCGATCGTGCCACAAGAGCTGACCGATGTGGTCGTGAGCACGGCGGACGGCAACCCGTTCTTTCTCGAGGAGCTGACACGCGCAGTGCTCGAGATCAGAGGCCTGCGAGGCGTGCGTGCTGGCGACGAGAGGGCGCCGTCGGCAAAAGATCTACAACTGCCGACCACTGTTCAAGGCGTCGTGCTGGCCAGGATCGATCGCCTCAGCGACGAGCTGAAGGAGCTCCTGAAGATTGCATCGGTCATCGGCCGGGTCTTCGCCTTCAGCGTGCTCGCTCGGGTGACGGGCGACGCGCTAACCCTGGAGCAGTCGCTCGGGCAGCTGGAACAACTGGACTTCGTCTACGTGACCATCGGCGCGCCTGAGCGACAGTACTCCTTCAAGCATGTGCTCAGTCAGCAAGCAGTGTACGACGCCCTCTTGCGCACGCGTCGAGAGGTCTTGCACGAGCGGGTCGCCCGAGCGATCGAGACATTGCACGCGGACCGGCTCGAGGAGGTTTCGGAGCTTCTGGCCTATCACTACTCGCGTAGCCCCGACGCCGACAAGGCCGTGACGTATCTGGATTTGGCCAATCAGAAAGCGACCCGCATGAACGCGATGGTCGAGGCCAAGACCTATTTCCTGGAGTCGATGCGCTTGCTCGATTCGCTACCGCCAACGGCGAGTACCGGTCGGCGCCGGATCGCGCTGCTGGCGAATCAGTTGCTGATGTCGCTGCTGCTGTATGAGCTACCTACGTACTACGAGCACTTGACGCGATTCGAGCCGCTGGCCAGGGAAATCCAGGACTTAGCCCTGCTGGGCTCGTACTACGGCGCGATGGCATTTTGCGAGGGTGGCTTTGGCGATTTCGGGCACGCGATTCCAAGGGCCCGGCGCGCGATCGAGCTGAGCGATCAGAGCGGGAACGTTGAGTATCTCACGGAGGTCTATGCCGCCCTGCAGTGGAGCCACGTTCATGCTGGCGACTACGAGCAAACCCTCGCTCTCGGTGGCGAGATCAAGCGCGCCGTGGATCGCAGGTCGAGCGTCCGCTTTTACGCCTATGGGTTGGGCGCCATGACGGCGGCCGCCGCGTGCCTGGGGCAGTTTCGGCGCGCCGAGGAATCGTTCGAAACGGAGTTTCGGGCGGGCGAGGATATCGGGGATCGTAGTGCGATGTGTCACGCGCTGTGGACGATGGCCTGGGCGCTGCTCTACAAGCAGGACATGCCGCGCGCCCTCGAGGTGGTCGGGCGAGCGATCGAGCTGGCTCCGACGACTGCGGACAGATCGTGGGCAGAAGGAACGCTCGGCATGGTGTATTGCCGCGCCGGGGACGCCGATCGCGCGATTCAGATCTTACGACCCCTGGTGCCTGGATATCGTGGTGGCCGTTTCCGCATGTGCGAGGTATTCACCGCGTTCCTGGGGGAGGCGTACTGGCGAGCTGGACAGCCGAGTCTAGCAACTGAGACTCTGCAAGAACTTCTCGAGGTCATCGAACCCTGCGGGATGCGGGGCTGGATGGGGCTTGCGCATCGTGTGCTGGGCGAGATCTCAAGCACCGACGGTCCCGCGGTGGCGCCGCAACATTTCGAGCGAAGCCTGGCCTTGCTCACCGAGACGAATGCCCAGCCCGAGCTGGCACTGACATGCGCCAGCTATGGCCGGTTCCTGCGGCGTCAGGGGCACATGGAGCAGGCGCGAGAGTACCTCGAGCGGGCTCTCGAGATCTCCGCTCGGCTGGGCACCCTGACGGAACCGGACAGGCTACGACACGAGCTTGCCGAGCTGCATATGAAGTAAGGGCAAGAGATTCCACGTGGCGATCTAGTCACTTGCCCGGACCGGACTCGGGGCGACGGTCAGCGTGGTTGGTGTCCGGAGAATCATGCGGGAGACCACGTCCTGAAAAAGCTGCCCAAGGCGCGCGAGGTTCGCCAGCGAAACCGGTCTGGCCGTTCCGGGAATCCAGCACCTGTCGCCGACCTTGTTGATGGCGATTGAATCCGCAGGCGTGACGCCTGTGCCTTCCACTTATTCGCCCGATCGGCTCACGCCCCTCGCCGGAGGTATTCGTGATGGAGCCCGCCCACGCGGGCCACCTCCACCACCCTGCCCTGGCTCGGCGGCCCGGCCGCTCCGGTGAACGCGTCCCGCTCATGACCGAACAGCTCGCCGAGAAGCAACTCTCGCGTCAGTGTGACGCAGTTCACTGTCTCGAACCGCGCGACTGCTCCGGCGGCTGAGCTACGAGATGGACATGCGGTTAGAAGCGGGGACGCGTCCCGGCGACGACCGACTGCGGCTTCGGCACGGTCGCCGGTTCCGAGATGTGCGCCGAGAGCGTGCTGTGGGCCAAGCTCCGCGCGCTGAAGGAAGGCGCCGACCTCGCCACCCGGCGCCTGTGGGGCTGAGGCTACCGCTGACTCCCGAGCCGCGCGCGCGACTCTGGGCCCACCACGAGCTGATCGTTCCGCTCCACGAACCAGCCATCCGGCCCGAGAAAGAGGCCGCTCTGTATTCGCGGAAGGTAGTGCGTGAAGAAGAGGCGCGCCACGAGCTCCTTGCGGCTTCCGACGCCGATCTTCGCGAAGATCGACTTCAGGTGGTCCTGCACTGTGTAGGGCGAGATGTTCAGAATGTCGGCGGCTTGCTCCGTATCGAACCCGTGCAGGACCAGTCGCACGAGTTCTCCTTCGCGGCGCGTGAGGCCGTAGGCACGCAGGATGAGCGACGCGACCTCCCAGGGACCGCTCGGCTCGATGAAAACGATGACCCTCTGATCGGCGCCCTCGCCAACGATAGACGCGTGGAGGGTCACCCATTCGCCGTGTCTGGTCCGGGCGCGCGATTGGCTTTGGCCCGAGTTCTCCTCGCTCTTCGCGAGCCGTCGGGCCTCATTCGCGATCGCCTGGACTGTATGGGGTAGTCGCGCGGGATCGGGCGGTCCCAGCTCCGCCAGCTCCTCGAGCCAGCGCTCGGCAGCGGGCGTGGTCGACTCGACCCGGTTGCTCGGCCCGATGACGACGAGGGCGTGGTCGCGAAGGCTTTCCATCGCGG
>QHRX01000238.1 GCA_003221455.1 Candidatus Rokuibacteriota bacterium
AGAGGAGCCCCTCGAGCAGCCCGCCGATCTGGATCGGCACCGCCAGCACTGAGACAACGCCCTCGGCCAGGGCCGGACCCAGGTAGTCGCGCGTGATCCGCGGATCCGCCGCGTAGTCGTCCGTCCGGAATGGCCGGCCCGTCGTCAGCACCTGGCCGCCGATCCCGCGGCCCGGCTCGATGCGGAACTTCCAGCTCTCGGAGCGCGCCCCTGCCCAGTACCGGACCTCCATCCCGGCCTCGCCCGGGTCGGCGACCGCGATGTGGCTCTGGTCGGCGCGACAGAGCTCCCGCGCCGCCTCGGCCACGCGCTGGAGCACGGTGTCGAGGTCGAGCGACGCGCCGATGCCGTGGGCCAGGCCGGCCAGGATCTCCGACTCGCGCCGCCCCCGCACGGTCTCCGCGTGCAGCCGTGCGTTGGCGATGGCGGCGGCGGCCTGGGCCGCGAAGGACTCGAGCAAGCTCACCTCGTCCGGCAGGAACTCGTGGCGCGCGCGGGTGAAGAGGCTGAGGACACCCCAGACCGCGCCGGCGTGGAGCAGCGGCAGCGCGATCGCCGAGACCACGTCCTCGGCGGCGAGCCACTCCTTGTACCCGGCGCGGCTGTCCTGACGTGCCTCCGTCGCCAGGACGGGCGCGCGGGTCAGGACGGCCTTGCCCACCAGGCCCTCGCCGAGCCGCCGCCGCGGGCTCGGGCTCTCGGGCTCCACGCGGAGCCCGCGCGTTCCGACCAGGCGCAGCTCGTCCTCCCCTGGCAGGAGCTCCCACAGGTGCCCCGCGCAGTCCGGGAGCAGGGTCTGGGCGGCCTCGAGAACCGCCGCCGCGACGCGGGGGGGGTCGAGCGTGCCGGTCAGCGTGCGGTTCACGTCGACGAGGCCGGCGAGTTGCCGGACGCGCCCGAGGGCGGCGGCGTGGAGGCGCGCCTGCTCGAGCGCCGTCGCCGCGCAGTCGGCGAACCCGGCGAGGAGCCCGAGCTCGGCTTCCTGGAAGACTCGCCCTCCCAGGTCGCCGAGGAAGAGTCCGCCGAGGACCTCGCCGCCCGACATCAAGGGGACCGCGACCGCCGACCGACAGTCGTCCCCCGCGAGACTCTCGACGACCCCCGACGGGAGCATGAGCGTCGGGTCGGTGAGGAGGTCGGGGGAGCAGATCAGCCGCCGCTCGGCGACGGCTCGGCCCGTGAGCCCGTGATTCGAGGGAAACGCCTTGCCGATCCAGGACCCCGTGTCGCCGTCTCCGGCGGCGGCCACGATGACGAGCCGCCCCGACGGGCGGTCGAGCCGCTCGAGCGCCGCGCGCCGGGCGTGGAGGAGCCGGAGCACGGTCCGGACGACGAGGTCGCCGGCCTGCGCGAGTTCCGGCGTCCACTCGGGCTCCGGGCCCGTCGGCGCGGTCTCCGCCATCCGCCCCGCCCGGCCGCCTCCTCTCGCGGCCGGCCGCTTCGGGCCCGGCGTGGCCGGCGGGAAGCGATACGCCGCCCGGAACCGCTCGAACTCGTCCGCCAGCACGCGGAAGTGACCGCCCGGGGTCTTCGTTGCGCGGAGTTTGCCGCGCCGGATCCACTTCTTCACGGCGCCGATCGAAACTTCGCAGCGCGCGGCGACTTGGCCCGTGGTGAGGGTCCGCTTCCGGGTGTCGGATGTGCGGATAGTCATGGTTCGAGCGGGAGTCAGAGCAACGGCGATGCCAGCCGCACAACCGGTGGATAATCCGACGATGCCGAGACGGGGGCCTGTCCGAGGAACACCGTTACTGACACTCACCGACGGCCGCGATGCCACCCGGGCCTAGCCGCTCACCTCCTTGAAGCGCCGGAGCGTCTGGACGTGGTCGTCGGGAGTCTTGAGCCCGAGTCCCACCGTGTGGACGCAGAGATGGGTGACGCCGCGCATCGCCCGCCACGCCACGAGCTCCCCGGCCCACGCGCCGGGCGGCACCTGGGCGAGCGTGAGGCGGCCTTCGATGCCGAAGGCCGCGGGCTCGCGGCCGACGTCCTTGATCTGTCGATGCAGGCGATCCACGATCGCCTGCGCCGCCGGACCCGGCCGGAAGTGCGGGAACCAGCCGTCGGCCAGGCGCGCCGCCCGACCCAGGACGGGCTCGCTCTCACCCCCCATCCACACCGGAATCGGCCGCTGCACCGGGAGCGGGTTGATTCCGGCGTCGGGAATCCGGTGCCAACGGCCCTCGAACGTCACCAGCTCCCGGGTCCAGAGGGCGCGCAGCACCTCGATCTGCTCCTCGATGCGTTGGCCGCGGTTTCCGAACTGCTCGCCGAGGGCGTCGAACTCGACGGGGTTCCAGCCGACGGCGACGCCGAGCCGGAGCCGCCCGCCGCAGAGGACGTCCACCGTCGCGGCCTGCTTGGCCACGAGGGCGGCCTGGCGCTGGGGCAGGATGAGGATGCCGCTGACGAGCTCGACCTGCCGGGTGACCGCGGCGAGGAAGCCAAAGAGGACCAGGGGCTCGTGGAACTGATGGCGGTAGGTGTACGGCCCCTTGAAGCCGCCGGGCCGGTCGGGGTTGGCGCCGAGGACGTGGTCGAAGGCCAGGATATGCGTGTAGCCCAGCTCTTCCACGGCCTGCGCCCAGTCGCGGATCGCCGCGGGATCGGTACCGATCTCGACCTGGGGGAAGACGGCGCCGATCCGCATCAGCGCCCTTTGAAGGCGGGGGTCCGCTTGGCGGCGAAGGCGGTGACGCCTTCGCGGAAGTCCTCCGTGTGCCCCGCGGCCGCGATCGCCTGCGACTCGAGCTCCATCTGCGTCTCGAGGCTCTCGTGGGTCGACTGGTGGAAGAGGCGCTTGGCGGCGGCGATCGCCAGGGTCGGGCCCTGGCCCAGCTCCCCGGCGAGCCCGGTCACCGACGCCCGCAGCTCGGCGTCGGGGACGACCTTGGTGACGAGGCCCCACTCGAGCGCCTCCCGCGCCGAGAGCACCCGGTTCGTCAGGTAGAGCTCGAGCGCGCGGCGGAGACCGATCAGGCGCGGCAGGAAGTACGAGGAGGAGCCGTCAGGGGGCGCGGCGATCTTCGAGTACGCCATCGTGAAGCGGGCGGACTCGGCGGCGACGACGAGGTCGCCAGAGAGGGCCAGGCTCAGCCCGCCGCCGGCGGCGACGCCGTTGACGGCGACGAGGACGGGCTTCGGGCTCCGCGTCAGGCGCGAGACCGCGCCGTGGATGAAGGTCGTCAGCTCCTTGAGGAGGATCCCGACCCTCGGCAGGCTGTCGGCGAAGTCCTTCACGTCGCCGCCGCCGCAGAAGGCCTTGCCGGCACCGGTGAGGACGACGCAGCGGACGGCGGGATCCTCGTCCACCTCGAGCACGGCCTGGAACAGCTCGCGGGCGAGCGGGAGCGTCAGCGCGTTGTAGGCGTCGGGCCGGTTGAGCGTGATCGTCGCAACGGAGCCGGCGCGCTCGAGCAGGATGGACTGGTAGGGCATGGCGGTTCTCTCCGTCGGCCCACGGCGGTGGGCGGCTCTGGCTCGGACCGAATCCTATCCCAACGGCCCGGGGGCCGATAGTCCGCCCGCTCGGGCCGTCCGGGAGGAGGACGCCGGCACGGCAGGCTCACGCTCATGCCGACCCCGCTCGCGACCGCCTCGGCGACCCCGCCGCGCGCCGAGAACGGCCCGGCGTCCCACCGCCGTCTCCCGCACGTCGCCGAGGACGCTCGTCCCGCCGGCGGCGGGCGGAGTGCGCGCGGTCAGCGGCGTTCGCCGATCCGGTGGAGCTTGAGGAGATTGGTGGTGCCGGTCACCCACATGGGAGCGCCGGAGATGATCACGACGGTGTCGCCCGCGCACACCGTTCCGTCGCCGAGCAGCGTCGCCTCGGCCTCCTCGATCATCTCGTCGGTCGTCTCGACCTTCCGACAGAGCCGGGAGCTGACGCCCCACGAGAGCCCGAGCCGCCGCTGGACCTCGACGCGCGGGGTGAGGGCGATGATCGGCACGTCCGGACGCTCCTGGGACATGAGCCGCGCCGAGAACCCCGACTGCGTGAACGCGACGATGACCTTGGCCCCGAGGTCGAGCGCGGCGTGGCGGGCGGCGTCCGAGATCGCCTCCGGGAAGCCGACGACCTCCGGGCGGCGACGCGCGGGCTCGGGCGCCCGGACCGCCCGCTCGGCGCGCTCGGCGATGCGCGCCATCGTCTGGACCGCCTCGGCCGGGTAGCCGCCGGTCGCGGTCTCCGCCGACAGCATGATCGCGTCGGCGCCGTCGAAGATCGCGTTGGCGACGTCCGACACCTCCGCCCGCGTCGG
>QHRX01000158.1 GCA_003221455.1 Candidatus Rokuibacteriota bacterium
CCTTCCAGAAGGGGGAGCGCACGCGGATCCCCCCGCCTCCGACGCTCGCCGACGGGGTCCGCAACCTCGTCCCTGGTGAGCTGACGTTTCCGATCCTCCGCGCCCACGTCTCGGACATCCTGCTCGTCTCGGACGACGACATCGTGAAGACCGCGCGGTTCCTCCTCTTCCGCGCCAAGCTCCTCGTGGAGCCGACGGGCGCGGTGGCGGCGGCGGCCGTCTTCACGGGAAGGCTCCCCCTCGCGCGGGGCGCCCGGGTGGGCGTGGTCCTCTCCGGCGGCAACGTCGACCCGAGCCTCCTCGCCGGGATCATCCAGGCCGATTGAGGCCCGCCCGGGGGCGCGGGGCGGACTACTGCCTGAGGCCGAGCGCGAACTTGAGGGCGCGGTCGACCGCCCTGAGTCGCTCAGGCGACAGCACGCTGATCGGCCTCGTGAGGGTCTGCTTGGGGATGGTGGTGACCGTGTCGAGCGCGGCGACGCAGGCCTTGCGAAGCCCCGCGCCCGCTCCGAGGCGGACCTCGGTCGGGATGCGTCTTGGACGAGTGGTGATCGGCGCGACCGTCACGAGCTGCCGCACGACGTCGGCCTCGTCGCGCGACAACAAGAGGACCGGGCGTCGGCCGGCCGGGGAGGGGAGCTTCGCCCACCAGACCTCGCCGCGTCGCATCACCAGCGCTCGATCGACAACAGCCGACCGGCGGCGGCGGCGCCGACCTCACGTCGCCCCTCCGGCCGCCTCCGGTAGCCGGCTTCGTAGTCCCGGACCAGGAGGCTCTCCGCCTGACGCCCGAGCCAATGCCGGAGCGCGTCCTGGGCGAGGGCGCTCCGGCTCCTTCCGCTCTTCCGGCGGACGCCCTCGACCGCACGGTAGAGGTCGCGGGGGATGCTGATCGCCACCTTGGTCGCCCTCTTTGGCACGGTCTGCCCGGCAAAAAAAACGGCGCCCCGGCCGAGCGCTTACCGGGAGTGGAACGCGGGAATGACCGCCTCGGCGAGCTGGGCGAGCTGGTCGAGCATCTGGTCCGGCGGGCACATCGGTCGGAGCACGAACTTCGACGCCCCCGCCTTCACGTACTCCTCGAGCCGGGTGTGGACGACCTCGGCCGGTCCGAAGGCGGTGCAGGCCTCGAGCGTCGCGTCGTCCGCCCTCCCCTTCGGGATGTAGGGCTCGGCCGCGGCGCGGGCGCGGCGCGCGTCCCGGTCGAGGCCGAAGTAGACCAGGGTGCCGAAGTGATCGAGCGGGACGTCGCGGCCGGCCTCACGGGCGAAGGCCTGGGTCCGCTCCACGCCGTCTCGGAGCTGGGCGGGGGTGATGAACGAGGGGATCCAGCCGTCACCGAGGCGGCCGGCGCGCCGCATCGCGGCCTCACTCCGGCCGCCGATCCAGAGCGGCAGCGGCCGCTGCACCGGCGTCGGCAGCACGCGCACGCGGTCGAGCTTCCAGAAGTCGCCGGCGAAGCTGAACTCGTCCCCCTCCCAGCAGAGGCGCATGATCCGAATCGCCTCGTCGGTGCGCCGGCCGCGTTCCCTGAACGCGACCCCCACGGCGTCGAACTCCCGCTCGGACTCGACCCCGATGCCGACGGCGGGCAAGAGGCGACCCGCCGAGAGGTAATCGATCATCGCCAGCTCGCGCGCGGCCAGAACCGGCGCCCGGAACGGCAGGACGAGCACGCTCGGCCCGAACTTGAGCCGGCGGGTGCGGGCGGCCACGGCGGCCAGCGTGGTGATCGGCTCGAGCACGGCGAGGGGCGAGGAGAGGCGCTCGGAGAACCACAGCGAGTCGACATCCGAACGCTCGCACTGGTCGATCAGGCGCCAGAGCAGGCCGACGCCGTCGCCGTCCACGGGCCAGGGGCCGGGCATGACGCCGATCCGGTACTTGATCCGCACGGCGCCGATCGTAGCACCGCGGGGCGCCGTTTGACAGGCCGCGCGCCCGGCGACTAGAATGAACAGCGGTTCAGCGGACAGTCATGCGCGATTCCGAGAAGCCTCAGCAGATCATCGACGCCGCGGTCCGGGTGTTCGCCCGTCATGGCTACTACAACTCCCGCGTCTCGGACATCGCCCGGGAGGCCGGCGTGGCGAGCGGCACGATCTACCTCTACTTCAAGACCAAGGACGACATCCTCGTCAGGCTCTTCCGCGAAAAGATGGCGGAGTGGGTGGCGTTCCTCCGCGAGGCCATCGCCGACCTCCCGGACGCGGTCGCCAAGCTCCGGCGCCTCGTCGCGCTCCACCTCAAGATGCTGGAGGACAACCCCGACCTGGCGGAGGTCGTGCAAGTCGAGCTGCGCCAGGGGCACAAGTTCTTCCGCGGCGCCTCCGCCCACGAGATCACGGCGTACTTCGCGCTCATCGGCGCCGTGCTGGAGGAGGGGATGGCGGCCGGCCTGTTCCGGCGCGACCTCCCGGTGAAGCTCGCGACCAAAATGCTGTTCGGCGGGATGGACCAGGTGGCGACGTCCTGGGTGCTGGGCAAGCGCCGCTACCGGCTCGCCGACACGGCGGACGCCCTCGCCGACGTCGTCCTCAACGGGGTCGCGCGCTGATGGCGTACGAGACCCTGCTCGTCGCCCGCGAGGAGAGCTTCGCCATCGTCACCCTCAATCGCCCGCCGGCCAACGCGATCAGCGAGCAGCTGGTGCACGACCTCGACGCCGCGTTCGCCGGGCTCGCGGCCGATCCCGCCGTGCGCTCGGTTATCGTGACCGGCGCGGGCGACCGGATCTTCTGCGCCGGCGCCGACCTCGGCTCGGCGTTCGCCAGCGGCACCGTCGCCGACTTCATCAGGTTCGGCAACGGCGTGCTGCGCCGGATCGAGCGCTTCCCGAAGCCGGTCATCGCCGCCCTGAACGGCCACGCGCTCGGCGGCGGCTGCGAGATCGCCATGGCCTGCCATCTCCGGATCCTGAAGGAGACGGCGCGGATGGGCCAGACCGAGTCAAACCTCGGGATCCTCCCCGGCTACGGGGGGACCCAGCGGCTGCCCCGGCTGATCGGGCGCGCGAAGGCGCTCGAGTTCATGATCCTCGGCACCCAGATCCCGGCCGCCGAGTGCCTGGCTCTCGGTCTCGTGAACCGCCTCGCTCGGGAGGGCGAGACGCTGAACGAGGCGAGGGCCCTCGCCCGCCAGATCGCCAAGCGCCCGCCCGTCGCCGTGCGGCTGATCATCCAGGCGGTCGACGACGGCCTCAACACCGCCGACATCGAGCGCGGCCTCGACGCGGAGACTCGCGCCTTCCTCGAGGCGCTGGCGACACAGGACGCGGCCGAGGGTATCCAGGCCTTCTTCCAGAAGCGCGAGCCCGACTTCAAGGGACGCTGAGTCGATGGACCTGGGAATCGCGGGCAAGGTCGCCCTCGTCACGGGAGCGGCCCGCAGCCTCGGGCGGGCGGACGCCCAGGCGCTCACCGCCGAGGGGTGCCGGGTCGCGATTCTCGACCTCAACGCCGAGGGCGCCCTCGAGGCGGCGCAGGAGATCGGAGGCGGGGCGCGGGCCTACGCGTGCGACATCACCGATCGCGGGCAGGTGGCGGCCGTCACCGGCCGGATCGAGCGCGAGCTCGGGCCCGTCGATATCTGCGTCAACAACGCCGGCTTCATCTACACGGTGGCCCAGCTCAAGGACATGAAGGATGAGGACTGGGACCTCAACCTGGCCATCAACCTCACCGGTACCTACAACGTGACGCGGGCGGTCTTCCCCGGCATGCGGGAGCGCCGGTGGGGCCGCGTTATCTGCATGGCGTCGATCGCGGGGCTCATGGGCGGCTTCGGCCAGACCGCCTACGCCACCACGAAGATGGGGGTGATCGGGTTCGCCCGCTCGGTGGCGCTGGAGGGGGCGCGCCAGAACGTCACCGCGAACGTGATCGCCCCCGGGATCATCGGGCCCAACGCTGGCCTGAGCCCGCTCTACGACCGGATGGTCAAGCGCGTCGCGATGCAGCGCGAGGGCCAGCCCGAGGATGTCGCGAACGCGATCGCCTTCCTCTGCTCCGAGCGCGCCCGCTACATCACGGGGGCGGTCCTGACCGTCACCGGCGGAATGGATCTGTTCACCTTCTGACCCACCGAGGAGGCAGGCGATGCCGACAGTGAAAGAGACCTTCGACATGATGGCGAGCCGGTTTCGGGCGGACAAGGCGACCGGGACCAGCGCCGTGATCCAGTACGACATCAGCGGCGAGGGCGGCGGGACCTGGAACGCCGTCATCAAGGACGGGGCATGCCAGGTCTCCGCGGGGTCGGCGCCGAACCCCAACCTGACGCTGCAAATGTCGGGGCCGGACTGGCTCGACATGCTCTCGGGCAAGGCCTCGGGCCAGATGCTCTTCATGTCGGGGAAGCTGAAACTCAAGGGCGACATGGGCCTCGCGATGAAGCTCGGCTCGCTCTTCCAAACCGGGTAGGCCGGCCCACCGCCGGCAGGAGGACGCTCCGCATGGGGCAGGAACGGTTCGCTGACGTCGTGGAGCGCTTCACCCAGGGATACGCGGCGCCGCCGCCGGCGCCGGAGGTCCTGACGCGCTGGACGGACGAAATCGAGCGGGCCCGGCTCCGGATGACGAACTTCGCGCGGCTGATGCTCGACCCCGTCGAGCCACGGACCGGCCCGACGCCCCGCCAGGAGGTCTACCGGAAGAACAAGGCGCGGCTCTACCGCTACGGGTCCGCGCCGACCTACCGGACCCCGCTCCTCTTCGTTCCGAACCTCGGGATCTCGCGCCCGTACATCTTCGACCTGCTTCCGGGCGGGAGCTTTATCGAGTACATGACGGCGCAGGGGTTCGACTTCTACCTCCTCGACTGGGGCACGTTCGGCCCGGAAGACAACCAGTTGACGGTGGAGGACTGCGTGACCCGCATCCTGCCGCGGATGGCCGCGAAGGCGCTCGAGTCATCCGGGGCCGCCGGGCTCTCCGTGCTCGGCTACTGCATGGGCGCGCCCCTCGTCGCCTCGTTCGTGGCCACGTACCCGGAGGTCCCCGTCAAGAATTTCATCAACATGGCGGGGCCGATCGATTTCGCCAAGGCCGGCCTCTTCGCCCTCTGGCTCGACAGGCGCTTCTTCAACGTCGACCGCTTCGTCGACGTGGTCGGCGCGATCCCCGCCGACCTGGTCCGTGCCGGCTTTAAGCTGCTCAAGCCGACGATGGACCTCTCCACGAGCCTCAACCTCTGGTGGAACCTGTGGAACGACAAGTACCTGGAGGGCTTCGCCGCCCTCAACAAGTGGGCCAACGACTACGTCGCCTTCCCGGCCGAGTTCTTCCGCCACTGGGTCGGCGACTTCTACCAGCAGAACCAGCTGGTCCGGGGCGAGCTCCGGATGGGCGGACGCCCGGTCCAGCTCGGCCGCATCACCTGTCCCGTGTTCGTGGTCGGCGCCCGCGAAGACTACATCGCGCCGCCCGAGTGCGTGAAGGCGCTGCTCGAGCACGTCGGCAGCCGCGACAAGGAATACGTCGAGCTTCCCGGCGGGCACATCTCGCTGATCGCCGGTCGTGGCGCGGCGGCCCACTGCTGGCCGAAGGTCTCCGACTGGCTCGCCCGTCGCTCCTGACCCGGCTTGGCGCAGAGCGTCATCGGCGCTACGATAGGAAGGGAGGAGACCCGAATGGACCCGAGCGCGGCCAGCCAAGAGCTCTTCGACCTCTGGAAGCGGCAGATCGAGGAGGGAACCCAGGCCTGGGCCAGAATGATGGCGGCGGGGCCGGGGCGGGGCGCGCCTGACCCCGCCGCGTTCTGGCGCCCGCTGATGGACCAGGGGGTGGCCGGCTGGTCGCGGATCATGAGCCAAGGGCCGGCGTCCCCGGACCTGTTCGGGCAGTGGAAGCAGTTCCTGGACCAATGGATCGAGGCGTGGTCGAAGGCGCTCGGTCAAGCCATGGGCACGGAGGCGTTCGCCCAGACGCTCGGCTCGTATCTGGACCGGTGGCTCCAGGCTCAGGGCCCGGTCAAGAAGGCGGGCGAGGAGTCCGCCGAGACCCTGCTCCAGGCGCTCGGGCTGCCCTCGCGCGCCCAGGTCGTCGGCGTCGCTCGCCAGCTCGCCGAGGTGGACGACCGGCTCGAGCGCCTCGAAGACGGCATGGCCGCGCTGCTCAGGCGCCGCGACGGCAGGGAACCCCAATGACCGGCAAGACGATCGCCGAACTGCACGAGGGGGATCACGCTGAGCTGACGCGAGCGGTCGACCCGGCCGACGTCGCGAGCTTCGTCGACGCCGTCGGCGACCACAACCCGCTCCACTCCGACCCCGCGTATGCCGCCACGACGCCGTTCAAGACGCCGATCGCCCCCGGTATCTTCACCGCCGGCATGATCTCGGCCGTGATCGGGACCCGGCTACCCGGTCCGGGCGCGATCTACCTCTCCCAGGACCTCGCGTTCCTGAAGCCGGTGAGGGCGGGCGACACGATCACGGCCCGGGTCGAAGTCGCCGAGCTGCTCCGCGGCCGGAACCGCGTCCGCCTGAAGACGGTGTGCACCAATCAGCGCGGCGAGGAGGTTCTGGTCGGCGAGGCGTGGGTGCTGCCCTCGCGGCAGCCGGTCCCGTACGAGGAGCGGGCGCGGACGGTCGTGCCGCGGGCCCTCACGCCCTGCTCGGTCGGCGCCCGCGCCGTGGCCGCGTGGGCGCGCCTCGCGCGGTCGCTGCTCTCCGGCAAGGACCTGTCGGAGCTACATCAATAGTCCGCCGTTGATGGAGAGCTCGGCGCCGGTGATGTAATCGCCGTCGGCCGAGACGATGTAGACGACGGCGCGCGCGACCTCCTCCGCCCGGGCGAATCGCCCGAGCGGAATCTGCTGGAGCAGGCGGGCCTGCACCTTCTCGGGGATCGCCATCACCATGTCCGTTTCCACGAAGCCGGGGGCGATCGCGTTGACCGTGATGCCCTTGCCCGCGAGCTCCTTGGCCAGGGACTTGGTGAAGGCGGCCACGCCCGCCTTCGAGGCCGCGTAGTTGGCCTGGCCGAAGTTGCCGATCTGACCGATCACCGAGGTGATGTTCACGACCCGCCCGAACTGCCGGCCGATCATCTGCTCCACGAAGACCTTCGTGCAGTTGAACACGCCGTCGAGGTTGACCGAGAGGACCTTGCGCCAGGCCGCGTGGTCCATCTTGACGAACGTCTTGTCGTCGTTGACGCCCGCGTTGTTGACGAGGATGTCCAGGTGACCGAACTCTTTCAGCACCTGCTGCGCCATCCGGTATGTGTCGGGATAATCGCCGACGTCGGCGCGGGCGAGGACACCCCGGCGCCCGAGCTTCGCGATCTGGTCGAAGACTTCCTGGGCGGCGACTTCGTTCGACACGTAGTTGACGGCGACGTCTGCGCCCTCCTCGGCCAGCCCGATCGCGATCGCCCGCCCGATTCCACGCGACGCACCCGTCACCAACGCCGTTCGACCCGTGAGTTTCATCGCTGACTCCTTCTCTCTCTTCCGCTTCTCTCTTCCGCCCTCGCGGGACGAGGCGCAAGTCTAGCACGCGGAGCCTTGTCGGGCTTGACGCACGGTGTTAGACTCCGATACGGACGTCCATGGGCTACGTCATCAAGCGGTACTCGAACCGCAAGCTCTACGACACGCAGGAAAGCCGCTACGTGACCCTCGAGGAGATCGAGGAGATGATCCGTGCCGGTCGCGAGATCGCGGTGGTCGACGCCGCCACGGGCGAGGACCTGACGTCGGTCACGCTCGCCCAGATCATCCTTGAGAACGAGCGGAACCGCCGGGCGGCGTTGCCGTCGGCGTTCCTGCACCAGCTCATCAAGTACGGCGACACCTGGCAGGACTTCGTCCAGAAGTCGATGAAGTCGAGCCTGGAGGGGCTCGTTGGGAGCCAGCGGGAGATGGATCGGGTCTTCCGGGAATGGGCGGCCCGCTCCGGCTGGGGGCCCGCGCCGTCGGCCCGTAACGAGCGACGCGAGGAGGCGCCGCCCGCGGAGGGGGACCTCCGGGACGAGGTTGACCTCCTGCGGCAGAAGGTCAAGGCGCTCGAGGAGCGGCTGGAAAAGCGCAAGTAGGCACGAGCGGCCCGGCCGTCGGCCGGGCCGCTCCCCCAGCGGGTCCGGTCGTGTTCAGGCGGCCGCGAAGATCTCCTGCATCCGAGCGGAGAGCCCGGAGAGGGTGGCCTGGATCTCCTTGCCGGTCTGCTCGGCCGTCGCCTGGAGTTGCTCGGCGCTCCTGGCCGCGGCCTGAGCGCCTCCCTCGATGAAGCGGACGGCTTTCTGGGTGCCCTCGATCGTCTCCGCAAGCCCCTTCTGGTACCAGAGGACGGGGTCCTTCGGGATCTCGGGCCCGTCGGTCTGCCGCTTGAGCCAGTACGCCTGGCTCTCGCGGACTGCCTCGACCGTGCTCGACTGCAGCTCGGCATAGAGGCGAGCGCTCTCCGTGGCCGTCGCGGCGGACAAGCCGACGAGCTCCCGCACGACGCGCTGGTTCGCGTCGGCCCACACGGTCAGGGTCTCGAGAGCCTTGCCGGCGAACTGGGCGAACGTTTCGAGTGACTTCGTCTGGTCCTGCATATGCCTCTCCTTCGCTTTCGTCGGGTTCCTGGGCGTTTCCAAGCGTCTCGGGAGCGAGGATAACGCGACGCGTTATGTCTTGTCAAGTTGTTTTGCGCACCGCGTTAGGGCGCTCCCCGTACACTCACACGGAGCTTCCGGCGCCGACGCGGATAGGGAAGGGGGAGGCGGCGATGGCGGACGACACGCTGGCGCAGCTCTTCTGGAGTCGGGTCGCGCGCGGTGGTGACCGGCCCGCCCAGCAGTTTAAGCGGGACGGAGGCTGGGAGTCGCTCACGTGGCGGCAGTTGGGCGAGGTCGTCCGCGAGCTGGCGCTCGGTCTGATCGCGCTTGGCCGCCAGCGTGGCGACGCCGTGGCGCTCCTCTCGACGAGTCGGGCCGAGTGGGTCCAGGCGGACTTCGCAATCTTCTCGGCCGGTTGCGTCACGATCCCGATTTATCCCTCGTACCCGCCGGACTTCGTCGCCTACATCGTGAACGACTCCGGCGCCAAGACGCTGATCGTCGAGGATCGCGGCCAGGAGGCGAGAGTCCTCGAGGTCCGCGGCAAGATGGGCGGGCTCGAGCAGGTCGTGGTGATGGCCGGCGGCGACGGGCGGCGGGGCAACGGCGGCACGCTCGGGTGGGAGGCGCTCCGACGCCTCGGTCGTGAGGGCGCCGAGCGGCTGAAGTCGACGCTCGCCGACCGGGTCGCGTCCCTCACCGCCGCCGATGTGGCGTCGATCGTCTACACGTCGGGCACGACGGGGCCGCCGAAGGGCGTCGTGCAAACCCACGGCAACCACGTCGCCGCGCTCCGGGCGTTGGCGCAGACGCTCGGCGGGGCGGAGGGTGACGTGCACCTCCTGTTTTTGCCCCTCGCGCACTCCTACGCGCGGATGGAATCGTTCATCGGGATCGCGCTGGGGTTCACGACGGCGTTCGCCGAGAGCCTCGACAAGGTGGCCGACAACCTCAGGGAGGTCCGCCCCCACTTCATCTTCAGCGTGCCGCGGGTGTACGAGAAGGTCTACGCGCGGGTCCTCGCCGGGGTGGAGGCGGGCCCGCCCCTGAAGCGGAAGATCTTCCGGTGGGCGCTCGGGGTTGGCCGGGAGGTGAGCCGCCGCCAGCAGCAGCGGCAGCCGATTCCGCTCGGGCTCGCCCTCCGGCGGCGGATCGCCCAGGCGCTCGTCTTCTCGAAGCTTCACGCCGCGCTGGGCGGGCGCCTCCGCCTCGCGGGGTCGGGGGGGGCGCCGCTCCCGCGGGACATTGCGGAGTTCTTCCACGCGGCGGGGATCCTGCTCCTCGAGGGGTACGGCCTCACCGAGACGTGCCCGATCCTCACCTCCAACCGGGCCGACAACTTCAAGTTCGGCTCGGTGGGTCTCCCGGTGCCGGGCGTCGAGCTCCGGATCGCCCCTGACGGGGAGATCCTCGCCCGCGGGCCGAACGTTGCCACCCGGGGATATTTCCGGATGCCGGAGGCCACCCTGGCCGCCTTCGACGCGGACGGATGGTTCCGGACGGGCGACGTCGGCCGGGTCGACGCGGACGGATTCCTCTACATCACCGACCGGAAGAAGGACATCATCGTGACCGCCGGCGGCATGAACATCGCACCCCAGAACATCGAGAACGCGCTCAAGACCGATCCCTTCATTAGCCAGACGATGGTCTACGGCGACCGGCGTCCGTACCCGGTCGCACTGATCACCGTGAACGCGGACGAGCTCGCCAGGTTCGCGACCGCGCACGGGCTGCGCCCCGCCGATCCTCAGCTCCTCGTCAAGCACCCGGCGGTGATGGAGCGGGTCGGGCGGACGATCGAGGCGACGAACGCCGACCTGCCCTCCTACGCCCGGATCAAGAAGTTTGCGGTGCTGCCAGTCGACTTCACCCAAGAGGGCGGCCAGCTCACGCCCACCCTCAAAGTCAAGCGGCGGGTCATCGCCGAGCAGTACCGCGACACGCTCGAGGCCCTCTACCGGTGAAGGCCCTCGAGGGGAAGGTAGCCATTGTCACCGGCGCGAGCCGGGGCATCGGGCGCGCGATCGCGCTCGCCTACGCCGAGGCCGGCGCCGCGCTGGCGCTGGCCGCGCGCTCGAAGCAGGACCTCGAGGAGACGGCGCACCTGGCGGCGCCGCATGGCCGGCGCGCGCTCGTGATCCCGACGGACGTCTCGGCGGTCGGCGAGGTGGAGGCCCTCGTGGCCCGCACCCGCAAGGATCTCGGGGGCCTGGACATCCTCGTCAACAACGCCGGCGTCGCGAAGGTCGCGCCCCTGGCCGAGACGGCCGTCGAGGACTGGCGGTGGATGCTCGAGACGAACCTGAGCGCCGTGTTCTACGGCTGTCGGGCCGTCGCCCCGCACCTGATCGCGCAGCAGCGCGGCAAGGTGATCAACGTCGCCTCCGTGCTGGGCGCGGTCGGGCTGCCCGGCTACGCCATCTACTCGGCCGCCAAGGGCGGCGTGATCGCGCTTACCCGGACGCTCGGCGTCGAGTGGGCGCGGCACGGGATCCAGGTGAACGCGCTGGCGCCGGGCTGGGTCGCGACGGACATGACCCACGCGGCCTTCGCCGACACGCGGATCAGCGAGCGCCTGACGCGGGACATCCCGATGCGCCGGGTGGGACGGGCCGAGGAGATCGGGCCGCTGGCGGTCTACCTCGCCTCGGCGGCCTCCGACTTCATGACCGGCCAGACGATCTTCTTGGACGGCGGCCACTCCGCGGCCTGACCGGCCGACTCTCCCTCAAGACAGACCTCAGATAATGGGTCATAAATATATGACCTGCCAGTGAGACTGATCGACTTCCTGCGGCGCGGCGGATCGCGGCCTTCCCCGAACGCCCGACCCTGGCCCGGTGCGACATTTGCGTCGACCGGGCCCCGAGGGTAGCATTTGGCGCCATGAGAGCGGCCGTCCTTCGCGCCCCCCGTGACCTCCGGATCGAAGACCGGCAGACCCGTCGGCCCGCCCCGGACGAGGTGTCCGTCCGCGTCACGCTCGCCGGGCTCTGCGGCACCGACTACCGGATCTGGACCGGCGATCGACCCGTCGCCTACCCGCGAGTCCTCGGACACGAACTGGTCGGCGTCGTGGAGGCGGTCGGCCCGGGCGTCACGCGCGTCCGGCCCGGCGACCGGGTGTCGGTCGAGCCCAACTACTCGTGCGGCGTCTGCCCGCTCTGCCGCGAGGGCAACCGAAACCTCTGCGTCTCCCGCACCGCGGTCGGCATCGACGTCGACGGCGGATTGGCCCACGCGGTGATGGTGCCGTCGAGGTGCTGCTGGCGGGTTCCGGGCGACGCCCCGGACGAGCGCCTGCTCCTCACGGAGCCCCTGGCCGTCGTGGTGCGCGCGGTCGGCCGCGGCGCGCCGCGGCCCGGCGAGACCGCCGCCGTCATCGGCGTCGGTACGCTCGGGCTGCTCGCGGTCCAGCTCCTGTGCGCACGCGGCGCGCGAGTGCTCGCGCTCAGTCGGACCTCCAGGCGCTTCGACCTCGCGCGGACGCTCGGGGCCGCCGCGACGCACGCGGTCGGCGACGGCGATCCGACCGCCGCCGCGCGGGCGTTCTCGGGGCGCGAGGGCGTCGACCTCGTGGTCGAGACGGCGGGCACGGCGGCCGCCGTCCCGCAGGCGCTCGACCTCGTGCGCCCGGGCGGCCGCGTCGTGCTCACGGGCCTGCCGCACGAGCCGTCGACGGTGGGCTTCTTCGGTGTCGTCCGGCGCGAGGTCACGATCCTGGGCTCGATGATCTACCAGGACGAGTTCCCGGAGGCGATGCGGCTGCTCGCGACCGGCCAGGTCCGGGCGGAGCCGCTCGTCACCCACCGCTTCGCCCTCGACGCGATCGGCGAGGCGTTCGCCGCCCACCGCGATCCGGCCTCCATCAAGGTCTCCGTCGTCCCCTGACCATGGCGTTCGCGACGATCGGCACGATCCGCATGCACTACGAGGTCTACGGGCAGGGCGATCCCGTGCTGATGATCAACGGGCTGTCGGCCCCGGCGGTCGGGTGGCTCCTCCAGGTGCGCGACCTGGCCCGAACGTTCCAGGTCATCACCTTCGACAATCGCGGGGTGGGTGAGACGGAGCTCCCGCCCGATCCCGTGTACACGACGCCGCAGATGGCGGACGATGCGGCCGCGCTGCTGCGCCACCTCCGGGTCAAGCGGGCGCACGTGATCGGCGCGTCCATGGGCGGCACGATCGCCCAGGAGCTGGCGCTCCGGCACCGCCCCCTCGTCAGGAGCCTGACGCTGGCCTGCACCTGGGCCGCGGCGGACGGCCGGTTCCTCCACGCGATCCAGTCGTGGATGTCCCTCGCCTATCGCGTCCCCGTCGAGGAGAGGTACCGCAACGTGCTCTACCCCTGGCTCTTCACGCCCGCCTTCCTGGCGGACCGGCAGAGCGTGGAGGCGGCGCTCCAGCGGACCCTCGCGTACCCGCACCAGACGAAGGCGGAGGCCGTCGAGCGGCAGGGGCGCGGGATCCTCGCCTGGAACGGCACGCGCGTCAGGGACCTCGGCCGGATCCGAGTTCCGACGTTGGTGCTGGTGGGTGCCGACGACATCCTGACGCCCCCCGCGTTCTCGCGCCGGCTGGCGACCTTGGTCCGCGGGGCCGAGCTCCGGGTGCTGCCCGGCGGCCACGCGTTCTTCCTCGAGAACGCGGACAGGTTCAACCGGACGGTGCTCCGTTTCCTGAGACGCGTCCGCGCGAAGTAGGGGCGCCCTCCACGCGGGAGCTCCCTTGACTGCGCGCCGCGCAGCCGTAATATTCGGCCTGCTGGCTGGAGGGACCGCCAGGGTCTCGTACCGCGGGGGTCACGGGGAGGCCGGGTCGTAGCGGTCCTGACTCTTGCCGACGGCCCGGAGCGATCCCGCCGGGCCGGCGGGGCGCTGGCCGGCCATAGAAACATGCTCGGCGACTCGGCCGAGCTTTCCTAGGGTCACATCCCGAGAGCATGGAGGGAGTGCGATGAAACGTCGTCTGAGCCTGCGTATGGCTGTGCTCTGGGCTGCGGGCACGCTCGGCGCTGGCCCCGCATGGGCGGCCGGACCCTTCGAGGGCGTCTCCGTGAACATCCTCACGTTCACGGGCCCGCAAATCGCGGAGCCCCTGCAGCGCCGCGCCCCTGACTTCGAGAAGCTGACGGGCGCGAAGATCAACGTCATCACCGTCCCCTTCAGCGACCTCTACCAGAAGATGCTCACCGACATGGCCACGAGGACGAATAGCTACCACGCGTTCGTCTTCGCCCCCCAGTGGCTGGCGGACTTCGCCACGCCGGGCTACCTCGAGGCCCTGACGAGTCGGGTCGCCGCTGACAAGGCGCTGCAGTGGCAGGATATCGCCCCATTCTTCCGCAACTTCAGCGCGATGTATGCGGGACGAAACTACACGGTGCCGGTGGACGGCGACTTCCAGATGGTCTACTACCGGACGGACCTCCTCGCTCAGGGGGGGCTGAGACCACCGGAGACCTGGGACGACTACCTGAAGATCGCCGCGGCCTTCGACAAGAAAGATCTCAATGGCGACGGCACGCCCGACTTCGGTTCGTGCATCGCGAAAAAGCGCAACGCCCAGTCGTACTGGATGGTCTGGTCCGTCGCCGGGGGCTTTCTGCAGAGCCAGGGGACGAAACAGGGCTCGTTCTTCGACCTCGAGACGATGAAGCCACTGGTCGGCAGCGACGCGTTCGCCGAGGCGCTGCGAGTCTATGTGGCGACGGGCAAGTATGGACCGCCCGACGAGCTGAACTGGGACGTGGGCGACTCGCGCTCGGCGTTCGTCACGGGGCGCTGCGCCCTGACCGTGGATTGGGGCGACATCGGGACCTTGGCCATCGACCCCAAGACGTCGAAGGTCATGGACAAGGTCGGCGCCGTCATCCTGCCCGGCACGCATCGGGTCCTGGACCGTAAGACGGGGAAGCTCGTGCCGTGCGACAAGACGACCTGTCCCTACGCGGTCAACGGCGTCAATCACGCACCCTTCGCCGCCTTCGGCGGGTGGTCGGGCGGCATCAACGCGGCCGCGCCGCCGCGGGTCAAAGACGCCGCGTACGCCTTCCTGTCCTATATGAGCCAGCCCGCCCAGTCCAACGTGGACGTCACGATCGGGATCACGGGTTTCAATCCCTATCGGACCTCCCAATTCAAGAGTCTCGACCTCTGGCTCAAGGCGGGCATGAGCCGTGCCGCGGCGCAGAACTACCTCGGGGCGATCGCGGCCAGCCTGAACAGCCCGAACATGGTGCTGGATCTGCGCATTCCTCAGAATCAGCGCTATCAGCAGGTCGTCCTCGATACGGCGGTCGCGAAGCTGCTGGCGCGCCAGACGACGATCGACCAGGCCGTGACGGAGATCTCCGAGGGCTGGGAGGCGATCACGAACGAGCTTGGCCGTGACAAGCAGCTGAAGGCCTATCGGGAGACGCTCAACGTCGAGCGGTAGCCCGTGACGAACGGGCGCCCGCGGGCGGCGCCGGCGGTCGGCGCGAGGGCAAGCCCCTCAGGCTCCGTCCCGACGGGACCCCCTCGCGCGCTGACCGCCCGGCTCGAGCAGCAGGCCAAGCTGCTCTTCTTGTGGCCGGCGGTCCTCATGCTGGTGTTTCTATCGATCTTCCCCCTCTTTGTGTCGCTCTACCTCTCCCTGACCCGACTCGAGTTCGTGCCCGGAGGCTTCGCGCTCCGGTGGGTTGGCCTCGCGAACTACCGGAAGCTCCTCTTCGGGATCGAGCGAGAGCACTTCCTCGGGCTCCTGGCGGGCCCGTCGCCCGTGCAGCGGGTGGCACTCGGCGTCATCGCGATCGGCCTCGTCGTCTTCCTCGCGCGGTCCCTGCGCCGTCCCGAGCGACCCCTGGCGGGACTGCTCGGACGGAGCCTCTGGGCGGCCGCGGTGGGCGCGGTCGCGTGG
Organism: Candidatus Rokuibacteriota bacterium; assembly: GCA_003221455.1. Taxonomy (GTDB): domain Bacteria; phylum Methylomirabilota; class Methylomirabilia; order Rokubacteriales; family CSP1-6; genus AR9. The sequence continues at coordinate 15,450 of QHRX01000158.1, forward strand.
CTCCTGGCTCGGACGCTCCTTCCCGGAGGCCGGCCGGGAACGCTCGTCACCACGCTGACCTATGTCGGCGTCGGTGTCGCCGTCCAGTACGGACTCGGTCTCGGGCTGGCGGTGCTGTGCGCGCAGCAGATCGCCGGCCGACGCTTCTTTCGCGTCGTCTTTCTGCTCCCGATGATGATCACCCCGGTGGGCATCGCCTACACCTTCCGGATCCTCATGGACCTCGGCAAGGGGCCCTTCGCGCCCGTGTGGCGCGGCCTCGGGCTCGCCGAGGTGTCGTGGGCGAGCGACCCCTGGGGGGCCCGGATCGCCGTGATGATCGGCGACGTGTGGCAGTGGACGCCATTCATGTTCGTCGTGCTGCTGGCCGCGCTCGAGAGTCAGCCGCCAGAGCTCCTCGAGGCCGCGACGGTGGACGGCGCGGACCGCTGGCAGACCTTTTGGCGGATCACCTGGCCGCAGATCGCGCCGGTGACCGCGACGCTCGTCCTGATCCGCATCATCGAGGCCTTCAAGATTGTCGACCTTCCAAATGTGCTGACGAGCGGCGGGCCGGGGACGGCGACGGAATCGCTGACGCTGCACGCGTTCATCGCCTGGCGCACACTCGACATCGGCGGCTCCGCCGCGGTGGCCTACCTGCTGCTGCTGGTCGTGACCCTCGCGGTGCTCGCGTATCTCCGCCTCGTGCGGAGGCGGCTGACCGAGCCGACCTAGCGCGCCTCTGGCCTCGGAGACCCGGATGGGGCGCCGGAGACGAGGGCGGATCGCGCGCGGGCTGTCACCGTGGGCGGCCGCGCTCGCTTACCTCCTGCTGGGGAGCTGGACCGCGGTCGTGGTCTTTCCGCTCTACTGGATCCTCATCACGTCGTTCAAGTTGCCCGTTCAGGTGTACGCCGGCCCCGTCTACCTCCCCTTCGTCGATTTTTGGCCGTCGCTGCACGCGTGGCGCTACATCGTCGTCGACCTGCGAAACGATACGCTTCGGCCATACGTCAACACCGTCGTCGTCTCCCTGACGAGCTCCGTCCTGGCGCTCGTCCTCGGCACGGCCGCCGGCTACGGTCTGCTGCGTTTTCGCTACCGGCCGCGCCTGGGCGTCGTCCTGCAGTTCGTCGGGTCGGCCCTCCTCGTGGGCCTGGCCGTCGGCCTGAACGTCCGGTGGGAGATCGCGGTGCCGGCGGGAGGGGGACTCTTCCTGGTGTTGTGGTCCACGACCCGGCGTCGCTTCCATCGATCCATGGCGAACGAAGACATCGCGCTCTGGATGATCTCGCAGCGAATCCTGCCCCCGGTGGCGGTGGTCATCCCCATCTACGTCCTGTTTCAGCGGCTCGGGTTACTCGATACCTGGGTCGCCCTCATCGTGACCTACACGGCGGTGAATCTGCCGATCGTCGTCTGGTTGATGCGAGACTACTTCCGAAATATTTCGCTCGAGCTGGAAGAGAGCGCGGCGATGGACGGAGCGTCGCCGTTTCGGATCTTCCGGTCGATCGTCCTGCCGCTGTCGGCGCCCGGGCTGGCCGCGACCTTCCTTCTCGTGCTGGTCTTCTCGTGGAACGAGTACCTCCTCGCGCTCATTCTCACCGGCGCGAACGCGCAGACGCTGCCGTTGACGATCGCCGCCCAGAACGCCACCCGCGGGCCACAATGGTGGTACATGTCCGTCCTGATCCTGATCATGATCGCCCCGGTGACCGGGATGGCGATCGCCTTGGAGCGTTTCATCGCGCGCGGGCTCCTCGTGGGCGCGCTCAAGGGGTGACCCGGTCGAGCCCGCGTCACGGTCGTCACTGTCAGAGGCGGTAGGCCTCCACCGCGTTCAGACCCATGATTCGGGCGCGCGTCTCCCGCTCGAGTCCGGCGAGGAGCGTCTCGGCGGCGCCGAGCCACTCGGCGTAGCCCGCGCGGAGCGTCACTACCGGCCAGTCGCTGCCGAAGATAACGCGCTGCGGGCCGAAGTGCTCGAGGAGATGCTCGACGTAGGGGCGCAGCCGCTCCACGGACCAGTCCGGCCCGGCCTCGGTGACCAGGCCCGAGAGCTTCACCCAGGCCCGCGTCTCCTCGGCGAGCCCCCGGATGTCCGCCGCCCACGGGCCGAAGCGGCCGGCGGCGATCTCCGGCTTCGCTCCGTGGTCGACGACGACGCGGAGGCCGGGGTGGTTCGCGAGCAGTCGCCGAAGATTCCGGAGATGGGCCGGTCGCACCAGCGCGTCGAAGGCCAAGCCGAAGGCCTCGACCGTCCGAAGGCCCTGGCCGACGGGCGCGCGGAGCATCCAGTCCGGGTCGTGGATGTCCTGGAGCATGGGGCGGAGCCCCTTGAGGGCGGGGTGTTGGGCGAGGGTCGCGACGATGTCGGCCGCGTCGGGGGCGTCGAGCGGGGCCCAGCCGACGACTCCCGCTACGAAGGGGGTCGTCGACGCGACGTCGAGGAGAAACTGGGTCTCGGCCACCGTCGGCGCCGCCTGGACGAGAACGGTCTCTCTGATGCCGGTCTGCGCCAGGAGCGGCGCGAGGTCGCCCGGCCCGAAATCCCGGTAGATCGGCGCCAGGTCCGGGGTGAGCCACGCGTAGTCGCCGCGCTCGAGCCGCCAGAAGTGCTGGTGCGCGTCGACCAGGCGCGGCCCGGCCACCCTCGGGTCTAGCCGGCCGGCGTCGGGGCCCCGGGATGCACGAGCCCTTCCGCCTTCAGGTCCCGCCACAGGCCCCCGGGGATCGGGTGGTGCAGGAGCGCGAGGTTGTGCTCGACTTCGTCGGCCGAGCGCATTCCCGCGATCACGGCGGCGACGGCGGGATGAAAGAGGGGGAACTGGAGGGCGGCGGCGCCCAGGGGTGTCCCGTGCGCCCGACAGATACGCTCGAGGGCCCGTGTGCGGGCCCGGATCTCGGCCGGCGCCGGGCGGTAGTCGTAGGTCGCACCGGGGACCGCGCCCGTCGCCAGGATACCCGAGTTGAACGGGCCGCCGATGATGACGCCGATCCCGCGCCTCGCGCAGAGCGGGAGGAACATGTCGAGCGCCCGCTGATCGAGCAAGGAGTACCGGCCCGCGAGCAGGAAGCAGTCGAAGTCCGCGTCCTCGGCGCAGCGCAGGCAGACCTGCCACTCGTTGACGCCGACGCCGATCGCCCGCACGGTCCCCTCCCGCCGGAGCCGGTCGAGGGCGGGGTAGGCCCCCGCCAGCGCCTCCCGGTACCGCTCCGGTTGGAGGGCGGCCCCGTGGGTGAAGACGTCGATGTCGTGAATGAACAGGATGTCGATCCGCTCCAGCCCGAGCCGCGCGAGGCTCGTCGCCACCGAGCGGAGCACACCGTCGTAGCTGTAGTCGAAGACGGGGCGAAACGGGGGCAGGTCGACGTACGCGCCGCCGTCCACCGTGCGCGGGTCGCAGGGCTCGAGCCGTCGGCCCACCTTGGTCGAGAGGACGAACGCCTCCCGCGGCGTGGCCCGGAGCGCCTCGCCGAGGCGGCTCTCGCTGAGCCCGTGCCCGTAGAGCGGCGCCGTGTCGAAGTACCCGACCCCGGCCTCGACGGCCGCGGTCACCGCCCGGCGCGCCGCGGCCTCGAGAACGGGGGTGAAAAGGTTGCCGAGGGGCGCGCCGCCGAAGCCGAGCTCGGTGAGCAGGAGGCCGGTGCGCCCGAGCCGACGCGAAGCGAGCGACCCCATCCCGTCGTCCCGCCGGGGCGACCCCGTCACGCCGGGGGGATCACACCCTTGGTGAGAATGATGTTGCCGTAGGGGCGCCGCTCGCTCGTCGCCACGACCGCGAACGCGGCGCGGGACCGCTCGTAGAAGGCGAAGCGCTCAACCACCTCGAACTGCACGGCGCGGCCCGCCGCCGTCTCGACGAGCACCTGGAACTCCCGCACCGGTTCCGGGACCAGCTCGGGGGCTCCGACGACCGCCATCACCGCGGCGGGGGTCGGCGTGAAGGTGTCGAGCGGCAGCACCGAGAGGATGGCGCGCAGCGCGCGCGGCGCGTCGGCGCCGTCGAGCCGGAGGAGCCGGCGCGCCAGGCTGGCGGCCGGGAAGTTGGCGTCGGCCACGACCACCTCGTCGCCGTGGCCCATGGCGGCAAGGGCGTGGAGGAGGTCCGGGCTGAGCAGCGGGTCGATACCCTTCAGCACGTGGTCCCGGCCTTCCTGATTACCCGCGTGGCGCCGGGGCCCGCTGCGAGACGAGGGCGAAGCCGCGGCACCCGGCTAGCGCTCCTCCTCGAGCGTCCACACCGTCCGGCCGACGCGGATCCGGCGCGCCAGGAGGCGCGTCGCCCACACGCAGAGCCAGAGACCGATCGCGAGC
>QHRX01000263.1 GCA_003221455.1 Candidatus Rokuibacteriota bacterium
CCGGGGCGTGCTCGACCGGCAAAGCGGCGGTCGCCTTCACGCGCGCCGCAAGCGGAGCGGCCGGACGCTGGCCGTCATGAGTCCCGCCCCCGGAGGCTGCGCGCCTCGCGGAGGGAGACCCGGGCTGCGCGGAGAACATTCGCCCGACTCGCCGCCGCCGCGGTGCGGGGGTGCGGCGTGAGCGCACCGGAGTCCGTCGTCCGCCCGTCCGGGGCGACCTGGTCGATCTCCGGCCCGTGGCTCGGCGGCGGCCTCCGCTCCCCCGCGAACGGCGGTGACGATTCTCTGTCCGCTACGGCACGTCGTGGAGGCGAATCGGCGAAATTAATCTCTTGACAGGCCCGGATGGTCGGTCATACAAGGTGCACGATCTTGGCGATTGCGCCCGATCGACGGCGCGCGATCGCCCGTTCCCCTCAGTAGCGTGCGACGACCCGACTCTGGCGCCAGGAGGCCACGCATGGACGTGAACCGACGGGACGCGTTGAAGATCCTCGGCGGGACGGTGGGAGCGTCGTTCGCGGCGGCGCTGGGCTCGGGACGCGCGGCCGCGCAGGGCAGCAGCGAGATCGCGGTCGGCAGCCTCCTCGACGGCACGGGGCCGATCAACATCTACGGGCTGCCGATGATCGACGCGACCAAGTTCGCGATCGACGACATCAACGCGAGCGGCGGCGTCCTCGGAAAGAAGCTCAAGCTGGTCCAGCTCGACGCCCAGTCGGACAACCAGATCTACGCCCAGTACGCGACCCGGCTCCTGGTCGAAGACAAGGTCGCCGTGCTCATGGGCGGCATCACGAGCGCCTCGCGCGAGGCCGTCCGTCCCGTCGTGGACAAGTACAAGCAGGTCTACTTCTACAACGAGCAGTATGAGGGCGGCGTCTGCGACAAGCTCGTCTTCTGCACGGGGGTCACGCCGGCCCAGCAGCTCGGCACGCTGATCCCGTGGGCGGTCACGCAGCACGGCAAGAAGGTCTATACGCTCGCCGCCGACTACAACTACGGCCACATCTCGGCGGACTGGGTGAAGGTCTTTCTGGCGAAGGCGGGGGGAACCTTGGTCAACCAGGAGTTCATTCCGCTCGACGTCGTCAACTTCGACTCCGTGATCCGGCGGATCGAGAGCGCCAAGCCCGACGTGGTGATGTCTCTCCTCGTGGGCGGCAACCACATCGCCTTCTACCGCCAGTTCGCCGCCGCCGGCCTCAAGCGGAAACTGCCCATCGTGTCCGCGACGTTTGGCCTCGGCAACGAACAAGTCGTGCTCGCCCCCGAGGAGGTCGAGGGGCTGGTCGTCGTCTACCCCTACTTCCAGGAGCTCGACAACGCCGTGAACCGAGAGTGGGTGCCGCGCTGGCGTCAGCGCTATGGCCAGACTTACGCCTACGTCACGGATTCGGCCTGCACCGTCTGGAACGGCTGGCACCTGTGGGCGATGGCCGTCAACCGGGCGGGCTCCCTCGAGCGCGGCGCCGTGATCAAGGCGCTCGAGAGCGGGCTCACCCTCAAGTCGCCCGAGGGCGAGGTCACGCTGAACCCGCAGAGCCATCACGTGGTCCACACGGTGAACCTCGCCCGCGTCAACAACAAGCACGGGTTCACGCTCTTGAAGACGTTCCCGAACGTGCCCCCGTCGGACACGATCCAGGTGTGCGACCTGATCAAGAACCCGGATCAGGCCACGCAGTACACCCCGAAGTTCTAGCGGCACGGCGCCCGGCCGCCCGCGGCGCCCGCGGGCGGCGGGCCAGGCGCATGGACCTCGCGTTCGTCACGGCGTTCGGCATCGTCTACGCGATCGCCACGCTCGTCCTCTTGGCCCTCGGCCTCGCCGTCATCTTCGGGATGATGGGCGTCATCAACCTGGCCCAAGGCGAGTTCCTGATGCTCGGGGCCTATACGGTGCTCCTCGCGACGGCCCACGGCCTCGGCGTGTGGGCCGGGATCGCGCTGGCGCCGCTCGCCGTCGGGCTGGTCGGCGTCCTCGTCGAGCGCGCGATCGTCCGGTTCCTCTACGGCCGCATGCTCGACACGATGCTGGCGACGTGGGGGCTGAGCCTGGCGCTCGTGGGGCTCGTCACCTTGGTCTTCGGGCCGACGACCGAGGGCGTCGCGACGCCGCTCGGCTTCTTCACGGTCGGCCGCTACAGTCTGCCCTACTACAACGTCCTCGTGGTCGGGGTCGCCCTCGCCGCCCTCGCCCTCACCTACGGGCTCTTCAACTTCACGCGTGCCGGCCTGGTCGCGCGCGCGACCATGCAGAACGCGGGGATGGTCGCCGGGCTCGGGGTGAACCCGGCGTGGGTCTACATGGGCACGTTCGCCTACGGCTCGGCGCTCGCCGGTCTCGGGGGCGCGATGATGGCCCCGCTCACGGGGGTGGTGCCGACCCTCGGCCTCGCCTTCATCGCGAAGATCTTCATCACCGTGATCGTGGGTGGGCCGGTGATCCTGCTCGGGACCACGACGGCCGGGAGCGTCCTCGGCCTCGTCGAGAGTCTCGTGTCCTATGCCTCCACGCCGATCTACGGACAGGTGGCGATGCTGGCGTTCGCGATCGTCCTCCTTCGCCTCCTGCCGCAGGGGATCTCGGGCTTTTGGCGCCGCGGGGTGTGAGGGCCGAGCCGGCAGCCTGGGCGGCCGGCGCCGTCGCCCTCGGCGGGCTCCCGCTCCTGCTGTCGCCGTTCCAGGTCGTCCAGCTCACGGTGTTCATGGCCTTCTGCCTGCTCGCGCTGAGCCTCGACCTGATCTGGGGCGTCGCCGGCATCCTCTCCTTCGGCCAGGCGGCGTTCTTCGGCGTCGGCGGATACGCGTACGGGGTGGTCGGGATCAACTCGGGGAGCACGGCGCTCGCGCTGGCGGGCGCCGTCCTGGGCGCCGCCGTGCTCGCCGCCCTCCTCGCCTACTTCACCTTCTACGGACGGGTCGGGGCCATGTACTTCGCGGTGATCACGCTCACGGTGACCCTGATCCTGCACCAGGTGATGGGCTCGACCGCGGACCCGCGCTACGCGATCGGCGCCGCGCGCCTGGGCGGCTATAACGGCATGACGAACATCCCGTCGCTGGCGCTCGAGCTGCCCGGCCGGGCCCCGACCGTGCTCGAGCCGGTTCCGCTCTTCTACGCGGTCGGCGGTCTGCTCCTGCTGGTACTCGTCCTCGGGCGCGCCCTCGTCCGCTCGCCCTTCGGGCGGGTGCTCGTGGCCATCCGCGAGGACGAGGGACGGACGGAGCTCCTGGGCTACGACGTCCGCTGGCGGAAGCTCCTGACCTTCGTGATCGCGGGAGGCATCGCGGGGCTCGCCGGCGGCCTCTTCGCCGGGTGGGGCAACTTCATCAACCCGCAGGTCTTCAGCCTCTCGCAGTCGGCGCTGGTCGTCATCTGGGTGATGGTCGGCGGGCGCGGGACCCTCTACGGCGCCATCGCCGGCACGCTCGTCGTGCAGTCGCTGACGAATTACCTCGGGGCGGCCTCCGTCACCTACACGACGGTGCTCCTCGGCCTGGCCCTGGTCGTGATCGTGCTGATCCTTCCCGGCGGCCTGGTCCCGGCGCTCGGACGTCTGCTGTCCCGCCTCGCCCCGCGGCCCGGGCGCGCGCTCGAGGTCCCGCCGTGAGGGACCTGGTCTTGGAGGCGCGCGGGGTCGTGAAGGAGTTCGGGGGACTCCGCGCGGTCGCCGGCGTGGACCTGACGCTCCGGCGCGGGGAGCTCCGCTGTCTGATCGGCCCCAACGGCGCCGGCAAGAGCACCCTCTTCAAGCTCCTCGCGGGGGTCCTCCGGCCCACCGCGGGAACGATCCGGTTCAAGGGCCTCGACCTCTCGCGGCTCGAGCCGCACGAGGTCGCGCGGGCGGGGATCGGGATCAAGTTCCAGGTTCCGCGCGTCTACGACCGGCTCTCCGTGGCCGAAAACCTGTGGCTCGCGGCGAACTTCCGCCACGGGCGGGCGGCGGCCGGTGCCGCGGTCGAGCGCGCCCTCGCCCAGGTCGGCTTCGGCGAGCGCCGCGAGGCGACGGTCGCGCACCTCTCGCACGGCGACCGGCAGTGGGTCGAGATCGGGATGGTGCTGGCGGCGGAGCCGGAGCTCATCCTCTTGGACGAGCCCACGGCGGGGATGACCCGCGCCGAGGCGCGGCGGACGGCCGGCCTCGTGCGCGAGATCAACCGGCGGGCGACCGTGGTCGTCGTCGAGCACG
>QHRX01000159.1 GCA_003221455.1 Candidatus Rokuibacteriota bacterium
AAGCGCACTTCGGAGCGTCGCACTGCGCTTCGGGGTGGCGTTGAGGCACACGAGGTCCAAGTGTTCTTGCGGCGAGTCGATGACGCCTGGCTGAACATTCACCAGAGACTCCGTTAGAGTGTGCTGACTCGGTCGTCCGCCGAACGTGAGAGTCTGTCGATCCGTCCGGGCCGCGAGCCCGTCGAGCCAGTCAACTGGCGACGAATGGTCGGATCAGGCTAGTCGGAGCCCGTGAGAAGGTCAAGCCATCGAGTGGTCCCTGCCATCGAGTGGTCCCGGTCTGGCGCGAAGCTCAATCCTGTCCTTCGACAAAAGCACAGTAGCCGCACGGGACTACTTCCAGATTTAGCCAGGCCTTCTGCGCCCGCTCGCCGATGTGCGTGTCGCCGAAGCCGGCTTGGTCCCGATTCGGAGCCAGTCGATAGAAACGAGCGAGCGGGTTCGTCGAGATTACCGTAGAGAGCGCTCGTCGTCGTCAGACCCTGGGCGGGTTGACGCACGATGCGAAGCGGAGCAACGACTCTCATGCCAACTCCTCCATTTCCGTCTCCGCCTTCTCGAGCCAGAACGCCATGTCCATCTCGCGGTACATCATCGTCGCAGTTCTCAGATGCTCCTGGGCTTGCTGCGGCTTGCCGATACGTCGATGGAGTTTGCCGAGGCCAAGGTGGCAGTGAGCGACGAGCGGTCGCATGCCGCGCGGCTCGGCGAGCGCCAGCGTCTTGCGGTAGTGCGCCTCGCCACTCTCGGCGTCGACCCGGTCGGCGTGGGTCGCGACGTCGCCGAGGAGGTGCCAGGCATGGGCCGCGAACCCGGGCTGAGACGGAAGGGATTCGACCACGCGAGCGCCCAGGCGTCGCGCTTCGTCGAGCCGGCCGAGCAGCAGACAGGCGCGGCCCAGGGTGTGGTAGGCCCAGTCGTGCTGGCCGACGATTCCCCTCGCAGCCTGGCGCTCGAGGAGCTGCTCGCCTTCCCGGAGCCGATTCAGGGCCTCGCTCGCCTCGTCGAGCTGCGCGAGGACCCAGGCCGAGGCAGCGACCGCGGAAGGAAGCGCGAGGACGACGTTCCCTGTCCGGTACAGCCCGATTCCATGTTCGAGCAGTGACCGGGCTTTGGCCCAGTCGCCCTTGAGAAGGTGGAGCACGCCGGCGGCATGGTGGGCTCGACCGATCGTGAACGCATGACGCGTCGACTCGGCGAGCCGGATCGCCTCGGCCTCGTACTCGGCCGCCTCGGCGAATCGGCCGAGCTGGGCGAGGCTTACGACCAGCCAGAAGCGGTCGTAGATCGAGGCTGGAGCGCTGCTTCCAAGGTACTCGTAGGCCCGATCGGCGGGCAGGGCCGCGAGGTTGTCGGTGGCAAGCTCGACCACCCGTTCGTACTCGCCGCGAAAGTACTGCACCTGCTCGAGATACGTCGTGGCGAGGATGCGAAGCTCCAGGTCCCCCAGCTCCCGTGCGATCGCCAGCGCGCGGGTCCCAGACGCGCGCGCCTCGTCCAGCTCGCCCAGCAGCGCGTGGATGTTCGTCGAGAACGCGTAGACGCGCCCCAGCCTGCGCTCGTCGTTCAAGCGCTGGGCGAGACCCTCGGCCTCGCGCAGGCGTTCGAGCTGCTGCCTGACTTCACCGAGCTGGTTCAGCACCGGCCGGAGCTCGAGGCGGATCTCGAACGCCTGCTGCAGCGTGGCCTCGCTCTCCGGCATCGCCGTGAGGAGTCCGAGCGCCTGCTCGAACCAGGCCCGGGCATCCGGGAGCGCCGACCGTGCCGCCGCCTTGAGTCCGGCCTGCCGGAGGTAGGGCACCGCCCGCTCCCCCAACTCGCCCCGGAGGGCGTGGTGAGCGAGCCCCTCGATCTGCTCCCCGAGACGATCCCGGTAGAGCGTCTCGAGCGCGGCCACGACCCGCGCATGAAGCCCGCGACGCTGCTCCTGGAGCAAGCCCCCGTACGTGACGTCGTGCGTGAGCGCATGCTTGAAGGAGTACTCGAGCTCCGGAAACAGTCCGGTCTTATAGAGAAACTCGGCCACCTGCAGGTGGTCGAGTCCGCGATGGAGCGCGTCGTCGGGTAGGTCGACGATCGCCTGGAGAAGCGCGAAAGGCACGTCGTTGCCGATGACGGAGGCGACCTGCAGGAGGCGCTTGTCCTCCGAGGAGAGCCGATCGATGCGCGCCGCCAGCATTGCCTGGACCGAGGCGGGAACCTGGATCGCGTGAACCGGTTGCGTCAGCCGATGTCGTCCTCGTTCTCCCCCGAGCACCTTCGTCTCCACCAGCGTCTGGACGGTCTCCTCGAGGAAGAAGGGGTTACCGTGCTTGACGAGGAGCTGCTTGAGCGGCGCGAGGCCGGGCCCGTCGCCGAGGAGCGCATCCAACAGCTCCCCAGCGCTCGCGACTGGAAGCACGTCCAGCCATATCTGGCCGTAGTAGGTCTTGCCGCCCCAGGCATGCCGGTATTCCGGCCGGTAGTTCACGAGCAACAGCAGGGACGCCGATCCCAGGCTGTCGATGAGGCCGTCGAGCAGCGCCTGCGTTTCGCTGTCGATCCAGTGGAGGTCCTCGACGATCAGGAGAACTGCCTGCTCTCGCGCTTCCCGCAGGAGCAACCGCGTTACGGCGTCGAGCGTACGCTGGCGCCGCTCCGTCGGGTCGAGCGTGCGCCACGCGGCATCGTCGACGGGCACGTCGAGCAGTGTCAGCAACGCCGGGAGCGTCGGCTTCAGGGCCTCGTCCAGCGCGAGCAGCTTGCCCGTCACCTTCTCGCGGATCTCGCGGAGGTCGTCCCTGTCCTGGATCTTGAAGTACCCCTTGAGGAGATCGATGACCGGCAAGTAGCTTGCCGCCTTGCCGTATGACGCCGACGCGCTCTCCAGAACCAGCCAGCCCTGCATGCGATGCGAGTGGGTGAGTTCGTAGACGAGCCGCGACTTGCCCACCCCCGCCTCGCCGACGACCGCCACCAGCTGACCGTGACCGCGGCCGGCCAGCTGCTGCGCGCGGCGGAGGTGCTCCAGTTCGGCGTCGCGGCCGACGAACCGTGTCAGGCCGCGCCGGGCGGCCGCCTGGAGGCGAGTCCGCGCCGGGCCGGTCCCCGTCACCTCGTAGACCTCCACGGCGTCGGCGAGGCCCTTGACCGGCACAAGGCCGAGTGGCTTCACGGCGACGTAGCCTTCCACGAGCGCCAGGGTCGCCGGCGCCAGCAGAATGCTGCCCGGACTCGCAAACTGTTCCATGCGCGCGGCGAGATGCGTCGTCTGGCCCACGGCCGTGTAGTCCATGTGGAGGTCGCTGCCAATGGCGCGGACGACGACCTCGCCCGAATTGAGCCCGACCCGGATCTGCACGTTTACGCCATGGGCGCGGCGCGCCTCTTCGGCATATCGCTTGACCGCTTCCTGCATCCGCAGAGCCGAATAGCACGCGCGCACCGCGTGGTCTTCGTGCGCCACGGGAGCGCCGAAGAGCGCCATGATGCCGTCACCCATGACCTGGTTCACCAAGCCTTCGTAGCGGTGGACGGCCTCCATCATGTACTCGAGCACCGGGTCAAGAATCTTGCGAGCCTCCTCGGGATCTCGATCGGCGAGCAGTTCCATTGAGCCCTTGAGGTCGGCGAAGAGGATCGTGACCTGCTTGCGCTCGCCTTCCAGGGCGGCCTTGGAGGTGAGGATTTTCTCGACCAGGTGTCTGGGGGTGTACGTCTCCGGGGCGGGCGAACGCGGCAGAGCCGTGGTGCCAGCGGCGGCGGGTTGGCCGCACTGGGGGCAGAAGCGGGCGCCCCCGGGTAATTCTGCGCCACAGGAGCCGCAGGCGAGCACGAGGTGGGCTCCGCAGCCGGGGCAGAACCTGGCGTCGGTCGGGTTGGCCTGCTGGCACCGGGGACACTTCATGCGAGGAGCCGGACGCGCTTGCGGTGAAGGACAGGTCGGGCATCGTTGTCAACGCACACGGGGTGGCCTCCTCAGGGGTTGGCGAAGCGATCAGCCCTTGAGGCCGAGGGCGCGGCCAGCCTCGGCGGCGAAGCGCTCCAGGGCTGGAGCGTCCATCTCCGGGCGCGCTCTCAGGATGAGCCGGTCGACCCCGGCTGCGGCGTAGGCGTTCAGGGCCGCCGCGTCCGGGACGTCGTACCCCGGAGGCGTCACGCTGATCTCCAGCGTACCGAGTTCGACTGGCCGCCGATACCTTCGCAGGGCCTCGCGCAGCGCCTCGGCGCACTTCTGCGTCTCCGCCACGTCGAGTCCGAATCCGTACCAGCCGTGGCCCTGGGTCACCGCCCGACGGTAGGCCGGTGGTGTGCGTCCGCCCACGACGATCGGTATCGGCGTCTGCACCGGTCGCGGCATCGCCTCCACTCCCTCGAAGGACACGTACGGGCCGCGGTGAGCGGGCTTCGGCTGTGTCCATATCGCGCGCATGGCCGCAAGATAGTCGTCGGCGACGCGACCGCGCTCGGCGAACGGCACGCCGACCGACCGCATCTCCGGCTCGCACCAGCCGACGCCGAGCCCAAACAGGAGCCGGCCGCTTGAGAGCACGTCGAGCGACGCGAGCTGCTTGGCGAGCACCACGGCCTGGCGCTGGGGCAAGATGATGACCCCAGTGCCGAGCAAGATGCGTGAGGTGTGGGCGGCCAGGAAGGTGAGCGCGACGATCGGGTCGAGCAGCCGCATGTCTGGCGCCATCGGGCGTCCTGGCACGGGCGGATCGGGCAGCACCACATGGTCCGCGGCCCAGAGCGACTCGAAACCCGAAGCCTCGGCAGCCCGGCCGAACCGCGCGGCGGTGTCAGGGTAGCTGCAACTGTGCAGGTTGACGGAGTGCAGCCCGAACTTCATTGCTCGTGTCCTCCTTCGTGGCACCCGCGCCCCGGTATCTCGGCGGCGTGCCGTAGCCTACCAGATCGGGTGCCGATCGAGTGAGCGCCAACGGGTGCGCTTTTCGCGGGGCCCCGTTGACGCGCCATCTCCGTGGGAGGGGGCCACGCGCGAAGGAATCGCCCTTAAGGCTGAGAGCGCGTCCTGGCATTCGACCAGCCGCAGTCGGGCCTCTTGGCGGTCGCGGATCAACAGCGTTTCGTAAATGGCCCGGGCCGACGCGGCACGGCTTCAAGTCTGACGGTCGTTTAGGATCGTCTGATTCTCGAGCTCATGCACGCTAACCGCCCTCAGCCGGGGCTACCCTGCCCCTGGTGGTTCAAGGTCTCGCCTCTTCTGAGGAATAATTGTGCCTTGTGCCGTCACGGTGCCACTCAAGATCCCGTCTCTTGGTCCCCATCCCTTCTTTATTCTCTATAATGGCAGCTTCCATGTCTGAGCCACACAGGGTCGTTGTTCAGAGACTCACTAAGGTGTATTCCCTGGACGAACGGTCCCCAGGCATCCGTGGACCGTTGCGCGGCTTGCTACACGGGAAGCCACGGGACGTCGTCGCGGTCCGGGACCTGAGCTCCATATCGCACCCGTTTTGCTCGTCGTTCCCGACTGGCCTGGCGTGGCGCGTCGGGCCGTTGTCGTACTCAGAAATCATCTTCGCCTGTCTTGAGGGAGCGGATGGACTCGAAATGGACGGGCGTCTAGAACCTCGCGGCCCGCGGCCAGTCGCTGGAGCCGGCCGCCGGCGCCGCATCGAAGGGGCGTCATGCGTTCACTGATTGCCGCCGCGGGAGCGCTCTGGATCGCCGTGATCATGTGGGACGCCTTCGAGGCGATCGTCCTGCCCCGGCGCGTGACCCGGCGGTTGCGGCCGGCCCGGCTGTTCTACCGCGTGACATGGCGGATGTGGTCGGCGGTGCCGCGTCGCATGCGTCCGGGCGGCCGGCGCGAAACATTCCTCAGCTTCTACGGCCCGCTTTCGTTGCTCGTGCTGCTCGCCGCTTGGGCCGCCAGCCTCGTCATCGCGTTCGCGATGGTGCAGGTGGGGATCGGCACGCGCCTGAGCGTGGCGGGCGGCGGCGCCTTCCTCGACCATCTGTATCTGAGCGGTGAGACGTTCTTCACCCTCGGTCTCGGCGACGTGACGCCCACGTCACGCGCGGGCCGCGCGGTGATGGTGATCGAGGCGGGCGTGGGTTTCGGCTTCCTGGCCCTCGTGATCGGGTACCTGCCGGTCCTGTATCAGGCGTTCTCTCGTCGCGAACTAAACATCACGCTGCTCGACGCGCGCGCGGGGTCGCCGCCGAGCGCCGAGGAGCTGCTGCGCGGCTTCGGTGCCTACCAAGAGGAGCTGGCGGTGCTGCTCGCGGAATGGGAACGCTGGGGCGCCGATGTGCTCGAGTCGCATCTGTCCTATCCCGTGCTGTCCTATTACCGCTCGCAGCACGACAACCAGTCGTGGCTGGCCGCGCTGACGACGGTGCTCGACGCGAGCGTGCTCGTGATGGTCGGCATCGAGGGCGCGTGCTCGCGCCAGGCGGGCCTGACGTTCGCGATGGCGCGCCACGCCGTCGTCGATCTGGCCCAGGTCCTCAGCCGGCCCCCCGTCGGCTCGGCGCCGGATCGGCTGACATCGTCCGAGCTCGCTCGTCTCCGCACGGGGCTGGCGGCCGCGGGCGTCGTCGTGCCCGCGGGGGACGCCGAGGACAAGCTGGCCGAGCTGCGGCGGATGTACGAGCCGTACGTGGCCGCGCTCGCCCAGCACCTCCTGATGCCGCTGCCGGCCTGGCGCGGCGGCGCCGAGCCCAACGAGAACTGGCGGACGAGCGCCTGGGGCCGCCCGCTCGGCGGCGCCCAGAGTCGGAGTCGGTCCGTCGACCCAGGCGACGACTGATGGAGAGCGTCGGCGCTTCATAGCACCTCCGCCGGCGCGGCCCCTCCGTCCGTGAGCGCCCGGTCGTGGCCCCGTCTTTCGGCAAGCCTCGTCTCACAGATCGCCCGACGGGTGAACCAGCGCACGACCGCGCGTCGACCCGGTCGATCCGTGTCGTCCACCAGCCGATCCTCCGGGTCCCTATCTCCCCATCACGGTTTGCGAGCGCGGACCAGCAAGAACATGGGCCGGCGTCGTTCGTCGCGCGCCAGGGGGCGATCGCGGAGCCACTGCTCGCTGGGGATCGGCTCGATGACGCGCTCGACCATCAGTCCGGCATCCAGGAGGCCGTTAATCAGCGTGGCCAACATGCGGTGGACCTTCCGCACCCCCGGGACGAACCAAGTCTCTTCGCGGGCGCCTTCATCGGCGTAGTGGTCCAAGCCCCAGCGCGTGCGCCGGCCTGCATCGTCGAGCACCCAGCCATCGCCCGGCAGGCGCGCCGTGAAGATGGGGTGCTCGGTGGAATAGACGAGGACACCGCCAGGCGCCAGCCACTCTGCGATGCGCACGACTAACCCCCGGTAGTCGTGAACGTAGTGCAAGACCAGCGAGCTCACGACCAGGTCGAACCGCGCGGGGGGGAACGCCACCGTCTCGACCGTCCCCTGCCAGTAGGTCACACGCGGATGGGCCCATTTGGCCCGCGCCAGCGCCAGCATCCGCTCCGAAACGTCGACGCCCACCACCTCGGCTGCTCCGGCGGTGGCGAGATGGCGTGCGAGCTGCCCGGCCCCGCAGCCGAGATCGAGCACCCGCCGACCGTCAACTTCGGGCAGGAGCGCCAGCAAATCAGCATGCTCCATCGCCCGCTCCCACCCGGCTCCGAATCGCTCGAGCGTCGAATAGCCGGCGAAGAACCCTGGGTCGTCGTAGATGTTCTGAGGTTCGCGAGGGGCTTCGGACATCGGTCACACACCAGCCCACGGACGTGGGGACACGGATCGCTCGTCGCGCTGGATGATCACTCGATACGGGTGCCAACAAGCGACGACATCAGCTTGAGCCCAGCGTTCGTCGTCCACTCGGCGATCCCCGATTCGGTCGGTGCGGTTGGTGGAGTGGCACGTGGCTTGAGGCTGCCCCGCTGTTTCCGGCCGCATCGTCGCGTCGCGCCCCTCTTAGGGGAACACCGCGCGCGGAGCCTGTCAACACGCGCAGATAGTATTGAGGAGACTCGTACGGGAACGCCTTCCCGGTCGCTCGGGGCGTGGATGGGGAGATCCCACACCTCCACGGCTCGTCCCGGGGAGGACGCCGGAGGGAAGCGCTCCGTGTGCGCCGCGTAGGTCGCGGCGAGCACTGGGGCCACGCGGCCGGCGGCCGCCTTGCGCCGTCGCGATCGGTTCGATACTATTGCCCTCCGCCATGCCCCTCCCTGTCCGTCTGTGGGGTTTCTGGACACGGCTGGATGAGCTCGTATCGCAACACGGACGAGTCGCCAAGCGTGCTCAATCCAAGGGCGTCCCGCTCCCGCGGGCTCGACCCGACCGTGCCGCGGGACATGCTCTGGGAGAACGTCCGGCGCCTCTACGGGATTGCCCCGTGACCCGGGACCCCGCGGGGCCGGACGCGGCGGACGTGTTCGCTCACCGCGGACGCTTCCTCCGCGTCCTGCCGGAGACCGAGCGGAGCCAGACCACCGTGATGGCGGTTGCGCCCGGAGCCGACGACGGCCCCGAGGAGCAACACGACGGCGATCAGATCATGTGGTCAAGGGCGAGGCGATCACGCGCATCGACGAGCGCGAGCGCCGGACGGGACCGGGGAGCCTCGTCACGATTCCCAAGGGCGTGCACCACCACGTGCGCAACCCGGGCGCGACGCCGCTCTTCCTCCTGACGGTCTACGCCCCACCCGAGTACGAGCCGGGCACGACCGCCGCCGATTCGAATCTTTCCCCGGTCAGCTGAGAGGAGACGCGGATGGCCAGGCTCAGGGTGAAGGGCATCGCCTTCGATATGTACGGGACCGTCGTCGATGTCGGAGCGGTGGCCGTTGCCTGCAAAGGGATCGCCCCCGATCCAACGGCGTTTGCGGCCTTGTGGCGGACGAAGCAGCTCGAGTACACCTTTCTGCTGAGTCTCATGGGCAAGTACCGAAACTTCTGGACGGTGTCCGATCAGGCACTCGAATTCACGACCCGCCGGCTCGGCGTCGAAGTGAGTCCCGAGCAGCGCCCACGCCTTATGAACGCCTGGCTCGAGCCGCGACCCTACCCCGAGGTACCGGCGGTCCTCGCCCGCCTGAAGGAGCGCTATCCGCTCGCCATCCTCTCGAACGGGAGCCCGAAGATGCTGCGGGCCGGGCTCGCGCACAGCGGGCTCAAGGCCGATTTCCGCTGGGTCATCAGCGCGGATGCGGTGAAGCTCTACAAGCCCGCACCCAAGGTCTACGCGCAGGCGCCCAAGCAGATGAATCTGAAGAAGGCGGACATCCTCTTCGTCTCCTCCAACTCCTTCGACGTCCTCGGCGCGAAGAGCTTCGGTTTTAGGGTGTGCTGGATCAACCGGGCCGGGCTCCCGCTGGATGCCCTGGGCCCCCGGCCGGACCTCGTCGTGGCGAGCTTTGAGACGCTGCGAACCGCGATGGAGTGAGCCTGCTCGAGAGCCACGGCGCATCACGCGATGACCGACCGTCGACATCACCGCTGCGCCGGAGAGCGCCGTCCATCTTCGGCGATGTGACGGATCGTTCACTCCCCTTCCCGCCGGTCTAACGGGTCCGGTCGTCAGCCACCACCGCCGCACCACGACGAGGGCCCCGATAGCCTCCAGCCGCCCGAAGGCCAAGACCTCGAAAGAACCGCAGGCCGATCCGAGCCCAGGCCCGAGCGAACGCCAGGGGAGACCACGGAGCGGCCATCCTCGAGCGCGTACCACCCCCCGACGCCTGTGGCCGGAAGCAGGCATACAGCGTGAGCCGGGCCGTCCGGCCTACGTGCGGAGGACAATGAGGCCCGTCAGAAGAAGGGCGAGGCCGATGACGATCGCCGGCTCCTCCGCCACCATGCCGTGAGCGACTAGGGTCGGCGTCACCGCCGCTACCGCGAGGGCGAGCACCAGCAGCGACCACCCGACGGCTCTCAACGACCTCATAAAACTCTCCCGGCGCGGAAACCCCGCCCTTCAGGGCGGGAACGAGCGCCGATCTCTGTGGGAGACTGTCCCCGGTTGGAGCTGAGCACGCGCTCCGCGAGCAAGGCAGGCGATAACCAAGCCCGCCGTGCACTACAGCCGTCGAAACGACGGTGGGGCTGGACGGGGAGGCTACCGCGCAGCCGGGCGGTCCGATGAACCATCAACCGGATACCGTAAGGTCCGGCTCTCGGAGTGAAGGGCATGTGGGCTCCTTAAAAGCCCCGGACTTCAGTCCGGGCGATGTTTACCAGAGTGGATCCCGCTTACGCGAGCGGGGCGTGCCAGGTGCGGAGGCTCGCTGCCGGCCATCGGTTGGTCATTCGACGGCGAGGCGATAGCCGACGCCCGGCTCCGTCAGCAGGTATCGGGGCCGCGCCGGGTCGGCCTCGAGCTTCCGTCGTAGCTGCACCATATGGACCCTCAACGCCCCGGTCTGTTGTGCGCCGGCGGATCCCCAGACCTCCCTGACGAGCTGGGACTGGGTCAAGAGCTTTCCCGGTGATCGGACGAACGCCCTCAGCAGCTTGGATTCGATCGAGGTCAAGTGGACTTCGTTCCCGGCGACGGCCGCGGAATGACGGACGAGGTCGACCGTAAGATCGCCGATCGTGATGGCCGTGTCCCCTGAGTCCTGCGCCTTCGCCCAGTTCCTCAGGGCGACGCGCATCCTGGCGAGCAACTCTCCGACGCCAAACGGCTTGGTCAGGTAGTCGTCCGCCCCGGCGTCAAGCGCGAGAACTTTGTCCTGCTCCTGGCCCCGGGCCGACAGGACGATGATCGCCACCATCGTCCACTCCCGCAATTGGCGGATGACTTCGAGGCCATCGAGATCGGGTAGTCCGAGATCGACGATGACGAGCGCGGGTTGGCGGGCCGAGACTTCGGCGAGGCCGTCCTCGGCGGTCGCCGCTTCGAACAAGCGGTATCCGGCGCCGCCGAGCGCCGCGCGCATGAACCGCCGGATGTGCGTCTCATCCTCGATCAGGACGATCGCCGGCGGCGGCGAGGGAGGGTCGCCTGTCGCGGACGTCTCACGGGCGGCGGGCGCGTTAGCCACCCGTCGGTGCCCCCGGCGGCTTCTTGAACACGGGCCGCCTGAACCGAAGAGCGGCGCCGCCAGCAAGGTTTTCAGTCCAGATCCGGCCCCCAGAGACCCGCCCGGATCCTCTCGGTGTCGGGTGACGGGAGTCCGCGCGGCTCCGGGGAGCGTTCCGGCGGCGGCGATCGTCCGTTGCATTGCGCGCTGCGTGGAGCTCCTCGCTCGGGGGAGCGATCACCGGCCCGTGAGACCGGTAATGCCCGCGCCACTCTTCCAACTCCATCGCGGCGCGGTTGCACCGCACCCAGACGACCATCCAGGGACACACGAGCCCCACCACGGCAACCTCCAGAATCGTGCGTCCGGTACCCGCGTCGACCAGGGCCGCGATCAGCGCCAGTAGGCTCAGCAGGAGCAGACCGAGCGCAGACAACTGCCACCACGCGGGCTTCAGGTCCCTCCACTCCTGGGTC
Source organism: Candidatus Rokuibacteriota bacterium (assembly GCA_003221455.1). Taxonomy (GTDB): domain Bacteria; phylum Methylomirabilota; class Methylomirabilia; order Rokubacteriales; family CSP1-6; genus AR9. The sequence continues at coordinate 11,453 of QHRX01000159.1, forward strand.
ATACAGCGCCTCCCGACCCATTAGAGGCCCGCACCGCATCAAGGCGACGTCAAGTTGGGGCCAGTCTCCATTAAGAAGGAGTCAAGATCGTCCTGCCCCCCGTCATATCCCGAGAACGAAGGGCGCGATCGCGGCGTCTTAACGCGTTCCTAACGGACCAGACCCCCATCTTGACGACTTCTTAACATCGAGCGGCGCTAGCCTGTGAGGTGGCAATACGCAGGACTACCGGGAGGACGCGATGGATCTGTTGTATGTCGGTCTGGCGGTACTGTTCTTCGGACTTTCCTGGGCACTCGTCAAGCTGTGCGAACGCCTCTAGGAGATCGCTCATGCCACTCCTCTACATCATCGGCGGCGTCGTGTCGTTGGGTCTTCTGGTGTATCTGGTGCTCGCCTTGCTGAAACCGGAGCTCTTCTCATGACGGCGAACGGAGTTCTTCAGCTCGTCCTCTACCTGGTCGTCCTCCTCGCCCTCGCCAAGCCCCTCGGCGCATACATGGCCCGCGTCTACGAGGGCCGGCCGTGCGGTCTGGATGGCGTGCTCGGCTGGCTCGAGCGGTTGGTCTATCGGTTGAGCGGCGTCCGACCCGACGAGGAGATGGGCTGGAAGACCTACGCCGTGACGATGCTCCTCTTCAATCTCGCGGGGATGCTGGTCCTCTACGGCATCCAGCGGGTGCAAGGCGTGCTCCCGCTGAACCCCGAGAAGCTTGGTGCCGTCTCGCCCGACCTCGCCTTCAACACGGCGGCGAGCTTCGCCACGAACACGAACTGGCAGAGCTACACCGGCGAGACGACCATGAGCTATCTCACGCAGATGGTCGGCCTCACGGTCCAGAACTTCGTGTCGGCGGCGGCGGGCATGGCCGTGCTGGTGGCGCTCATCCGGGGATTCGCGCGCCGATCCGCCGAGACGATCGGCAATTTCTGGGTCGATCTCACGCGCACCACGCTGTACATCCTCTTGCCGCTCTCCTTCGTCTTCGCGCTGGTCCTCGTCTCGCAGGGCGTCGTGCAGACCTTCGGCCCGTACGCGAAGGTCACCGTCGTGCAGCCCACGAGCTACGACGAGCCGATCACCGACACGGGCGGCAAGCCCGTGCTCGACGAGAAGGGCCAGCCAAAGACCAAGAAGTCGACGCTGACCGAGCAGCTCATCGCCGTGGGGCCGGCCGCCTCCCAGATCGCCATCAAGCAGCTCGGGACCAACGGCGGCGGCTTCTTCAACGTCAACTCCGCCCACCCGTTCGAGAACCCGACGCCGCTCTCGAACTTCCTCGAGTTGCTGGCGATCCTGCTGATCCCTGCCGCGCTCTGCTACACCTTCGGCGTCATGGTGCGGGACACTCGCCAGGGCTGGACCGTCCTGGCGGCCATGACCGTGATCTTCGTCGGACTTCTTGCCGTGTGCGTGGTGGCCGAACAGCAGGGTAACGTGTTCGTGAAGCAGGGGGTCGACCACACCGCGAGCGCGCTCCAGGCCGGCGGGAACATGGAAGGCAAGGAAGTGCGGTTCGGGATCGTGAATTCGGCCCTGTGGGCGACGGCCACGACCGCGGCTTCGAACGGCTCGGTGAACTCGATGCACGACTCCTACACGCCGATCGGGGGACTCGTCCCCCTCTGGATGATCCAGTTGGGGGAGGTCGTCTACGGGGGCGTGGGCTCCGGTCTCTACGGCATGCTGATCTACGCGATCATCGCCGTCTTCGTGGCCGGGCTCATGGTCGGACGCACCCCGGAGTACCTGGGCAAGAAGATCGACGCCTACGAGATGAAGATGTCGTCGCTCGTGATCCTCATCGTCCCCTTCCTGGTGCTGGTCGGAACCTCGATCGGCGTGGTCACGACGGCGGGTAAGGCGGGCATCCTGAACCCGGGGGCCCACGGGTTCAGCGAAATCCTCTACGCCTTCTCCTCGGGGCCCAACAACAACGGCAGCGCCTTCGCGGGCCTGAGCGCCAACACCCCCTTTTACAACACGGCCCTCGGGCTGTCGATTCTCTTCGGGCGCTACTGGCTCGCGGTGCCCGTGCTGGCGATCGCGGGCTCGCTGGCGCGGAAGAAGATCGTCCCCACCGGGGCCGGAACGCTGCCCACGCATACCCCGCTCTTTGTCGCGCTCCTGGTCGGCGTGGTGATCCTCGTGGGGGCCCTGACCTACGTGCCGGCCTTGGCGCTTGGGCCGATTGTCGAGCATCTCAACATGATCGCCGCCCGGTGAGGTGAGACCCATGGCCAGCCAGGCACGCGTGCGCTCCCTGTTCGACCTCCCGATCGTCCTGCAGGCGGTCGTCGACGCCGTCCGCAAGCTGACGCCGCGCCGCGAGGTCCGAAACCCGGTCATGTTCGTGGTGTACGTGAGCTCCATCCTGACGACGCTCCTGTGGCTCCAGGCGGTCGTCGGTACGGGCGAGGCGCCGGCCTGGTTCATCTTCTGGGTGTCGGTCTGGCTCTGGTTCACGGTGCTGTTCGCCAACTTCGCCGAAGCGATGGCGGAGGGGCGCGGCAAGGCGCAGGCGGCATCGCTCCGACGGGCTCGGCGCGACCTCCAGGCCAAGCGGCTCGCGCGCCCCGAGCGCACCGCGAGGGTGGACGTCGTCGCGGCCTCGGCGCTGCGAAAGGGCAACGTCGTGCTCGTCGAGGCCGGCGATTTCATTCCCGCCGACGGGGAGGTCATCGAGGGGGTGGCCTCGGTGAACGAGGCCGCGATCACCGGCGAGAGCGCGCCCGTCATCCGCGAGAGCGGCGGTGACCGCAGCTCGGTGACCGGCGGGACCCAGGTCCTCTCGGACTGGCTCATCGTGGAGGTCACCGCGAACCCCGGCGAGGCCTTCCTCGACCGCATGATCGCGCTCGTGGAGGGCGCCAAGCGGCAGAAGACGCCCAACGAGATCGCGCTCGACATCCTGCTGGCCGCCCTCACGATCGTGTTCTTGCTGGCCACGGCCACCCTCTTGCCGTTCTCCCTGTACAGCGTGCAGGCGGCGGGACACGGAACGCCGGTGACCGTGACCGTGCTGGTCGCGCTGCTGGTGTGCCTCATCCCGACGACGATCGGGGCCCTGCTCTCGGCCATCGGCATCGCGGGCATGGACCGGATGATCCAGAAGAATGTGATCGCGATGTCCGGACGCGCCGTCGAGGCGGCGGGAGACGTGGACGTCCTCTTGCTCGACAAGACCGGCACGATCACGCTCGGCAACCGTCAGGCGACCCAGTTCTCGCCCGCGCCCGGCGTGAGTGAAGCCGACCTCGCGGGCGCGGCGCAGCTGGCGTCGCTGGCCGACGAGACCCCGGAGGGGCGCAGCATCGTCGTCCTGGCCAAGGAGAAGTATCAGCTGCGTGAGCGCGACATCCGAAAGCTCGGCGCAACATTCGTCCCGTTCACCGCGCAGACGCGCATGAGCGGCGTGAACCTGAATGGTCGCCAGATTCGAAAAGGCGCCGCGGACGCCATCGAGGCCTACGTCACCCGGCTGGGCGGGCGCGTCCCGGCGGAAATCCGCACGGCCGTCGACACCGTCGCGCGGGCGGGGGCGACGCCACTCGTCGTGGCCGACGGGGCGAAGGTGCTCGGCGTGATCCAGCTCAAGGACATCGTCAAGGGCGGCATCAAGGAGCGATTCGCCGAGCTGCGGCTCATGGGGATCAAGACGGTCATGATCACCGGCGACAATCCCCTGACGGCAGCCGCCATCGCCGCCGAAGCCGGGGTGGACGACTTTCTCCCTCAAGCCACCCCCGAGGACAAGCTGAAGCTGATCCGCGACATCCAGGGCCAAGGCCGACTGGTGGCGATGACCGGCGACGGCACCAACGACGCCCCCGCGCTGGCCCAGGCCGACGTGGCGGTCGCCATGAACACCGGTACCCAGGCGGCGAAGGAAGCCGGCAACATGATCGACCTCGACTCGAATCCGACCAAGTTGATGGAGGTCGTCGAGACCGGGAAGCAGATGCTGATGACCCGGGGCGCCTTGACGACGTTCAGCATCGCCAACGACGTGGCCAAATACTTCGCGATCATCCCGGCGGCCTTCGCGACCACGTACCCCGCGCTCGGCGTGCTGAACATCATGCACCTCGCCACGCCCGAGAGCGCGATCCTCTCGGCCGTCATCTTCAACGCCCTGATCATCATCGCCTTGATCCCGTTGGCCCTGAAGGGGGTCCGCTACCGGCCGCTCGGCGCCGGCCTCGTCCTCCGCCGTCACTTGTGGATCTATGGGGTCGGGGGTGTCCTCATCCCCTTTCCCGGGATCAAGCTCATTGACATGATTTTGGTCGCTCTCCGCTGGGTGTAGAGGAGGACGAGCATGCTGACGCATTGTCGGGCGGCGATCGTCTCGCTGGCCTTGCTGACGCTCATCACGGGGGTCGTGTACCCCGTCGTCGTGACCCTCGTCGCCCAGGTCGCATTCCCGCAGCAGGCCAACGGAAGTGTGATCGTCAAAAACGGAAAACCCGTGGGCTCGGCCCTGATCGGGCAGCCGTTCGACGACCCCAAATACTTCTGGGGGCGGCCGTCGGCCACCTCGCCGTTCCCAGACAACGCCAGCTCCTCGTCGGGTTCGAACCTGAGTCCGACGAACCCGGACCTCGTGAAGGCTGTGCAGGAACGCGTCGCGACGCTCCGGGCGGCCGACCCTGGCAACACCGCCCCGGTCCCCGTCGATCTCGTCACCGCCTCGGCCAGCGGGCTTGATCCACACATCAGCCCCGCGGCGGCCCTCTATCAAGTGCCGCGCGTGGCGAGAGCGCGGAAGACGGACCCGCACGCCGTGCAGGAGCTGGTCGAACGGCACATCGAGGGACGCCTGCTGGGGCTCCTCGGGGAGTCCCGGGTCAACGTGCTCGAGCTGAACCTAGCCCTCGACCGCCGGTAACTGTCGCTGGCCGGCTCCGGCGACGCCCCGGGGCCGGCCCATCTCCTTCCAGGCTGCGGGCTCGATCCCTCGCCGGCCGCCCACAGGATCCCGGATCAAGCAGATGTCGCGCGCTCATCACATGCGCCGGTCGCCGTGCTGAACTGCCCCCGAGACCGTCGAGCCCGGACGCCGGCCGCGACGCCGATCTTCTGCTCCGCTTCCTCGGACGACGCCAGTGGCTTACCGAGGAGCGTGTCGAGGATGGTCACGGCGACCGACGCACCAGCATCAAGGGTCGACGCGAACGCACTGGCCCCGTGCGTGTCGATCGACTGCGAGGGCGGCCGCGTCGGCGCACGGAGAGTCGCCACGGGAGTCGCACGCGCTCGTGGCGAAGGACAGGCTAGATCCCCGCGTACCACTCGTAGCCGCGATCCTCCCAGTACCCCCCCTTCCCGCGACCGAAGGCCGCGAAGGTCTCCACCAGCTCGACGCGCATGACGTACTTGGCCATCTTGTAGCCGAGCTGGCGCTCGACGCGCAGACGGAGCGGCGCGCCGTACTCGATCGGGAGCGGGCGGTCGTTGATCTCGTACGCGAGGATGGTCTGGGGGTGAAGCGCGTCGTCGAAGTCGATGCTCTCGTAGTACCGATCCCCGGTGCCGTCCATGCTGTCCGCGCAGTGGAAGACGACGTACCGGGCTCGGGGACCGACGCCGACCTGGTCGAGAATAGTGCGCAGGGGAACTCCCGTCCACTTGGCGATCGCGCTCCACCCCTCGACACAATCGTGGCGCGTGATCTGCGTCCGCGAGGGAAGTCGCCGGAGGTCCCCCAGCGACAGGCGCGCGGGACGCTCCACCAGACCGTCCACCTCGAGCCGCCACGCCGCGAACCCGGATGCGGCGAGCGCCTGGTAGTCGGCGTCCTCGGGGCTGGTTGTGCCGTTGCCGGGAAATACCGGAGACCGGTCGGCCTCGGTGAATTCCCTGGCCATCGACCGGCGCGGCCGGAGCGCCCGCTGAACCCGCCGCGTCAGCCCCTCGGCGCTTTCGAGCAGCGCGGCGACCGAAGGGGAGCGCGACAGGCGGTTGCAGCCGGCGAGCAGGCAGAGCGCGGCCAGCTGGAGCGAGCGGCGAGCGAACTGCCGGCGATCAAGTCGCACTTGAATCTTCATCTGGCCCCCCGGAAGACAGCCGGTACCAGCCGAGGATCATCGACCGCACATTGTTCCAGAAGCCGGTCACCAGGACCATGAAGAGATGGACGGCGGTGAACGCGATGAGCCCGAGGGTGAGGAGGAAGTGCAGGGTTCTCGCCGACTGGCGTCCGCCGAACACCGCGGGAAGAGCGGGGATGGCCGCGTCCACCCGCGGCGACATCGCGAGGCCGGTCAGGACGAGCAAGGGCGCCGCCACAAAAATGATCGACGCGTACGCGAGCTTCTGGAGGACGTTATAGCGGTCGGCGGCAGCCCCGTGATGGAAGCGGAACAGGAGATGGTCGCGGAGCGCGCGCCCGATCGCGCGGAGCTCGGGCCCGCTCGGCATGAGATCGCGCGACAGATGCCGCCCCAGGACCGCGTAGCCGGCGAACGCGAGCCCGTTGAGCACGAAGGCCCAAGCGAAGAAAAAGTGCCAGCGGCGCCCCATCGCCAGCCACTGATGGCCCGGGAGGGTCGCCCAGTTCGGGAAGCCGCGGTCTTGGATCCCGAGAGCCCCGTCGCGGGAGGCCCCCAGGACGCCGGTCGTATCGAAGTCGCGCCCGAACACGTGCGTGATGCCCTTGAGGGTCCCCCTCGGCGTCCGCTCGGCGCGCATCGCGAGGACCGCTCGCTCCCCGTCCGACCGCTCGCCCCAGTAGAGCGCGGGATGCGCGTTGAAGATCTGAAAACCGCTCAGAACCAGGATCGGCACGCAGAGGACGGTGACCCAATGGGACAGACGGGTGGGAAACCGATGGCGGTACACGAGCAACGCCTTCATGGGCCGACCGTGGCCCGTCTGGATCCGCGCACGCGGCGACCTCGCACGTTAGGGCTTACGAATCAGAATTGGCCGAGAGTTCCGGAACCCACGATCGGCCGCAGGACGTCGTCGTATAGCCCGTCACCCCGCGGCTAACCATGCGGAGCGTCTTGCAGACACAGGGCGACGGCCGTCCGGCGTCGCGTCGGCTGGACAGTCTCGTCCCCGTCGATTCATGGCGTCACGCTATCAGCAATCCTCTTGACAGGCAAGCAGTCTGCACGTAGAAGCATGTTGTATATGCGTATACATTGACTTAAGGAATCCTGACGGCCCGGCCCGACGTCTGAAGGGAGGACGGCCGGGAGGGACTCGGGCTCGGCTCGAGCCTCCTCGAGGAGATCCGTCGCGTGGGAGCGCAGCGACGCGTTCGTCAGTTCAGCGCCGACCTGCTGACGGAAAATAGCCGCGCGCTCTGCCGGCTCGCCCGCCACACGGCCATCGCGCGGCGGACGGTGAGCGGGATGCGGCACACACCCGCCCCCGCGATCGTTCGAGCACAGGGAGGAGACTTCGATGCGACTCGCAGATAAGGTAGCCATCGTCACGGGCGGCGGCACCGGAATCGGCGCGGCCATCGCCACGACGTTCGCGCGTGAAGGAGCGCAGGTGACGATCACGGGCCGGCGCAAGGAGACGCTCGGCGAGATCGCCGACGAGATCGCCGCGACCGGCGGCCGCGCGCTGGCCGTGCCGGGCAGCGTCACCGACGAGGCCGACGTTCAGCGCGCCGTGCAGGCGACGGTCGCCACGTTCGGTCGCATCGACGTGCTGGTCAACAACGCCGGAAGCCTCTTGCACGCCGGCCCGCTGCACGAGACGGCCGATGAGATCTGGGACGGCGTTCTGGACGTGTTCCTAAAGAGCGTGTTCCGTTTCTCGCGGGCGGTCATCCCCCACATGCGGCGCCAGGGCGGCGGCTCGATCGTCAACATCGGCTCGGTCCTCGGGCTCAAGGCATCCCTTGCTTTTCCGGTCCACCCGTACGCCGTGGCGAAGGCGGGCGTGGCCATGCTCACGAAGACGATCGCCGTGCACTATGCGAAGGACGGCATCCGCTGCAACTGCATCGCGCCCGCCCTCACCGAGACGCCGCTAACGGAGTCGCGGCTGAAGGACCCCTCGGTGCGAAAGGCGATGGAGGCTCACTACCCGCTCGGTCGGCTCGGCAGGCCGGACGACATCGCCCGGGCCGCGCTCTACCTCGCCGCGGATGACGCGTCGTGGACGACCGGGACGATCCTTACGGTCGACGGCGGAATGATGGCCCAGTAGGGGCCGCGGAGGACAAGCGCATGGACGCTGAGGCCGACGCTACGCTGTCGCCGCGCGACGATGGCGTGATCGGATCCTCGACCGACGTCGTCGCTCCGGGGGCGGCGGCGCCGCGCTTCGACGCGCGAACCCGCCTGCTGCTCGAGGGACCCATCCTCGGAACGCTGCTGCGGCTCGCCACGCCCAACGTCCTGGTGATGTTCGTGCAGTCCGCGGTCGGGCTCGTCGAGACCTATTTCGTCGCCAAGCTCGGGACCGATGCGCTGGCCGGCGTCGCGCTCGTCTTTCCCGTGTTGATGCTGATGCAGATGATGTCGGCGGGCGCCATGGGCGGCGGGATCTCCTCCGCGATCGCCCGCGCGCTCGGCGCCGGACGCCGGGCCGACGCCGATGCGCTGGTACTCCATGCGCTCGCCATCGCCGTGAGCTTCGGGCTCGTCTTCATGCTCGGGGCGCTGGGCGGCGGCCGATGGCTCTACGGCGCCATGGGCGGGCGAGGAGCGTCCCTCGCCGCGGCGCTGACCTATTCCAACGTGGTCTTCTCGGGTGCCATCCTGACCTGGATCTTCAATTCGCTCGCGAACGTGATCCGCGGCACCGGCAACATGGCAGTACCGGCCGCTGTCACATCGGCCGGGGCCGTCGCCTTGATCCCCTTGTCTCCCTGTCTCATCTTCGGGTGGGGGCCGTTGCCGGGGCTCGGCGTCGCCGGTGGCGCCGTCGCGGTCGTCGCGTACTATGCCGTGGGGAGCGTCGCGCTCGCAGCCTACCTTTGGTCAGGACGGAGTGTCGTCCATCTTTCCTTTCATGATGTCGACTTCCGCTGGCCGCTCTTCCGCGACATTCTGCGGGTGGGGGCGATCGCCGCCCTGATCACCATCCAGACCAACCTCACGATCGCGATCACGACGGCCCTCGTCGGGCGGTTCGGGCCCGCGGCGATCGCGGGCTACGGCATCGGCTCGCGCCTCGAGTACTTGTTGATTCCCCTCGTCTTCGGGCTGGGCGGTCCGCTCGTCGCCATGGTGGGCACCAACCTCGGTGCCGGCGAGCGTGACCGCGCGCTGCGCGCGGCCTGGATCGGCGCCGCCCTCGCCGCGGGCCTCACCGAGATGATCGGCCTCTTGGCCGCCGCCGCCCCGCACGCCTGGCTCTCGCTCTTCGACACCGATCCGGCCATGCTCAGCGCCGGATCGCGCTATCTGCACGCGGTCGGTCCCTTCTACGGCCTGTTCGGACTGGGGCTGGCCCTCTACTTCGCCTCTCAGGGCGCCGCGCGGCTGCTCTGGCCGCTAATCGCGAACCTGACGCGGCTGGCGATCGCGGCAGGCGGCGGCTGGCTGGCGCTGCGCTGGAGTGGCGACCTCTTTCCCGTCTTCCTCGCCCTGAGCGCGGCGCTGGCCGCCTTCGGCCTCATCAACGCGGGCGCGGTCGCGGGGGGCGCCTGGTTCGGCCACGTCGGGTCGCCGCAGACACGCACGGCTCGCTTGCACAGGAGATAGTGGAGTGACGGAGCGATATCTCGAAGACTTTGCCGTGGGACAGACCTTTCGGTCAGGGCAGCTGCCGATCGACGCGGAGCGGATCAAAACCTTCGCCGCCGAGTTCGATCCGCAGCCGTTCCATCTCGACGAGGCGGCGGCGCGCGACACGGTCTTCCACGGACTGGCCGCGAGTGGTTGGCACACCGCCGCGGTGACCATGCGGCTGCTGGTCGAGAGCGACCTGAAGCCGGCCGGGGGCATCGTCGGCGCCGGCTTCGACGAGTTCCGTTGGCCACGGCCCGTGCGGCCCGGGGACGAGCTGCGCGTCGAGAGCGAAGTGCTCGAGGTGCGGCCGTCCAGATCGCGGCCGGACCAAGGGTTGCTCAAAGTGAGGACGACGACACTGAACCAGAACGGCGAGCCGGTGCAGATCTCCATCGGCAACCTCATGGTTCCGCGGCGGCCGGTATAGAAACCACGACGAACCCACTCCACGGTTCACGAGAGGGCCGTCGACGGCAGCATCGCAGTGACGCGCCGCGCGGACGTGATACCCTTGTCTTCCGCCGACGGTAGCGAATCCATCAGGAGGCGACTCGATGATTCCGGACTCCATCCGCGCGCTCGTGTCCACGGGGCCGCTCGCCCATCTGACGACGCTGAACTCCAACGGCAGCCCGCAGGTCACGGTAGTCTGGATAGGGATCGAGAATGACGAGTTCGTCACCGCGCACCTGAGCGAGCACCGCAAGATCAAGAATATCCGCAATGATGGGCGCGTCGCCCTCTCGTTCCTCGGCAAGGGGAGGAATCCTCAGGGCCTGCTCGAGTACGTTGTTGCCTACGGTGACGGGCGCGTCACCGAGGGTGGCGCCGTGGATCTCCTGGCGCGGCTGGCGCAGATCTACATCGGGCCCAAGGCGGACTTCCCGCCGCCGCCTCTGCGGAGTCGGCCCGGCTTCGTCACACGTATCCGGCCAGATCGCTTCGGCGGAGTAGGGCCGTGGGTTAAAGCCTAGCCATCGGCCAACGCCCCTCTCGGCGGCCGCTCACCGTCTTTGGTGTGAACTTCTCGTTTTTGCCGTCACGCCCGATTCCCGAGGTCCCAAACCTCGCGGCGCGTCGGGGAATCGACGCCCAGCCAGCGCCGTGATGTCCATACGACATTTCAGTTCGATAGCGTCTGTCGTGGCGGCGCCGTCGGCTCGTCGGATCGTCGATCCTCGACGGGAAGCTTGAGCTCCATCCATCGAGCCAGACCGCCCTCCAGGGGATGCACCCGGGTGATGCCGTGACGCTTGAGCTGGAGCGCCACCCGGGCGCTCGTGGCCTGGTTCGGTCACGAGCAATAGAGGATCACGTCTCGACCCCGAAGAAGGTCGGCTTCGTGCTGATCGATGTGCTCGGCTTCCACCCAACGGCTGCCTGGAATCGCGTACGGCACGGCCGCCACTTCGAGCGGCGTGCGGAGATCCACGATCGTGATGTCCTCGCCGGCGTCGAGGCGTCGCTTGAGCGCCTCTGGCGAGATGCGCGCCGTCCGCAGCCGCCGCAGGTACAGCCGGCGACGCACGTATTTCATCAGGACATACCCGCCGAGCACGGCCGCGAGGACGACACCCAGCCGGAGTCCCAGCGTCCCAACGTGGAGGGCGATCACGGCAACTGCATCGCTGAACACGTACCCAAGCCCGATCCACACTCCGGCCCACAGGAGCACCCCTGCGAGCTCATAGAGGGCAAACCGCAACCGGTCGACGGCGAACACGCCGGCCAGCGGCGGCAGAACCGTAGTCACACCCGGGACGAACTTCGCGACGAGCATCGCGCGGACGCCATAGCGGATGAATACGGTCTCAGCGCGTCGCACGCAGAAGTCGGGCTCGAGTGATAGACGACAGAGACCTGTCAGGACGGGTGCGCCGCGGCGCCGCCCAAATTCGTACCACGCCATATCAACGCTCAGGGCGACGACCGCCATCGCGCCCAACATCAGTGGAATACTGCCCCGCCCATGCGCCGCCAGGGCGCCGAATCCCAACAACGCCGGCACCGCCGGCAGAGGGATCCCGACCTGCTCAGCGACGACAAGAGCGGGGATAATAACGAGGCTGTACCGCTCGAGCGCCTGCAGGCCGTCCGCGGGGCTCACTGCACGGCTCCGACGGTCATCCTTCCTCGGCCTTGGTCACCGCGCGGCAGCCTCTCACCCGCCCGTCCAGCGCCGCCAGGCGGCTCCGAGGACCTTCATCTTCGCGGGCGTCTCGGGGCTATCACCGCGCTGGGTCGGCGCCCGGACCAGGGCGGTCGCTGCGCCCGAAGAGCCCATGGGCCCGGCCTTCGAGCACCGCCGTGTCGCGCTGCTGCAGGTAGGCGCTCTCGACCGCGCTATAGAGGTCGAGGGTCGTCTCCTCGACGCCTTCGTAGAGTTCCAGATTCGAG
>QHRX01000160.1 GCA_003221455.1 Candidatus Rokuibacteriota bacterium
CGTCATGACCTTCATCTCCCTCTCGCCGACCGGCGGCGAAGTCCAGGGGTTCAACTTTCTCATCCCCGCCAAGGACGTGCGCGGGTTCCTCCGGGGCACCGACGTGAGGGCGGGCGAGAGCCGGTTCAACCCGGTGTGGTCGGCGGGGGTCGCGGCGCTGCTCGACGGCCGGTACGCGACGGCGCTCGCCAGGTTCCGCGAGGCCGACCGGCTGTTGCCGGGCCTGGCAGACGTCAAGCGCGCGACGGCGGAGGCCGAGGACAAGATCCGCCACCCGCCGCCGCGGCCGTTCCCGTGGGCGTGGGCGACCGCGGGCACCGTCACGCTGCTGAGCCTCGGCGCCTGGGGCGGGCTCGGCACCCGGCGGTGGTGGCGCAACCGCTTCCGCATCCACCCGGGCGGGGTCATCGACTTCCTGGAAACCGGGCGCAACCCCGTCCTGCTCGACGTGCGGAGCCGGACCGACTACGAGACGAGCCCGCTCAAGCTGCCGGGGGCGATCCGCCTCGACCCCGACGACGTCGGGCGGGGCCGCATCGACCTGGCCCTCGACCCGAAGCAGCTGATCGTGACCTACTGCACGAGTCCCGAGGAGCAGACGAGCGCGCTCGTGACGCGGCTCCTCCGCCAGCGCGGGTTCACGAACGTCCGCATCCTCAAGGGCGGACTCGGCGGCTGGACGAACGCGCGCCTGCCCGTCGAGGCCAAGTCGCACCTGCCCTCGATCGGCATCGAGATGTACCGGAACCTCACGCTCGGCGACATCGAGCGGCGGCGCTTCGCGCCGGGGGCGGTGATCTTCCGCGAGGGCGACGACGCCCACGGCGAGGCGTACGTCGTCCACGCCGGGGCGGTCGAGATCCGGAAGCGGTTCGACGGCACCGAGCGGCGGCTCAACACCATGGGCGAGGGCGAGCTGCTCGGCGAGATGGCGCTCTTCCGGAAGGCGCCGCGCTCGGCCTCCGCGGTGGCGGCGAGCGAGGTGGAGCTGCTCGTCGTGCGGAGCGAGCGCCTCGAGTGGCTGATTCGGAACCGGCCGCAGCTCACCCTCGAGGTCCTCAAGCGCCTGTCCGACCAGATCGTGTCGGCGGACAAGGATCGAGCGGACCGCCCCGGCTAGCCGCCCACCCGTCGCCGCCGTCTCCTCGCGGACCGGCAGTGCGGACGGCTCGGCGCGGGTCCGGCGATTGACAACCTCGTGAGCCGGTGCCAAAATTCCTCCGGCTCGCCAAGGTCGTTGCGCGCCTGCTGAGCCCTGCACGCAGCGCAGGACACGAGAGGCCACCGCACCCGAGCCCGCGCCCCGCCCCGCCGATCGATCCGCACCGGCCGGGGGTGCCGCCGGGCCAAGCGGATGGGAGGAAAGGAGGCCCTGACGTTCGTCGAGTCGGTGTTGAGCCGCTCAGATTCCTAACCCTCGAGGAGACCCGCTCATGAGGCGCATCGCTACCCTTGCCGTGCTCGTCGTCGTCGCCGCCGGTCTGCTGCTCGGCGCGACCGGGCCCGCCGCCGCGCTCGAGGTCGGAGACAAGGTTCCCGATTTCACGCTGCCGGCGACGACCCAGGAGACCGTGTCGATGCACGACTTCCTGGGAAAGAAGAACGTGCTCCTGGTTGGATTCATTGGAGCCTTCACCCCGACCTGAACGACCGAAGTCGCCGCTCTCGAGCGGGACCTGCCCAAGTTCGAGAGCCGGAATACCCAGGTCGTGGGGATCAGCTCCGATTTCCCGATGGCGCAGAAGCCGTGGGCCGAAAAGATGGGACTCACCTTCCCGCTGGTCAGCGACTTTCCGCGCAAGACTCTCCTCGCCTACGGTCTCCTCGAGACCGATCCCAACAGCATGATCTACCGGTACTCGAAGCGCGCCTATCTGATCATCGACAAAAACGGGATCATCCGGTGGAAGAAGGTTCTCGACGACCCGCGACAGGCCCTGAGCGACGACGAGCTGCTCGCGGCGCTCGATAAGGTGAACCAGTAGGAGACGGATGGCGCTCGACATCGGTCGTCGTCGCGGCGCCGCCGACGCGCCGCCGCGGGTCGCCGCCCGCGGCGGCGCCCCGCCGGCGGCGGGGCCGGCTCCCGCGCGACCGTGACACAGTCGCTGGGCGTCCTAGTCGCCTTCACCGCGGGGCTCTTCTCGTTTCTCTCCCCGTGCGTCCTCCCGCTCTTCCCCTCGTACCTCTCGTTCATCACGGGGATGTCGGTGAACGCCCTCACCGATGACGTGACCGCAGAGACGCGGCGGCGCATCGTCCTGCACTCGCTCGCCTTCGTGAGCGGATTCTCGATGATCTTCGTCGCGCTGGGGGCGTCGTTCTCGGCCGCCGGGCGGTTCCTCTTCGACTACCGGGACTGGATCCGGGTGGTCGGCGGCGTGCTGATCATCGTGTTCGGGCTCTACATCGCGGGCGTCCTCAGGATCGGGGTGTTCGGGCGCTATCAGCAGATCCAGCTTCGGCAGAAGCCGGCGGGCTACTTGGGCACGCTCCTGGTGGGGGTGACGTTCGCGATCGGGTGGACGCCGTGCGTGGGCCCGATTCTCGGCTCGATCCTCTCGCTCGCCGGGACCGCCGAAACCGTGGGGCGCGGCGTGGGCCTGCTCCTAGCCTACTCGGCCGGCCTCGGCGTGCCGTTCCTGCTGTCGTCGGTGGCGCTCGGGGGCTTCCTCAGGTTTTTCAAGCGCTACCGGCCGTTCATCCCGATCGTCGAGCGCGCGGCGGGCGCGCTCCTGATCGTGGTGGGTGCACTCGTCGTGACCAACTACTACGTGGTCCTCAACGCCTGGGCTCTCTCCCTCACGCCCGACTGGCTCCTCCAGCGCCTCTAGATCGGCCCCGACCCGGCGCTCGCCGACGCCGAGCGGCGCACACCTTCCGATCCGCGTCACCCGAGGCCTCTCCGATGCTGGTTCGGACTAGCGGGCCTCCACCGCGGGCACCCCTGAGGCTCGGGCCCCGCGGCGGGCGGCCGCCGGGAGATCGAGCCCGGCCCGGTGTCGGCGCCGACGCCAGGCCACGATATTTGATCCCCCCTTTTCGTGCCCGGTTTCTCTGCGGACGCCCGTACGATGAGCGGGCGGTGAAAGCCATCCTCGGCGCCCTCGCCCTCCTCCTGCTCGCCAGCGGCTGCTCGACGGTGCCGAAGAGCGCGTACTTCCCCGACCTCTCCGCGCCCGCGACCGTGGCGCTCTCTCATTCCCTCTACCGCGCGGCGGAGGCTGCCGGCGACGATCCGCGCCGCTACTCGTTCGCGCTCGTCCGGACGGAGCAGGCCCTCGCCTGGAGCGACAGGGACGCGACGTTCTACTTCTCCGACGGGCTCGTCCGGCTGCCCGCCTACCTCGTGGAGCCGATGGTCGCCCGCGAAGTCGCCCACGAGGTGCTCGCGCACTACGGCGTCCGTCGGACCCTGTCGCTTTCGATCTCGGCCGGGTTCACCGCCCTCGGCTTCGTGTTCCCGGGCGCGAGCCTCATGGACCTCGTCGTCAACCCGGTGGTGGTGCGGGTGTTCACGCGCGGGCAGGAGTACGCGGCGGACCGGAAGGCCGTGGCGATCCTGCCGGCGATGGGCTACCCGATGCCGCGCCGCGCGCTCGCGCGCGCCCTCGTCGCCGTCGACCGCCTCAACAGCGTGCGGAGGGGGTCGGCGCCCGCCGCGGGTCCGGAGGCCGGGATCGAGGGGCGCCTGGCCGCGCTCGGGCCCCTGGAGGCGCCGGAGCGGCCGGCGGCGACCGACCTCTTCGTGGCGCGCTGAGCCTCAGACGTCGTCGCGGACGACGCGGGTCCCCGCGATCCGGTCGTGCACGCCGCGCCGCTCGGCGTCGAAGACGGCGACGATCCAGCCGAGGCCGAGCGTCGCGAACACGAGGCCGTAGCCGATCCAGCGGCCGAGCGCGCGTCCGCCACCCACGCCCCCGCCGTCCCGCCGCACGACGCGCACCCCGAGGAGCATCTTGCCGGGGGTCTGGCCGCACGCGCTCACGAAGCCGACGAAGTACACGGCGTGCAGGAGCACGCCGAGCCCGGCGACGGCCGCCGCGACCAGCGCGAGCGCAGAGAGCGCGACGGGCGCGTCCGCAGTCAGCAGGTCGACGATCAGGAGCCAGAGGACGCCGATCAGCCACACCGCGCCGACGATCGCCTCGTCGATCAGGAACGCCAGGCCGCGCCGGACGGCCCCCGCCGTTCTCACCACCCCGTCCCGGGCCCGTAGAGGCGGCGGTACTCCTCCCACGACACGACCACGCGCTTGACGTACTCGCGCGTCTCCTCGTACGAGATCTGCTCGACGAACGCCTCGACGTCGCTCGTCCGGCGGGCGTCCCACCAACCCCGGACGACCGCGGTCCCGGCGTTGTAGGCGGCGATCGCGAGGCGCGGGTCGGCGAACTCCTTCAAGAGATCCGCCAGCACCGCGGCCCCGATCCGGAGGTTCGGGCCGGGCTCGTCGAGCAGGTCGCCGTCCTTCCACTGGAACCCCCGCCGGGCGGCGACCGCCCGCGCCGTCTGCGGCATGAGCTGCATGAGCCCGCGGGCGCCCGCGCGCGACCGCGCGAGCGGGTAGAAGGCCGACTCCTCCCGCACGACCGCCGCGAGGAGCAGGGGGTCGATCCCGGCGCGCGCGGCCGCGTCGCGGAGCTCGCCGCGCCAGCCGAGCGGGTAGGCCGTCTCCCAGAACTCGCGGGGGAGCGCCGGGTGCCCGCTCCGCGTGAGCCCGGCGAAGTGCCGCCGGACGATGCGGAGGGACAGATCGTAGTGCTCCACCTGCCGGTAGGCGGTCGAGAGCCAGAAGAGCTTCACGGGGTCGGCCACGGCGCGCGGCAGCGCCTCGTCCATCTCGTCGGCGGCGAACGTCGGGAGGCCGAGTCGGCGGAGCATCTCGATGCGGACGAGGTCCGGATCGGCCCCGAGCGCGCGCGCCGGGTCCCGCGGCAGCTCGACCGGCGGGTCCGGCGGCGCCGGCGGCTTGTCGGGGAGCCGGGCGGCGGCGAGGATGCCGTAGTAGCCGCGCGGTGCCTCCGACCGGACGCCCTCGAAGAGCCGGGCTGCCTCCGCCCGCGCGCCGAGCTGCTCGCGGGCTCGGCCGGCCCAGTAGGCGGCCGGCGTGCGGTAGCGCTGGCCGCCGGCAAGCTCGCGCAGCCGCGTCCAGCGATCCGCCGCCCCCGGCCAGTCGTGCGCAAGATACGCGAGCCAGCCGAGCCGCCAGAGCGCCGAGGCCGCGATCTCGCGCCCCGGGTAGCGGGCGACCGTCCGTTCCCAGGCGAGCGCCGCCTCGGCCAGCTGGCCGGTATCCTCCTGGACGAGGCCGCGGAGATACTCGGCCTCGGCGGCCTCCGCCTCCTGCGAGTCGTCGACGCCCTCGAGCGCCACGAGCGCCTCGCGAGATTTGTCGGCGCGGTAGAGGAGGCGGCCCCGCTCGAGGGCCAGCGCGGGCCGGCCCTCGTCCGGCGCGCGGGCGAGCGCCTCGTCGAGGACCGTCGCCGCGGCCTCGTAGCGTCTCTGGCGCGCGAGAGCGGAGGCGGCGACCCCCAGGGCCCGGACGGCCAGGTCTCGATCGCTCGTGGTGCTCGCCACCTGTGCGGCCGCGGCGCGCGCCTCATCCGCGACGCCCGCCCGCAGGAGTCGCTCCGCCCGCGCCAGCTGCTCTGCGGGCGCCAGCGGGGACAAGGTCACCCCGGCCTGCGCCAGCGCCTGCAGGCGGTCCTCGGCGCCCGCCGCGTACTCCGAGGCGGGGGCCAGCAGCGTCAGTTCGCGGTACGTTTGCGCGGCGTTCTCCCGCGCTCCCTGGATCTCGAACGAGGCGGCGAGCAGGTAGAGCGCCTCCGGCGTGTCGGGTGATTCCGCGTTAGTCAGGAGAAACCTCCGCAGCAGCGCGGCCGCCCGCGGCTCGTCGCCCGCCCGCGCCGCCAGCTGCGCCGCCAGCAGGAGCGCCGCCCGTCCGACGCGGCCGTCCGGGAAGCGCGCGGCGAGCGCCTCCGCGGCGCGGCGGGCGCCGGCCAGGTCGTCACTCCGGACCAGCGCTTCGACGCGAAGGTAGCCAAGGTAGTCGGCGACCGGGAGACGGTCGGCGGCGGCAAAGGCGCCGAGCGCGGGCTCCGGATCGCCCCAGCGGAGCGCCTCGATCGCGCCCGCGTACCGTTGTTCGGTCGCCGGCGGAAGGGGCGACGC
This sequence comes from Candidatus Rokuibacteriota bacterium, assembly GCA_003221455.1. GTDB lineage: Bacteria > Methylomirabilota > Methylomirabilia > Rokubacteriales > CSP1-6 > AR9. Next base: position 6,175 of record QHRX01000160.1, read on the forward strand.
CGCGTCGGGCGGCCCCGCGGCGACCCGAGTCCCGGCCAGAAGGAGCCCGAGGACACAGGCCTTCGACGCGCGCCGCACCCTGGCCCCCATCGCTAGTCCATCAGCCGTGGGCTGTCGACTCCCCGCGTCGCGTGACGCGTAAACGCGATCCGGTGCACCGCCGTCGCGTTGGTGGAGAGCGCCAGCACCCAGAGCGCCGGCTCCAGCACGTCGAACACGGCGCCGACGATCAGGCAGATCATCCGCTCGGGGCGCTCCATGAAGCCGACGTTGCAGGCGACACCGATCGACTCCGCGCGGGCTTTCGTGTAGCTCACCATGATCGTGCCGACCAAGGCGACCATCGTGATCGCGACGCCGCGTCGGTTGGCCTCGTGAACGAAGAGCAGGATGATGCCGAGCAGCACGACCAGGTCCGAGTATCGGTCGATCACCGAGTCGAAGAACGCGCCGAAGGGCGTGACCCGGCCGGACGCGCGGGCCAGTGACCCGTCGAAGTAGTCGAACAACCCCGCCAGCACGAGGAGGAGCCCGGCCGGACGGGGGCGCCCCGACGCGAAGGCGGCGGCCGTGAGGAGACTCAGGCCGAGGCCACACACCGTGAGCTGGTTCGGGCGGAGGTGAAGTCGCAGGAGCACGCGCCCCACCGGGTCGGTCCATAGGCGGAGGCTCTCGCGATAGCGGCTGAGCATGCGGTCAGAGCGGCTTCATCAGCGCGTCCTCGAGCGCCTCGCGGATCCGGACGATCGCGGCCTCTTCGGTGATCTTGTGACCCGCGCGGTCGGTCACGTAGAAGGTATCGCACGCCTGGTCGATCTCGGTGGCGATCCGGGCGCTCGCGATGTCCAGGCCGGCCGCCGAGAACGTCCGGGTGATCAGGTAGAGGAGGCCCGGCCGATCCGGTGACTTCACCTCGACCACGGTGTGCGAGTCGGAGAGCTGGTTGTCGACGGCGACCTTCGGCCGGCTCTCGACCGGAGGCACCTCGCGGGAGCGCCTCGACGGGCGCTCCCCGAGCAGGTCCTCCACCCGACGCTCTCCGCTCAGCACCGCCCGGAGGCTCTCGAGCGTCCGGGCCCAGTGAGCCGCCGACGTCACCGCCGCGCCGAGCGAATCGCTCACCTGGAACGTGTCGATGGCGACGCCATCCGCGCGCGTGTGGATCTGAGCCGACATGATGTTGATTCCGTTCGCGGCCAGCGTGCCCGCCAGCGCCGCGAAGAGCCCCGGCAGGTCCCGCGTGACGACGACGAGGTCCGACGTCCCGAGGTCGGGGTGGGGAAAGAGCTCCGTCACCACCGGCGCGCCCTCGGCCTGGAGTTGCTCGACCAGCCGAAGGTGCTCGGCGATGCGCTGGACGCCGGTGCTGGCCAGGTACCGGTCCGACATCATCGCCAGGTGGCCCATGACGGCCTGGCGCGAGGCCTCGTCCCGGACCGCCGTGCACACGCGGTCGGTGAGCTGGGTGCGGTTCGGCGGCGACGCCTCGCCGCCGGTCAGGCGGGCGAGCGTCAGCGTGTAGAGGTCGAAGAGGATCGCGGCCTGCCAGGCCGTCATCACGCCCGGCCCCACCGCCCGCATGTCGGCGTACGTCAGGAGGTAGAGCATGGCGAGCGCCTGCGGGTCGCGCACGGTGGCGGCCAGATCCTCCACGGTCTTCGGGTCGTGGAGGTCGCGTCGCTGGGCGGTGTGCGACATCGTGAGGTGATGGGCGACGAGGAATTCGAGCGTCGCCGCGTCGGCCGCCGGCAGCGCGAGCCGCCGGGTGAGCCGGCGGATGAGCGGGATCCCCTTGGCCACGTGGCCGTGCCCCTGGGCCTTGCCGATGTCGTGGAGCAGCATCCCGAGCAGGAGCAGGTCCGGCCGCTCGATCGTGCTGAAGACCTGGGCGGCGCCCTCCGACTCCGCCGACTGGCCCGGCGCCAGCGCCTCCAGGTTCTCGACGGCGAGGAGCGAGTGCTGGTCGGCCGAGAACTTATGGTAGACGTCGTACTGGACGAGGCACGTCAGGGCGCCGAACTCCGGCAGGTAGCGGCCCAGCAGGCCGAGCTCGTGCATTTCCCGCAGGGTCGGCGCGACCCGCCCCCAGTTCCGGCAGATCTCGAGAAAGAGGTCGCGCACGACCGGGGAGGCGCGGAACGCGTCGTCCACGAGCTCGAGCGAATCCTCCACCGCCCGCTCGAGGTCGCTGGACAACTCGCAGCCCAGGCGGTGCAGGTGCCAGAAGACCTTCATCAGCCGCGTCCGGTCCTCGGCGAAGGTGCGGGGATCGGCCTCGGCCAGATGAAGCCGCCCGTCGAAGAACACGAGCCCGTCGGCCAGCGCGGCCTGCCGGTGCCGGCGGGCGGCGGAGGCGCGCCGGGAGAGCCCCTCTCGGCAGCGGACGATCAGGCGCCGTGACACGCGGTGGACCGCGCGGGCGTGCAGGTAGTAATCGCGCATGAACTTCTCGACCCCGAGCGAGGTCTCGTCGTCCCCGTAGCCGAAGCGCTTCGCGATCTCCGGCTGCACGTCGCGCGAGAGGACGTCGTTCTTGTGGCCGGCCAGAAAGTGCAGCTCGTTGCGCACGCGCCAGAGGAAGGTCAGCGCCTCCTCGGCCAGGCGCTGCTCGCGCGCCGAGATCACGCCCTTCTCGGCCAGCTCGCGGAGCGTCCGCGCGCCGAACTTCGTCGCCCCGAGCCACATCGCGGTGTGGACGTCGCGCAGACCGCCGGCCGACTCCTTGATATTCGGCTCGCCGATGTACGGCGAGGCGCCGTACTTGCGATAGCGCTCATCGCGTTCGGCCAGCGCGGTCTCCAGGAACTGGGCGAAGTCGCGGCGGTAGACGTTCTCGGCGAGCACGCGTCGGAAGCGGTTGAAGAGGCGCCGCGAGCCCGCGAGGTGGCGCGCCTCCTGCATGGAGGTGCGGCTCGGGAAGTCGGTGCGGGCGATCGCGACGCAGTCCGTGAGCGAGCGCAGGCTGTGCCCGACCTGGAGCCCGAGATCCCAGAGCATGTACAGGATCTCCTGCGTGATCCGCTGCACAAAGGGGCTCAGATCGCCGTCGTGGATGACCATCACGTCGATGTCCGACGACGGGTGGAGCTCGGCGCGGCCGTAGCCGCCCAGAGCGACGAGGACGACCGGGCTCGGGGCGAGGCCCTGGGCGACGGCGTCGGCGGCGGCCAACCGGAACAGCGCCTGGAGGATACCGTCGATCAGGCGCGCGTGGCCCTGCACCGAGGCGAGCCCCGACGCGCCGCCCTCGTGCAGCACCCGGAGCGACCCGAGGCCCGCCGTGAGGGTGTCGCGGAAGAACTCGAGCCGGATCCGCCGTCGGTCGTCGTCGCCAGCCGCCCTGGCTTCCGCCCGCTTTGCCCGACGGTAGAGCTCCTGGGCCATGACGCTCCGTAGCCTACATGCCGGGCCGAATATTGTCAAACGTGACGCAGACTTATGAAGGCCCCGGCGGCTCCGGGCACGGGTTCGCGCTCGCGCCGGACGCGGCCCCGGCCGTAGAATGAGTCCGTGCGCAGGCTCTGGCGGCCGGCGATCGACAAGGTGGTCCCGTACCCGGTCGGCAAGCCGCTCGAGATCCTGGCCGCCGAGGCGGGGCTCCCGAGCCTCGTTCGGCTCTCGGCGAACGAGCATCCGCTGGGCCCATCGCCGCGCGTGATCCGGGCGATCGCCGACGAAGCCCGCCAGGTGCACCTCTATCCCGACGGGGACGCGAGCCGCCTCCGGGCGGCGCTCGCGACGCGCCTGGCCGTCCTTCCCGAGCAGATCATCTTCGGCAACGGCGCCGACGAGCTGCTCGCGCTGCTGGCCTGGGCCGCCTTCGAACCCGGCGACGAGGTCGTCGTCCCCCATCCGTCGTTCGAGCCCTACGCGACCGTCGTCGCCATCGCGGGCGCCGACCTCTCGCCGAGCCCGCTTGCCGGGTACGACACCGACCTCGACGACATGCTGCGTCGAGTCAGCGAACGGACCAAGGCGGTCATTCTCTGCTCGCCCCACAACCCGACGGGGACGATCGTGCGCCGGCGGGCGCTCGGCGCGTTCCTGCGGGCGCTCGGCCCCGAGCCGCCGCTGATCGTGCTCGACGAGGCCTACCGCGACTTCTCGGACGACCCCGACGCTCCCGACGGAGTGGCGCTGCTCCCGAGCGCCCCGACGCTGCTCGTGATGCGGACCTTCTCGAAGATCGCCGGCCTCGCGGGGGCGCGCGTCGGTTACGCGGTGGCCGGCGCCGAGGTGATCGACCGGATGAACCGGGTGCGCGCGCCGTACAACCTGAACCGGCTGGGCCAGGTCGCGGCCCTCGCCGCCCTGGAGGACGTGGAGTATTGGCAGGCGACGCGGCGGCTGGTGATCGAGGAGCGCGAGCGGCTCGCGCGCGAGCTCGCGCGGCGTGGCTACCCGGCGCCGCCGTCGCAGGCGAACTTTCTGCTCGTCAAGGTCGGCGCGGGCGCGGACACGATCCGCGACCGACTCTACCGGGCGGGGATCCTCGTGCGGGACGGCCAGGCGCTCGGCTTCCCGGGGCACCTGCGGATTTCGGTCGGCGCCCGCGAAGCGAACGAGCGCCTGCTCCGCACCCTCGACGCGCAGCGCTAGCGGCGGCGGCCGCCGCGCTTCCTCAGCTCCTGTTCGAGCTCCCGCGTGCGCCGCAGGAGCGCGTCGCGCTCGGCCGCGAGCGCCCCGACCTGCTGCTGGAGCATCGTGCTCTTCTGCAGCGCCTGCGCGAGCTGCGTCTGCAGCTCCGCCTCCTTCTGGTAGAGGTCCTTCAGCTCGATCTCGAGCCCGGCCATGCGCTGCCGCGACGGAAGGTACGCACCCACCAGCACGTACGCGAGCATGCTCAGGAGCACGAGCGCGGCGGCGATCAGCATCCACGGCCGTCTGATCGGAGGAGCGCCGTCCATCGCGTTCCGATTCTAACAAACTTTGCTATCATGCCTTCGAGGGGGCCGATGGAGCTGGCGCGATTCTTCGAGGACGCCGTGCGACGCAGTCTGGGCGATCTCGCCCGACGGGACGACCCGGCCGCCGGGTACCTCGCGGATCTGCTCACCCGCTTTGCCCGGGCGGAGAATCTCTACCCGAAGAGCGTCCGCACGTGCCGGCTCGAATCCGTGGTGGAGGCACTCCTGGACATCCAGGTGGTGTGGGACGATCGGTCACCGCACTTCGACCCCGAGCGGGAGGTCGCGCTGCGGCGTCACATCGGCGACTACACGCTGTTCATGCTGGGCGTCTTCCAGGAACGCGTGGAGCGGATGGCCAGCTCGCGGTACTACATCGACGAGGGCAGGCGCGCGTACCGCTTTGTCGCCGAGCACCGGCGGGCCGCGGCCGTCGAGGCGTGGGCGCATCTCTTCCGCCTCCTCGCGGACCAGTTCGAGGGCTACGTCGGGGTGCTCGACTACGCGCGCAAGGTGTACTTCCGCGACCCCCCGGACCATCCGTTCTTCCGCCTTGCCTGCGGATGACCGCGCCGCACCGGGCGCTGCTCGACGCGGCGCTCGCTGACCCCGCGACCGGGATCGAGCAACTTGGCGTGCTCTCCCCGGACGAGCTCGACGCCGCCCTGCGGGAGCTCGTCCGCGAGCGCGGCGAGGCCGTGCTGCCGCTCCTCACGGCCCTCCTCGAGCGCGGTCACGGCGAGGCCCGGCGGGTCGCGCGGCGCGTCCGCTATCGCCTCTCCCAGGCCGGCGTCCCGGTGCCGGCGCCGCTCGGGCGCCCGGTCCTCGGGCGCCGGCCGGCGCGGCCGCTGCGGGCGTGGATGTCCGGGCTCGACGGCAGCGGCTCCCGCGCGGCCTGGATCCTCTTCGAGAGCGCCTGGGGGGGACTCCTCCTCTGCTCCGTGATCATCAACGACGTCGAGGGCATCCTGGAGGCGGCGGGCGGCGAGATCACGAAGAAGCGGTTCGAAGCCGAGCTCGGCAAGCTGCGGGCGTCGCAGAAGCTGCCGTGGGTCGAGCTCCCGCCGGCCTACGTGATCGGCCGGGTCGCCGACGCGCGGGCCACCCACGCCGCGCGGGCCACCACGCCCCCCGTCGAGTTCGCGCGCTGGGAGCCGCTCTTCGCCCCGCCGGCAGGCCTCGCCCCGGCCGGCGCCGAGCCGGCGCCGGGCTGGGATGCCGTGCTGGCCGAGCGTTCGGCGCAGCTATTCGATCTGCCCGAGCTCGCCGGCTGGTTCCTCGACCCCGAGCGCGTCCAGAGCGACGCGGTGCAACTCGGCGAGGCGCGCGCCAGCCGGCTCGTCCTCTCCGATCAGCTCAAGGCCGAGCGGGAGGTCGCCATCGTCACCCGGGTCGTCGAGCGCGAGCTCACAGACGAGGCGCGACGCCGCTGGGCGAGCCGGCTCTCCGAGATGGCGCTCATCTTCGAGCTGACGGCCCGGCCGGAGGCGGCGGCGCTGGCGCGGGCGGCGGCGGGCCAGCTCACCGATGCCGCGCGCCCGGCGGCGCAGATCCCGTTCGCCCGGGGCTTGGCCAGGCGCGCGCTCGAGGTCGGCGCCGAGGTCGCGGCGGGCCGGATCAGCGCGAGCGAGGTGTCGAGGCAGCCCCGTGAGCGCGAGCGGTAGCATCACCGACGTCCCCGGTATCCGCGTCGGACACGTTACCGATCACGTGGGGCTCACCGGCTGCACCGTGGTGCTCTGCGACGCGCCGGCCGTCGGCGGCGTCACGCTCCGCGGCTGGGCCAACGCCGTCCACGGCCTCGAGTTCCTCGACCCGCGTCACATCGTTCCGGGTGTCGACGGCGCCCTCTTGGCCGGCGGCAGCGCCTACGGCCTCGAGGCCGTGTGGGGCGTCATGCGCTTCCTCGAGGGTCGGGGGATCGGCTTTCGGGCGGGGCCGACGGTCGTGCCCCACGTCGCGGCCGCGATCCTGTTCGACCTCAACGTCGGCGACATGCGCGCCCGACCGACGCGGGAGATGGGGTACGCGGCCGCCGCGAACGCCACGCCCGCCGCGCCCGGGGAGGGCAGCGTCGGCGCGGGAACCGGCGCGACGGTTGGCAAGCTCCACCGGATCGAGCGGGCGATGCGGGGTGGGATCGGGAGCGCGAGCACGCGGGCTGAAGGCGCCGTGGTCGGCGCCCTCGTGGCGGTCAACGCGGTGGGCGACGTTCGCGACCCCGACACGGGGGCGCTCCTCGCGGGCGCCCGGGACGCCCCCGACGGCCGCCGGCTGATCGACACCGCCCGCGCGCTCCGGAGCGGCGCCCGCCTCGCCGGCTTCGCCCCGGAGAACACGACGATCGGGGTGATCGCGACCGACGCACGGCTCAGCAAGGCCGAGACCGTCAAGGTGGCCGAGCTCGGGATGACGGGGTTCGCGCGGGCGCTCTCGCCGCCGCACACGGCCGTGGACGGCGACACGCTGTTCACGCTCTCGGTCGGCGACGTCCGCGCCGACCTGACCGCGCTCGGCCTCGCCGCGGCGGAGGCCGTCGCGCGCGCCATTGCCCGCGCGGTGCTGGCGGCCACCTCGCTCCCTGGCATTCCCGCCGCCCGTGACCTCTGAGCGGTCCCGCGCCCCGCCGCGCCCCCTCTGCTAGAGTGACCCCATGCCGCCCAGGGGGAAGATCGTCCGGTTTCCGGGGCTCCCGCCCGAGCCGGCCTCCGAGTCCGGGCTCGTCGCGGTACACCGCTGCGATCCGGCCGAGGCGCTCGTCGTCAGGGGCCTCCTCGAGAGCGAGGGGATTCCCACGCTCCTCCGCTCCCGGATCGCCCAGTCCGTGCATCCCTTCAGCGTCGGCTCGCAGGGTGAGATCGTCGTCATGGTCCCCGAGGCGGAGGCGGCCCGCAGCCGGTCGATCCTCGCGCGGATCGCCTCCGGCCCCTCGTTTCCGTAGCCGGCCGGCCGGCGGCCCGCCCGGGGCCGCGGGATCTCAGAACTCGCGGATCAGCGCCTCGAGGGCGGCGCCGACGCGGTCGAACGCCGCGGGTTCGAGCGTCTCCGACCGGTCGCGCGCGGTGTGATACGTGTCGAAGGGGCGCGGGCGGCGCTGAAAGAGGCTGCGCCACGGCTTGAAGATGAACCGCCGGAGCGCCTCCGCCTCCGCCCCCGGGAGGACCGTGAGGCCGTGGGCGGGGATCCCGACCTCGAGGAACGCGCGATGGTCGCTGCCGAAGACGGGGACCCGGCCCACGACGTGGAAGGTTTCGTCACGCCGATAGCCGAGCCCGACCACCGCGTGCGCAAAGCTGCGCGAGAGCTCGGTCTCGCGGGGGGCGTCCCAGAGGGCGAGTTGGTCGCCGATGCCGCAGAGCTCGAGGCTCAGCGCGGCGGCGACCTGCCGGGCCGCCGGCGACCGCACGTAGGCCCGCGCGCCGAGATAGCCGAGCTCCTCGGCCGCCGTGAAGAGGAAGCGGAGCGTGAGTCGCGGCGGCGGGGCGGCCGCCATGCGGGCGAGCAGACGGAGGAGGATGCCGACGGCGGCGGCGTTGTCGTTGGCGCCGGGGCTGCCCGGCACCGCGTCGTGGTGGGCGATCAGCACTAGGGTCCGCGGGCCGCCGCCGACCTCGGCGACGTAGTTCACGCCCGCGCCCTCGAAGGTCGCGAAGCGCTCCGTCTCGAAGCGGACCCCGCGGGCGGCGAGGTAGCGCCCGAGCAGCGCCTCCCGCTCGACGTTCGAGCGCCCCTCGAGGAGGCGCGCGAGATCGAGCGGGCTCGGGTCCGGCCGCGCCACGACGGCCTCGAGCGGAAGCGGCACCGGCAGCGCGATCGCTGACCGCGCGTTCAGAGCACCCGTGAGCGTCCGGCTGAGGCGGGCCCGGACGAAGAGGCCAGCGTCCCGGAGTCTCACGCGAGACCGAAGACCCGCCGCGCGGTCGCCGTGGTTCGCGCGGCGGTCAGTTCGGGCGGCTCGCCGCGGAGGGCGGCGACGCGTCCCAGGGTGAGCGCGATCAGGGCCGGCTCGTTGCGCTGGCCGCGATGGCCCTGCGGCGGCAG
>QHRX01000161.1 GCA_003221455.1 Candidatus Rokuibacteriota bacterium
GTCCCCATCCACTTCCACTCTTCGACGATCTCAGGGTCTGCCTCGTGTATGATTTCGCGCACTTTCGCGAGCGTCTTCCCGCGCCAGTCCCCAAGTTCCTTGATCTTCTCGTCGATTAATGCAGAGACAGATTCCACCGGGACGGGCCTTTTCATGTACAGCTCCAACTCTCGCACCTATTTTAGCTGCGCTCAGCGTAACCTGTACCCTCCGCAAGTGGAAGCGTCTTCTGGTTCGATAGCAGTTCGGAAAGATGGTGGCAACCCGCGTGCGGGCTTAATAGGGATGATTGGAATAATGTTGAACGCATGACCACCGCAAATTCAAGGTCAGCGTCAACGGGAGGATAGGTCGCACAGCCCGCCTTTCCGAACGTCGGCGAAGGTACGTTACGTCAAATCCCGCCTCACCGGCGACGCGGCGGCGGGCAACGCCTACAACGTCGCCGACATGGCCTCGCTCCTGCAGTCCGTGCGCAATGCGGGCGCGAACAACGTGGTCATCCTCGGCGCCTGGCGTACTCGAGCGACTTCTCGCAGTGGGTGGCCTTGGTGAACAACATCCCCACGCTGGCTTCTCGACTCAACGGGCTCAGCATCGCCAACGTCGTCGCCTCCTCGCACTCCGACGACCTAAACCGCCGACGGTGCGCGATCAGGCGCTCGCCGGGCGAACCCGCGCAACGGTTCGACGGCGGCGGCCTCTCCGTGCCAGCCGGCAAGGACCCACGCGCTCGCGCGATCGGCTACTCGGTTCAGACCCTCGAGGGTGACGACGGTGAGGGGGTACTTACGCCATTCCTGTCAACCGTCCGTGGCCCGTTCGTGCCCAGCCGATCCCCTTCCCCGTGCGTCTCCGACGCGCTATTGTGACGTGGATTCACGATTTCGTCCGCCGGAGGCCCCACATGGACCTTTCCCGTCTCGGTAAGCTTGGCGTGTGGACCCCTCTCGACGCGATGACCGCGCCGCAGGCCGCGGACTTCGCACGCAGGATTGAGGCCCTGGGCTACTCCGCGCTCTGGCACCCCGAGGCGGTCGGTCGTGATCCCGTCGCCCTCATCGGCTTCCTCGCGCCCCAGACTTCCCGGCTCGTCTTCGCCACTGGCATCGCCAACATCTACGCGCGCGACCCCATGACGGCGAACGCCGCCCGGCTCACGTTGGGCGAGGTCACCGGCGGCCGCTTCATCCTCGGCCTCGGCGTGTCGCACGCGCACCTCGTGGCCGGCGTGCGCAAGCACGAGTACGGCAAGCCCGTGTCGACCATGCGCGCGTACCTCGAGGCGATGCGGGACAAACCGTACATGGCCCCCACCCCGCCCGCCGAGCCGCCGATCGTGCTGGCCGCGCTGCGCCCGAACATGCTGCGGCTCGCGAAGGAGCTCGCACGGGGCGCGCACCCATACTTCGTACCGCCGGAGCACACCGCGCGCGCCCGCGAGATCTTGGGCAAGGGGCCGTGGCTCGCGCCGGAGCAGATGGTACTCCACGTGGCCGACCCGGCGAAAGCGCGCGCGATCGCCCGTGCCAATATGAAGATCTACCTCGGGCTCCCGAACTACGTGAACAACCTGCGCTGGCTCGGCTACCACGACGACGACTTCTCGAATGGCGGGAGCGACCGGCTCGTGGACGCCATCGTGTGCTGGGGTGACGAGAAGGCAATCACAGCGCGCATCCATGCGCACCTCGACGCGGGCGCGGACCACGTCTGTATCCAGGCCCTCCGCCCCGACGGCCAGCCCGGCCCCGACGTCCGGCTCCTTGAAGCGCTGGCGCCCAGTGGCTCGTGACGCCGGCTACGCGCCAGAAGACCCGGATCATGACACCGGGTGCGGGCAGAACTACTGCAGGAAAGAGTAGGTCTTGGCCTTGGGCAGCTTCATTAATCGGTCGAACAAGGCCGACTCCGAAAGCGTCGTCGGCCACTGAAGATCAGCGCAGAGACTGTACCGACTATCATCAAGCTTCTTAAATTCCACTGCTCCCAGTTCGATCAAGTAATTGAGATCACGAATCAACGCGCGACGCGGGCGGCTCAGTAACCCTCTATATTGCACCAGTTTTCTCAATCAGGTCGTCAAGCTCGACGGATTCGACGTCCAGCAAGAGCGTTAATACCTCGATCTGACGCTGCAGCAGGGTACATAAGCCCGACGTATAAGCCCCGGGGCCGATCTGTTTCGAGCGTGGGTTGGAGGAGTACGGTCCAGCCCGTCGAAGAGCTTCACGTCTTCAGCGGCTCCAGCAGTTGGACCAGGTTCCCTTCCGGGTCCTTCAAGGTCGCGATCCGCATATTGCCATAGTCCGTCGGATCCTCGATGAACTCGACCCCGGCGGCCTTCAATCTCTTCCAGTCCGTCCTGACGTCGTCGGTCGCAAGGCCTACGATGTGCCGCGCCGGGTCGGCGTTGCGGCCGTGCACCTCACTGTGCGTCCCCAGCGCGAGCGCCGGCGCGCCCGGCTCGCCGAGCACGACGAACCCTGGGCTCTCGAATCCCACCTTGAGGCCCAGGACGTCACGATAGAAGGGCAGCAGGTTCTTCACGTCTTCGCTCCAGATGCTCGCTCCGCGCAGTCCCTTGATCATCGCCATGACTCCCTTCGCAAACGGGCGACTCAGCCGCCGATCGTCTTCCGTATGCTGCCAAAATGCTCGTCGACGTGGTCGAGGAGGGCGCGCTTGACCATCTCCTCGGCGCTCATGGCTGGCATTCCCGCGAACACGGTGCCGGTCTTCGCGAGCTCGGCATCGGAGAGGCCACGCACGGCCGCGGCCGCCGCGGCGGCCCCCTTCCTGTGGAGCGCGATCGTCTCCGGCTTCGTGCAGCCGGCGAACTCCTTGGCATGCTGGGCATTCATCTCGTCGAGCATCTGGGGGGTGAAGTGCGGTAGCGCCTGGCCGGCAGCGATCGTCTTGATGATGTGGGTGATCGGCTCGTAGCTTCTGGCGATGTGGTGCGCCGCCACTGCGACCGTCCACTTCTCGGCGGCTGTCGTCTTCTTCCAGTCGGCATCGCTCAGCTTCTCGAAAAGAGCGATGGCCTCCTCCACCTTGGCCTCGAACTGCTTGGCGAACGCTTCTCCCTTGGCTCCCATGGTGTCCTCCTTGGTCTGTTCTTCACTGCATAGACGAACAACGCGCCTCGAGATCGACAGGCCCGGCGACACGCCTCGCGCTCCTGAGAAGGAGAGCAGGGAGATGCCGGTGCTCGACACAGCGCGCCGTAGCGTCGTCCATGCGGCCGAACCGCGCCTTGGACGATCCTCCGGCGCTCATCGCCTGTTTCCTTCCACGATAGATCCCATGCATCATCTAGTCGATCGCCGGGGCCCGATTTCGACACTAGCCCGGCCAGCGCATCGACTGGCACGCCAAGTAGGCACACCTCGGCCCCGGGTGGCCGCTCGGAAGCCGGTCGGGGTCATGGCCCCGTTCGCGGATCGAGTGATCCTGAACGTCGAGGAGAGGAACCAACAGATCCCCTAGCTCGCAGTTGCGAAATGACGTCGAAGGGCCCGCCGGCCGCAAAGACGTAGCCGCCGCAATTGCGCGCGGAGCCGATCCGGCCGACGATAGCGCGAAGATCCGCGTAGAGGAGGAGAGGGACATGATCAGGGGGATCCTAGCCGGGGTACTCGCTCTGCTGATCGGCGCGATCGCGCTGGCGGCGGACATCGACGACACGCGCCTGCTGGCCGCCGCCACCGACCCGGCCAGCTGGCTCACCTACGGCCGCGACTACGGCAATCAGCGCTTCTCCCCGCTGGCCGGCATCAACGCGTCGAACGTGACGCGGCTGGCGCCGCACTGGATCTACCAGAGCGGCGTGTCGGCGACCTTCCAGGCCACTCCGATCGTGGCCGACGGCGTGATGTACGTATCGCTCCCCTTCAATGATGTCGTGGCGGTCGACGCGCGCACGGGACGCGAGCAGTGGCGGTACCAGCACCAGCGGCGCCGCCCGGCGATGTGCTGCGGCCCCGCCAATCGCGGGGTGGCCGTGGCCTACGGCCTAGTCTACGAGGCCACCGTGGACGCCCGCCTGATCGCGCTCGATCAGAAGACCGGACGGCTCGTCTGGGAGGTGCCGCTGGTCGAGGACGACCCAGGTGTGACCGAGCACAGCGAGCAGCTGGCCGCCGACGACCCGCTCCGCGGGCGACGCGTCGTGGGCTCGACGGGGGTCGGCGCGAACATGGCGCCCCTCGTCTACAAGAACCGGGTGATCGTGGGCATCACGGGGGTCGGCTACGGCCTGCACCTCGATTCGGAGCGGCCGGGCGCGCCGGTCGGCACCGTGATCGGCATCGCGGGCCAGAGCGCCCGCGCAGGGTTCTACGCGGCCTTCGAGGCGAAGACGGGGAAGCGCCTCTGGAAATTCGACACTACCGCCGCGCAGGGCTGGGAGGGCCGGTTCCGTCCGACCACTCCCGACGGGGCGCCGCTCGACCGAGACCTCGAGCGCGAGCGAGCGACACTGACCCGGTACGAGGACGCCTGGAAGACCGGGGGCGGCTCGGCTTGGACGACGCCGGCGATCGACCCAGAGCGACGGCTCGTTTACCTCGGCGTCGGCAACCCGTCACCGCAGATGGACGATCTCACCCGGCCCGGGGACAACCTCTACACGGTGTCGGTCGTCGCCGTGGACGTCGACTCGGGCAAGCTCGCCTGGTACTACCAGGAGGTGCCGCACGACATGTGGGGCTACGACGTGGCGAGCCCGCCGGTGCTCTTCGACGCCGAGGTCGACGGTCGGAGCGTTCCCGCCGTCGGGCAGGCGGGGAAGACCGGCTGGTTCTACGTCCTCGACCGCCGCGACGGCCGGCTCCTCTACCGGTCCGAGGCTTTCGTGCCCCAGCACAACCTGTTCCGGCGGCCGGCGCCGGGCGGCGTCGAGATCGCGCCGGGCGCGGGCGGCGGCGCCAGCTGGTCGCCCGTCTCCTACGATCCTCGCACGGGGCTGGTGTACGTGGCCGCCCTCCACCTGCCCACGCGGTACACGGTGAAGGAGATCCCGGCGGCCGCCGGCGCGCCGGCCGTCCGGTACACCGCGCTGGAGCCGGTCGGCGGCGCGACGTGGGGAACGCTGAGCGCGATCGACACGCGCGCCCGCGGGAAGATCGCCTGGCAGGTCACGACGGCGCAGCCGCTCGTCGGCGGCGTGCTGGCCACCGCCGGCGACCTCGTGTTCGTGGGCGAGGGCAACGGGGACTTCAGCGCCTTCCACGCCCGGACCGGCGCGCGACTCTGGCAGTTCAACTGCGGCGCCGGGGTGAACGCCCCCCCGGTGACGTACGAGCTGGAGGGCCGGCAGTACGTCGCTGTCGCGGCCGGCGGCAGCGCCATCTTCGGCTACCGGCAGGGCGACGCGATCGTCGCCTTCGTGCTCCCGGACTGATCACGGCGCCGCCACCGGGCGAAATCATCGCAGCGGGTCATAGGAACATGGGCTCCGGTGCAGTTGCCTGTCTCCGGCAAGGATGTAGGGTGGATTGCCCAAGTGTGGATCGATATCTGTAAGAAGGCAGAATTTATTCTCGCAGTGGAGCCAGAGGGTGAGCGCAACTTGAACACGCGAGCCAGGGAGAAGAGGGCGCCGAGCTCAGAGACGGTCTTCGTAAACCTAGGGAGATACGGGCTCCCGCCCACTTCACCCGGGGAGCCTAACACTGGCCTTCGTCTGAGAGATACAAGGAGAGAAGGTCGGCACAATTGGGGCGGAGGGGCTTGGTCCGCCAGAGCCGCCAGGGGAGGCGACCGAGAAGGCAGGTGAACCTGGAACTGATTGACGGTTCAGTCCCTGCCCATCAGAAGCAGGATGCTGGCTGGTGGTTAGCAAGGACACCCGGTTCGCCCACCGCCGGAAGATCGTCGCCTACCTGGCGACGGCCAAGTAGGCGACGGCTGGACAGCGCCCCCTACCCCACTCCGTCGCTCGGCGACGGGTGGGGCAGGGAGTGCTCCGTCAGGTGACTACGCCGGCCGCCGGGCGATCCACCCGTGCGCTGCGTTGTCGCGCAGCGTGTCGAGCGTGCCTGCCGTCCGGTATTCCTCCTTGATCTGCGCGAACTTATCCTCGGTGAATCGTGGATAGCTGGCGCGCAGGTTGATGTTGTACATGCCGGCCGAGTTGAGTCCGAGGATCTGGTTCTTCACACGGCCGTTGGCCGCGCCGAGAGGGGCGAACCCGTACTTCCTCTGCATGTCCGCCGGGATCTCGAGCCGGCGCAAGGCCTCGATCTGCCACTGCGGCGAGCCGTGGAAGACCGAGTCGGTACCCCAGATCACATTGCTCGAACCGAGGCCCTTGATCCACGTGCCGAGCAGCGCCGCCGCGAACCGGGGGTCGATCACTGCAGTGGTGGCGAAGCTGGTACCCATCTCCGCATAGACGTTCTGGGTGCCGCTCTTCTCGGGCACCCGGGAGAGCTCGGTCGCCCACTTGATGTCACCCGTCTTCTCGAACTCGGCCAGGGCCGCCCCAGGCTGGTCCATGAAGGCACGGAAACACCCGTGGTAGATGATGAAGTTGAGCTGTGGCCAGTCCTTGGCTACCTTGGGAAGATCCCAGGCGGTCTGGTACTTCCAGACGCCAGCCCAGCTCTCCTCGTAGTCCGACGGCATCAGCCCCTTGTGTATGCAGATATTCCGGATGCCGGCCTTGTCGATCTTCTCGTAGAAGCCGTACATCACCTTCTCGTCATCGAGCCGGAACGGGTACTTAGTCTTGGCCGAGAGCGGGTCGCCGATCGTGTACATCTTCCAGCTGGCCGGCGGCCGCTCGGCCAGGGCCTGGTCCACCTCGTCCATCCAGCCGGGCTGCCCCGGCCTGACCACGGCATGCCCCAGGATCCGCGTGCTGCCCGCGGTCTTGTTGACCATCTTGACGCCATCCGCGATCGCCTGGTTCGTCAGGAACTCCCACGAAGTGTCGTCGAAGGGCGCGCCGCTCAGCACCGCCACCGACGTGTCGCTGTTGAGGAAGATCTGCCGGACGTAGTTCTCGAACTTAACGTCGTATACACTGATCTTGCTGGGGTCGAGCCCGCTCCTCTCAAGCTGGTTGACTGACTTCAGGAAGCCGACGAAGCCCTCCTGGTTGTAGTCGTCGCGCACCCAGTGCGTCTGCACGTCCATGATGAACTGGCCCTTGGTCCCATCGGCGCGGGCCTGGGCCATCATGGGGTCGGCTGCCTCGGCCTCGGAGACGTCGAACACGTTGCCGAACACGTTGTTCATGGCCACGAAGGCCGCGGCCATGCCGCTCGCGGTCTGGAGGAACCGCCGGCGGTCCATGCCCAGCTTCGCGCCGTAGGTGTCGGCCAGCTCCTTGATGCGGGCCTCGACCTGCTTCTGCTGGGCCGTCTGCGCGGGGGGATTGAATTCCCCGTTCGAGATGACCTGGGTGGGAATCGGCGAGCGAAACGCATTCTCCGCCGGTTCCACCTGTGCGAATTCACGCTCGCTGAAATAGGTGCCCATAGCACGCTCCTCTTTCCTTGCACCGCGATGGCGGTGAAGCTACGCCAAGCAGAGCAGAACGGTTTGCGCTCCAACCTGCAAGCCTATGACAAGGGGGGCTCCTGAGGCGGATCTCTCCGTCCGGTACTGAGCCGTCTCTCACATGCGACGCGGCACAGACTGGAGGGAAGGCAACACAAAGGTCCTCCCCGGCCAGCCGCGGCGGCGCCACGGCCCGGAGCGGCAAGCCATCACCAGAGATCCGGGGCCCCCCCGGTCCAGTTGCTCTGCCCGGCATGCCCCTCAATCCCCCGTCCCGGCTTTGAGGCAGCTTTGTCACCCACCTGACCCGCGCTGCGCGCAGACGCAGACACTGCGCCGCATGGCCCGGCGTTGTCAAGGGGGGGCACGATCACCCTCAAAAGAAGTGCTACCGAAACTGATGTCGCTGCTTCAAAACCGCTGACACCGAGACCGGTATCGGAAAGGAGGCGCCGTGACGGAACGAGCACGACAGGAATATGCCGAGGCGGTGCGGGCGCGATACCAGCACGCCGACAAGGCCGGCAGGGGCGGATCGTGGGTACGATCGCCACAATTCCCGTGCCGCCTTCACCGTGCTGAAGCGCCTCTACGGGCTGCTGGGGCTGCCGCTGAACTTCTTCCGCCCTGTCCGCAAGCTCGTCAGTAAGCACCGCATCGGCAGTACGCTCGTCAAGACCTAGTTACGCCGCATTCCAAGGCCGTCTCCCATTGGGTCAGGAGCCCGATCGCGGAGGGCGCAGCAGTGATCGGGCTCGTCGTGGTGGTCACCGCCGTCTGGGCCGGCGGACGGCGAGAGCGGCGTCGAGCCCAGTCACGGGGGTGAGCGGCGGCCTGGCGAAGTCCACAACCTCTGCGCCAGACCAATACCGACCGCGAACCAGCAATCCCGAGTGTGGCTGGCCTACTGCTCGGGAGTGGGCACCACCGTCAACCACCCGCTCGGACACTGCTGGACGTAGGGGTAGTACGCCACGGCCTCGGTGCAGTAGTACCAGTACCCGGGGGCCTGCGGCTGCTGTACGTAAGCCTGAGGAGCCGGATCGGTCACCACCGGCGGTGCGTAGGAATAGGCTGGATACGGATCCCAGAAGGGATCCCACCCGATGCTCGGCCCAAGGAACACGGGCCCCCCGAAGCCACGGTGATGGAACTCGTGCTCACGGAACTCCCGGCCGCCGTGAAAGTCGTGTCCTCCGTGGAACTCGTGCCCGCCGTGGATTCCCTCATGGCCCCGCGCCGCCCACGCGGGCGCGACCCCGATGCTTGCAAAGCTGAGCGTCAGCGTGACCACTGCGATGACGAACCCTAGCCGTCTCATGTTGGCCTCCACTTCACCAGTAGGACGAGGCCGCGCAGTCCAGCATTCGTCTGGCAGCCGTGCCGTTCGGCCCCCTCGAACGACCGCACGGGGTAACTAGACGCTCCCCCTCTCGCTTTACGTATTCGCAACATTCCTGGGCCTGGTTCTTCAATCGGGCGCCGTCTTCGCCGTCTACCATTTAGGCCGCTCCCAGTTGTAAACGCGACCAGGCGCATCTGGATTGACGGGCGGCCGGCCGCCAGGGTTCATCGCCCTCATCGGCTTGGCCGGGACCTGGCGAGCACCCACCCCGCAACCGGTACGACCGGGAGCGCGCCTTCCTCAAGTTCTTCGCCGACGTGGCTCCCACGCAGCCGATGAGAGTTCGAGCCCCTCCGTGGCCGAAATGTCGCGTTCTTGCTGCGGGGCGGCCGGCACACCCGTGACGCCATCTCAAGGTACAGTGGGTGGGATACCTCTGTGGCCCAGGTCGCCGAGGTTGCCGTCTCGGAGTCGGGCGACGTGCGCGAGCATCGGATCGTCTGCGCGGTTGATGCGCATTCTGAACTTTGCCGCGGCGCCGGTGTGAAACGTCGGGCGCTGACCCTTTGAACTCAGCCTACGAGACAAACGAAGTCTTTGTCATAGAGCACTTCGGTCGCTAAGGCGGCGGGTGGGGCTTCTGCGCTGAGAACAGTATCGATTCGGCCCGGGGGCGCCGTCTTCATAGACCCAATCATTCCAGGCGGACGCGTCGACTTTTAGGTTGGGGGGGCAATCCTTGTACGCTCCATGAGTGGCGGCATGACGATTGTCGCCGGACGCTCCGCTCTCGGCACGGATCCGCGCGAGGGGTCCCGGTTGCGCGCCCTCAGCGCGGAACGATGCGGTAGCGCGCTTGAACGTTGACGACGATCTCGAGCTGACCGGCCTCGACCGGCCCCGGGCCGCTCGGCCTCGCCGCCATCACCGCGGCGGCCTGGGCGACAATGGGGCGCGGTCCGGCGCCCTCGGTGACCGAGAGCAGGTCTCCGAGGCGGGAGCCCGCGGCGGCGGCGATTTCCTTGGCCTTGGCGGCAGCCTCCCCAACCGCGAGGGCTCGCGCCTCGCTCTCGGCGTGGGCGGGGTCGTTCACGGTGAGCTGAAGCGCCGAGATCGTATTGGCGCCAGCGGCAACCGCTCCGTCCACAACAGGCCCGCCCGCCGCGAGATCGCGGATGCGAAGCCGGACGACGTTGACCACCCGATAGGCCACGATGCGCGAGGCCTCCTCGTCGGTCCGGCGCGGAGCCACGATGGGATCGACCGAGTAGGCGACGGTGGTGATGTCCTGATCCGGAATCCCGAGCGCCTTCACGCGCGCGAGCACCTCGGTCATGCGCCGGCTGGCGTCGGCCGTGGCATCGGCAAGCGCGGGAACGCGCGCCTCGACGCCGACGTCGACGAGCATTGTGTCGGGCCTCACCGAGACTCTGCCCACCCCGTTGACGGTGACAACGTTGACCGCCTCGTACTCCGGCGTCACCCGCACCCGGACACAACCGCCGAGGAGAGTGGCGCAGAGGAGCAGCGCGACCGACGCCTTTCGAGGCACGGTCACATCCTACGACATAGCGGGCGGGCGGGTGACGGGAACCTGATGAGTCTCGAGCGGCACCCAGGCCCCCGGAGCCCATGTCAGCCTCGTCTACCGTCCAACCCTCGAGAGGTCGCCTGCCTCCTCCGGGAGATGCTCACCCGACGCGAGACTCCAAAGGCGCTCGCCGAGCGTCCGCGGCCCGCCGCCGCCGAGTGGTTTAAGTGAAAGGCTTCGTCGTCGTCCTAGTCCTGATTGGGTTTTCCGCGTGTGCCTCCGGGCCCTATTGGAACAAGGCCGGCGTGTCGCGGATGGAACTGGCCCAGGACGACGGAGCGTGTCAGCGCGAGGCGAGCGAAGCGACGCCGCGGTCGGTGGGACGCGGCGGGGGACGAACCGGCAGGGTATGGGTGAACCACTGGCGCTACACGGACTGCATGCGGGCCAAGGGCTACACATGGCCAAGCGGATAGTCAGCGCGCGCCCTCAGCCGATCGAGCAGATCCTGGCTTACCGGCACCACCGTCGACGTCAGATCGGGGTACGGTAGGGGCGGGGGTGTTGGCGCGCTGCCTGACCTCCACGGGCCGGTGACCTCGCTCCGCTCCATGTCGCAGGTGGCGAGCCAAGAGCGCGCTCGAGTACCTGTAGCGGCGCGCGCTGGTCAGGGCCCGACTCGTCGTGGTGGGTAGTCGACGGTTCATCAGACGATCTTCCGCGTTAGCGCAGAGCTACATGCGACAAGAGCTCGTCAATAATGGACGGCGTTTCGAGTCCCCGCAACGGTCGCCTTGTCCGTCTCCGAGACGGTCCGGCCCAGCGCCTAGGACCGCTCGATGAGACCCTTCCTCTCGGGAGGCGGACTACGCACCATCACTCCTCACCCGTAATGTTCGACGTCGCCTCTCTGTTTTCCCCTTGGCCTCAAGGCGACCGTCGACTTCAGGTGGTCAGACGGTCGCGATAACCTTTCCCGTCTGCCGGTTGGACTCCATGTATTGGTGCGCACCCGTGATCTGGTCCAGGGTGAACTTCGTGGCATCGACAACGGGCCGGAAAACGCCCGACGCAATGCCGTCGCTGATGTACTTCACGGCCGCGCCGACCTTGGCCGGGTCGGAAGTGAAACCGAACAGTGTGTATCCGACAATAGTCAACTGCTTGAGCAGCGCCGGAATCAGCGGATAGACGGCCGGCTCGGGCGCCGACAGCAGCCGTACTCGATGATGATTCCCCCCGGGGCGGCGACGTTGGCCGCCTTCTCCAGCATCGGTCCGGAGACGGCATCGAAGACGATCCGTGCACCCCTTCCCCCCGTGATCTCCATGACGCGGCCGACAAAGTCCTCTTCGTTAGTCACCACCACGTGATCGCTGCCCGCATTGAGCAGAGCCTGCTTTTTCTCTCGTCCTCGCGTGGTGGCGATGGAGATGGCGCCCTCGCGCTTGCAGTACTGGATAGCGGTGAAGCCCAAGCTGCCGCTGGCGGCCGACGTAGTCGCCCTTACCGATCCTCGCGGTCAACATAAAGGCGCCATACACAGTCAGGTAAGACATCCACACCGCCGCGGCTTCCCGCGACGAAAGAACGTCGGGGTATGCCGCGACTGAATGGGCGGGGACGAGAGCATATTCCCCATAGACACCGTACTTGCCCATCGCGAAGTTGGGCACGGTGGCCACGCGCTCGCCCACCTTGACGTTGGTGACGCCGGGTCCCACCGCATCCACTACCCCGACCGCGTCATACCCGATCCGCGAGGGCGGGTTGAGCGGCTCCATATACATCCCCATCCGGAACAAGACCTCCGCCCGGTTGAGGCCGATGGCGTGGACCTTCAGGCGCAGCTCTCCCTGGCCCGGTTGTGGCAGAGGCAGTTCCTCGATCTTGAGGACCTCGGGTCCGCCGGCAGCCTGGACGCGCACAACTTTCGGCATTTTGTCCCCTCTGCGTTCGATCAACACCGTGTGGTCGTCGAGACCCTCTGCGCTCGCCGTGAGCAGGGACGGCGAGGGGACGGGCTTGAACGGCAGGCCTCCTGCCTTCCTCAGGGAGCGAACAGTCGATCGTCAAGACAACAATGGCGAGGGCGCCTTTAGGTTAGTGTCAATGGAGGGATCACGTAGTGAGGCTCGGTTGCCCGATCACCAGGCCCCCAAACCACGTCGATTTGACAACCATGGTCACCGTGGTGACACGTTCGGTCAGGTTACTCAACAACCTTGCCAACCTCCCCCTCCGGAGCCGCCCGAGCCCCGGGGCTCCTGAAAAGGAGCGGGATCGATCTGGAGGGTGGCATCGTAGGGATAGGGCTCGGCGGCTCCTCAGATCCGAGAGCACCCGGGTGTACTAATCAAGACCGTGAAGACACTTTTAGCAGTCGACGATGAGCCGACGAACCTCTACCTCATCCAGATGGCGGTCGAGGAGAGCGGGCTGGAGGTGAGGCTCGTGACCGCGGCGAATGGCCTCGAGGCCATCGAGCGCGTCAGAGACGTTCGGCCGAGTCTTGTCCTGATGGACCTCAAGATGCCAGTCCTCGATGGCTGGGCGGCAACGAGGCGGTTGAAAGGCGATCCCATGACCGCGACCATCCCCGTCATCGCGCTATCCGCTCAGGCGATGGCCGGCGATCGCGAACGCGCCCTTGGCGCCGGCTGCGACGGGTACCTGTCAAAGCCCCTCGATCTGGCGGCCTTCATCGCGCTGTTGAAGGCGCACCTCACATGATCGCGTCGCTGACGCCTGGCACGCGATGATCGGTGAGAGCCCTCACGCCGACCACGTCGGGACCCTAGCGAGGTCGCCGACCCGATCTGCCCAGTGGGCGATCTATGCGGTGCTGGCCGGTCTGCTCGCCGTGCTTGTCATGACGGGGGTGTTCTTCGCTCGATCGATCCAGCTCGAGAAGCGCGACTATCTCATCCAGAACGACGCCATCGCCCGGAGCGTGGCCGCCTCCATCGAAGCCCGAGAGGCAGGGTACCTCGACGTCTTGCGCGCCTACAACGGGCGCCTCCCTCTCCAGGAGGCCGTAAGACGGCGCGACCGGGCTCAGGCGCTCGTCCACCTCCGCCAACTGCGCCAGGTCTTTCCCGAGCTGGACCGAACATTTCTCGCCGATCCTGCCGGCATCGTGTGGGTCACCGAGCCGGAGACGCCGAAGGTCTACGGGAAGAGCTACGCCTTCCGGGACTGGTACCGCGGGGTGAGCCGTGCCTGGCGGCCGTACATGTCGGAGATCTATCGGACGGATCTCGGTGGCTCGCTCGCGATCGCCATGGCTCTTCCGGTCCGTGATCGCGACGACCGGGTGATCGGCATTCTTGCGTCAGTCCAGAGGCTCGAGACGCTCCGCCAGTGGCTGCTTCCCGTCGAGGTGCCAAACGGCAGCCTGTTCGTCGTCGATCGAAACGGCCAGCTCCTGTTCCATCGGACCCGGACGGGCCCCGACCACGTGGCCGACTACGCCGCCACCCCCGTCGTACGGTCTCTCCGGCAGGGACTCAACGGTGTCGCGGAAATGGAGGACCCCGTCGAGCGGATCATCAGTCTTGCCGCGTACCGCTGGCTCCCGACGCTCGGCTGGGGTGTCGTCGTACAGCGCGCGGAGAATCTCGCCCTCCAACGGACGCGCGCGCGGATCGGCCTCTCTGCGCTCGTGGCGCTCATCTTGACGGGCACGCTGGCGGCGCTCGGAGCCGTCGCCCTCCGAAACGAGCGTCGGATCGTGGCCGCCAACGAGCGGCTGCAAGGGGAAATCGTCGAGCGACGGCGGGCCGAAGAGGCGACCGCGGCCGCCAATCGCGCGAAGAGCGAGTTCCTCTCGCGGATAAGCCACGAGCTCCGGACGCCGCTGAACTCGATCATCGGCTTCACGGAGCTTCTGCTCACGAGCACCCGCGACACGTTGAGCGATCGTCAACGGTCCGCCCTCGAGCGCGTCCGGGAGAGCGGGCGGCACCTCCTCGAGCTCATCAACGAGGTCCTAGACCTCTCGAAGATCGAGGCGGGACGCATGGACGTGCGCGCCGAGGCCTTTGAGCTCTTGCCGCTCGTTCTGGAATGCCTCGGCGCCATCGAGCCGCAAGCACAGGCCAAGGGCCTGACCGTCCGGCCCACGGGATTGGAGGGGGCGCCGCAGATCGTCCAGGACCGCGGGAAGGTCAAGCAGATCCTCATCAACCTCCTGTCCAACGCCGTCAAGTTCACCGAGCAGGGTGGCGTCGACCTGCGCCTTGAACGGCCTGACGCGGCGTCCGTCTCGATCGCCGTCGCAGACTCCGGGATCGGCATCAGCCTCGAGGACCAGGCCGTTCTCTTCCAAGCCTTCCAGCAGGTCGGCTCCTCGAAGGCCCGCGCGCAGGGCGGCACCGGGCTCGGACTGGCGATCAGCCGCCGCCTCGCCGAGCTCATCGACGGAACCCTCACCGTCAAGAGCCAGCCCGGCCAGGGGAGCATCTTCACCCTGCGGCTGCCCGTCCGATACCGACCACCGACGCTCGACGACGCGACGGATCAGACCGAGTCGCGACCGGGCACCGCCCGTGTGCTGGTCATCGACGATGATCGGGACGTCCCGGCGATCATCCGGCAGGCGGTGGTCGACGAGCCCCTCACGATCGAGTGGGCAGCCAGCGCCAGCGACGGTTTCGCTCGGATTCGAACGCGCCGGCCCGCCGTCATCGTGCTCGACGTGATGCTGCAAGACCATGATGATGGCTGGGACGTGCTCGGCACCCTGAAGACAGACCCTGCCACACGAGACATCCCGGTGGTGGTGCACTCGGTCATCGACAACCCCCAACGCGCCCTCCGGCTGGGCGCCGACGAGCTCCTCCTCAAGCCAGCCTCGCCGGCCAGCGTTCGGACGTCACTGCGGCGAGTCCTCGACGCGAGTCGTCAGGCGCAGACGCACCTCGACCTCGTCGCCGGTCTCGGCCACCTCGACCCGGATCGTGCCCCCCTCCGGGGTGAACTTGAGCGCGTTGGAGAGCAGGTTCATCAGGACCTGATCGAGGCGGCGGACGGCGTGACCGGCCTTGCGCGGGCCCAGAAGGAGCGACCGGATTGCATCCTCCTCGATCTCAACATGCCGGGCCTGACCGGCTTCGAGGTGCTGGAGCGCCTGGAAGCCGATCCCCGCACGCGAGAGATCCCGGTTCTCATTCTGACCGCCAGCGACGAACGCCTGGAGACGATGGAGCGAGCGTTGCGCGGGGGTGCCGTCGATTACATCACCAAGCCTATCTCCCCCATGCGAGTCGCCATTCGCGTGCGCGGGGCGATCGAACGGCGTCGGCTCCTTCAGGAGGTGCAGGATCTGCGCGCCTCCTTCACGTCGATGCTGGTGCACGATCTCCGGTCGCCCCTGACCGTAATCACCGCCTACCTCGACATGCTCCACCAGCCGGCGGTCGGGCCGCTCAGCGAGGCCCAGCAGCGCTATCTCGGAAAGATGAGCCAGGCGGTGACCCGGATGCTTCGACTCATCGGCGAGATCCTGGATCTCTCGAAGCTCGAGGCCGGCAAGCTCTCGGTGAGCCCCGAACCGATGGATCTGGCTGGGACGGTGACCGAGGCGGCCGAGCGATTCAAGCCGGGGGCGAGCCACAGGCGCGTGACCCTCGAGGTGCAGCGCCCAGGCACCCCCGTGCGGGTGTCGGCGGACCCGAGCCGCCTCGATCAGGTCCTGATGAACCTGCTCTCCAACGCGCTCAAGTTCACCCCGGAGGGGGGCACGATCCGGGTCGAGGTGGCCGAGACCGGCGACGAGGTCGAGGTCGCGGTCCACGACTCTGGCCCCGGAATCCCACTCGAAGAACAGGCCCTCCTCTTCGAGAAGTTCAGCCAGACCAGCTCGGGGAAGTCCGTCCAGGGAGGGAGCGGGCTCGGCCTGGTCATTTGCCGGCACCTGGTCGAGGCCCACGGCGGCCGGATCTGGGTCGAGAGCGAGCCCGGGCGCGGGACGCGCTTCGCGTTTCGGCTGCCGCGGAATGGACCGACGGCGGAGCCGCAGGCAGTCGGGGGGCGGACGAGCCATGTCGGGGGCGATGACCGCCGCCCAGGAGGCCGCAATGAGTGAGCTCTCACCCGATCGGGCCCGCGAGCACCGCCAGCGCAGCGTCCTCATCGTGGATGACGAGGCGGAGCTCCGCGATGTCCTCACGGAGTTCCTCCAAGGACAAGGAGTCGACGTCATCCAAGCGGCGAACGGGCTCGAGGCTCTGCTCCAGGTCAAGCGCGCGCGACCGTGGGCGGTCATTCTCGACGTCACGATGCCACGGCTTGGCGGCCTGGACGCCCTGAAGCGGATCCGGGCCTTTGATCCCTCGA
This sequence comes from Candidatus Rokuibacteriota bacterium, assembly GCA_003221455.1. Lineage (GTDB taxonomy): Bacteria > Methylomirabilota > Methylomirabilia > Rokubacteriales > CSP1-6 > AR9. Next base: position 16,728 of record QHRX01000161.1, read on the forward strand.
TCACGGCGATCATCCTCACAGGCGTCGTGGATGATGCCCTCAGACGCCAGGCGCTGGCCCTCGGCGCCCGCAGCGTCTTTGCGAAGCCGGTCGGCCTGGCGGATTTGTGGCGCGCACTCGGAGAAGCAGACACCGCTCCCCTCGCGCCGACTGAGCATCAGGAACCTTCCTCTTGGGGCCCGCCGAGCTCGGGTCCCGCGATGGTGCCGGTCGCACGGGTCCTCGTGATCGACGATGATGCCGCGGTCCGCGAGGCACTCGGCGAGTTCCTCAGTACCAAGGGCTACGCGACCAGGTTGGCCGTCGACGGGGTGGGCGGGATGGCTGCCGTCATGGAGGACACGCCGGACGTCGTGCTGCTCGACGTCGAAATGCCAGGCCTCAATGGCGTGGCCGCACTCAATGCCATTCGGGCCATGGCTCCCGACCTGAAAGTCATCATGGTCAGCGGCACGACCGATACGGACCTCTCGAAACGGGCCCTCGCCGCCGGCGCCTTCGACTACGTCACCAAGCCGATCGATTTCGCGTACCTGACACAGAGCCTGGAGACCGCCGTCATGATGAACCAGGTCGAACGACAGCCCCCGAGCACGAAACACCCGGGACACCGAGCCTAGAGTCCCGCCGCTCCCCGCAGCTCGTCAGGATCTGCGCCGAGCCGGACCTGGCCCGGAGGCTCGCGTGCCGTGGTGGAACAGGCGCCCCGCCCTCTCCGAGCGCGGCGAAGCGCGCGATCGGTTCGACCCGGCCGTGGCGCTCGGGCGTGAGACCGTGGATCCTGCTGCCGTCGTTCGCTGTCTCTCGGATACCTCACGGCCTGACGGCGAGGAATCACGAAGCGAGAGATCGTCACCCGCCTGAGCGCGACGCGTCGCGCTGCCTGACGACCCTGCGCCGCTGCTCCCGTCCGGCGTCGCCTACGATCCGGGCGCCGCGGACGAGCGGGGGGGGCGCAGGTCGAGCTACCGGAAGCCGATAACCGCACACGCGATCCGGGAGCCCGCATGACCGGAGCGATCAGTCCGCCCGTCGTCAGGATCGGCGTGGACGACGAGGGCCGTCCCATTGGGGTGAAAGAGCGAGTTCGAGCCGGCGCCGACCGTTGCGTGCGTGAGGTAGAACTCCGCTCGCGCGGTGCCATCGGATCCGGCAACAAGATTCGGCAGGTCGCCGACGTGGGGCCCTTCGACCGTCATCAAGCCATGCCTCTTGCCGCGCGGATTGAAGTGGCCGCCAGCTGAGCCAAAGTCAGGCGGATCGCACCGACCAACCTCGTGGATGTGGAATCCGTGGCGACCAGGCGGGAGCTCAGACATCTCGACTGCGATCATCACTCCGTACGGAGCCTCCACGAGTACCGCCCTCCCGACCACCTTGCCCTCCGGGTTGCGGAACTCGGCCTTTGCGGTCAGCAGGTCCACCTCTCCAGGAATGAGCCAGCTCGGTATCTGGGCGCCCGGTTGGGGGCCCGCGGGCGCCTCCGCTCGGGCCACGTGGGCCGCCCAGACAAACAGCACGCCTCCGGCGACGAGCGCAACGGCCTTCGTGCTCGTGGGCCATTCCAGGCGAGCGTGCCGGAAGCCGAGCGGGTTGACCGCTTCGGCAGACCTCGCGGGCGAGCGCCACCCCGATTCCAGGTCGCCCCACATCTTCAATGTGAAGGGAACGCCCCCGATCATCATTCCGAGGCGTCCCCTAGAAGGACTCGTCGAGGCCGGGACCGCCGACCTCGGGCGACGGCTCCGCATCCCAGCCGGCGGTCCCAGTCTTTCCTGCGAGCGGAGATCCTTCGGCTAGGTCGAGCCCCTCCGCCCGACCTCGGCGAACACGTCCCGCGCTGTGAGGAGCGCATCGCGCGCGAGGGGCGCACCCACGTAACCCACCAGGTGGAGAAGCGCTTCGGTCAGTTCCTCCTCCGTCCATCCCTGGCGGAGCGCCATCCGGAGGTGGATGGCGAGCTCCGCCTCGCGGCCGGTGGCGGCGTCCGAGATCACGGTGACGAGGACCCGGGTCTTGAGGTCCAGCCCTGGCCGCGTCCAGATGGTGCCAAAGATCGACTCCGTCGCGACGTCGATGAACTTGCGCATCATCGGGTCGCTGTACGTCGTGGTGTCGACCCGCTCCACGTACGCCTCTCCAAGAAGTTTGCGGCGCAGCTCTCTGCCCTTCCGGTAGGTCTCGCTCTCGGCCATCAGAGGCTCCTTATCGTCGCGTGGATCACCGCGGCCGCTCAGCAGTTCCGCGCCATGTCGCGCTCGGTTCCGCCTGACGAGCCGTGCCGTAATGACCGGGCGTCGTCTTCGACACGGCACGAAGGGGCTCTTGCGAAGCAGCCTGAGAGCGGGTGCCCCCCCGTGTCGTTGATGAGCCGGTCATGCTGCTGAACTGCGCCTTCACACCGAGAGCCCCTGCTCATCGCGCCATAATGCCATCCGAAGGAACCGCCGAGAGGCAGACGGGGAAGACGGGACCTCGGCTAGTCCTCCCTGTCGCCGGCCGGGGCGGGGTATCCACAGTCGCCCCCTCCGCCACGCTCCGCGCCTGCCCCTCCCCGTTCGGTGCGCCTGCGGTGCGCCCGCCTTGACGTGTCCGGCGGGGCCGCGACGCCGCCCGTCGAGCCCCCGCGGTCGAACCATCGCACGCCACCCTACCGAGACACTATTGTTTGGACGCGGTCTCGGGCGTGGAGAGGTTGCCAAGAAACTCAACCCGCTCACGCCCCCTCAAGACGTTGGGACTGATCACCCACGTTCCGCGACAGCTCGTGCCGACAACCTTTTCGGCCGTCTTGGCTCCCGCGACGGGGTACGTAACGCCGCTTGCGATCGCTCCCAGAATGCAAAAGCTCATCTTGAAGGGAGAATAGACCAGCGTCCCCAGCACACTACCGGCTCCGTACGTCGCCTGCTCCGGGGTACTTTCTCCGGCGGGTGCGGCCCAGCCGATCGAGCTCTGCGCAATGAAGAGCAGTCCAAGGCCGAGTGCCATCATGTGCCTCACGGAGGTTCCTCCCAATAGTTTCAGCGCTCATCAAGCGCTCTCTTGCTGTCATTCCAACGCCGCGTCGATGGTGCAAGTTCGCCCCTCGACAGCTTGTCGGGCGCGGCCGCCGCGGCCAGCATCATTCCGCTCTCACGGAGAGCTGTCAAGCGGTTTGGCTCCGTTTGGAGCCCATCGAGCGGGTCCAGCCCGGGTCGGAACGGGTTCAAGCTGCTCCGGTCCCCCCGGGACCATCCGGATCAGGCGGGTCCCTGGCGATGACGACGAAACGCCGGATGGCCCGGGCGGGCCCGCGCCGACATCCGCGCCGCCATGGATCCGACGCGTGAGGGAACGACCAGGTCGACCGACTTCCGGGCGAAGCGGTCTGGGTGTGGCGGGCCCTCGGCTATGTTTGTCGGATCTGTATTGAGGGTCGGCGGGGCTGAGCGTTTCGCAGACCGCCGAGAGGCCCGCCGGCGGCGACCGATGACCGTGGGCGCCAGAGTGAGGCAGGCAGCCGCTCGCGGAGGGCCGTGGGGCGTCCATGCCCGCCCTTTCGTTGAACGCGCCGGCCCCCCGAACACCCGCGGCCCACCCCGCCACCGAGGGAGACCCGCGTCAGCCGGCTCGGCGTCGGGAACTCGCCGACGACCGGACCTCGTTACTTCGCGGGACGGCCCGGCGGGCCGCTCGTGTGGGTGCCCTCCGGAGCCGCCGGGACTGACGACGCGAGAACGTCCCGTCCGCCCCACTGAGATTTCAGGCGAGTGAGGTCCGACACGATCCGCCGGTAGGTGGTTTCGTCGATCTCCTCCCGCAGCCGACGGAACGAACTGTGTGCCGTCGTGATGGACGTGCCGTAGAGCCGGGTCAACGCCGCCGCGAATGTCTCGTCATGCTCGCGGGCGGACTGGTGGGCGATTTCGTGCAGGATCGCGGAGACGACGCGCCCCGAGAACTCCCTCGGTGCGTCGGTCGGAGTGAGCCCCGTGCTGACCCACGCCTCGATCTCCTCCGCGATCCGGTAGGGGTTGACGAGGATGCTGTTGCGACCGTCCACAGAGTACAGCCGTCGGTTGATGTTCACCCCGATATAGCCTTCTCCGAGGCCGATCCCCGCATAGCCGACGTCGTCAACGTTGGCGTCGAGCGCGCCGAGGGCGACCTTGAACTCCTCGACGATCCGCTCCATTTCGTTGGATAGGTCGCGGACGTACGGGGCGCGGGCGATCTCGCGAACCAGATCCGGTGAAATGCGCAGGGTTGTGTCGACGACCAGATGGCCAGGTGTCCCTTCGATGATCGGCGCGTTTTGCATCACGTTCCGGGCCAGCGTCCCGTCGATGCGGCCACCGGCCGCGTGCATGAACGCCGCCGGCAGCACCGGACCTGCGCTCGCGTTCCTCGATCCGGTCTCCGGGTTGCGGCCCTGAGCGAGGGCCAGAAGCCCGACGAGGAGGACGACTGACCACACCGAAGGCGTCCGGGTGAGAGTTCGGCCGGCGTTCGCCAGGAGCAGCCACGCCTGCATCGGCGCCGCCTGCGGATCCGGCTTCATGGTCCTCCGTCAGTGAGTCGAGACGCCCACTGGGGCGGCCACGTGGAGCCGGGATGGCCCCGAGAGGGGCTCCTTTTCTACTGCTCCTCGAAATCCAAGTCAACCACGATTTTCTAGGGAACGACCGGTGCGAGGACGTCGCCGCGGCCCGAGGCACCGTACGACGGACGATGCGGCCTCAACGAGACCTCTCCTCGGTGGGTCATCCGGTCGTCGTCGGGGTGTGAATTGGATGCCGGCGCCACGGGACGACTCGGCCCGTCACCGGGTCGGCGGCCTCGCGACGTCGTCCACACTCGCCGACCGTCGGAGCCCCGCGCGCTGCCGGCGTGCTCGGTCGCGTGCGACGAGACGGGTCCACCGATGGGTGACCTCCCGAATGGCCGATTCTGTCGGAGGTAAAACGGTATTGACAAAAGTCACATTACTTATGTACGGTCGATTCGAATAGGCCGTTCGGACTCTCCAATGGCGAGGAGCATCAGTGGCCGAGTGGTACTCGAGGTGAGCCCGGAGCTGAAGCGACGGCTCCACTCTCGTCTTGCCGCCGAGGGCCGCACCCTGAAGGACTGGTTCCTCGAACAGGCGAGCACCTATCTGTCCCGGTCGGCGCCGGTTCAGCTGCCACTCAGCCTCTCACCCGCCGAATCGCCGCGGCCGGCATCCGGGCCGCCGGGGGGCGCCAGGGCTGACGCTGAGCGCTCCGCCAGAGACCCTCCCGCTCGCGGGTGATCTCGGGTCGGGCCGGGCGGCGGACAGCTTTCGCTTCTAACCACATTGGCTCACTCGATGTTGCGGGCAGGTCGCAAGTCGGGGTGCCGGGAGATCAGGACACCGTGAATAGCGAAGAGCTGGCAGGGGGAGCGGAGACGCGTCAGCGAGTCGATCGATGGATCGAGGAGAGCCAGTATCTCCTCGGCCGCATCATCCCGGGGATCCTGGAGGACCGGGAGCGCCTGCGCGGCCGGGCGGAGGCGGCCGAAAACGCTTGCGAGCAGCTCGGCCTGGAGGCCAGCAACCTCCGGCGGGAGGTCAGCGAGCTGCACTTGGAGATCCAGGGCCTGCGGAGCGAGCTTGCCGAGATCGGTCGGACGGCCGGTGCCGTCATCGAGCACCTCACGCAGTCGATTCACCCGATCAGCGAACTCCACCAGAAGCTCCAGCGAAACAATCTACTGGACGCGAAGCCGTATCTCGCGGCCGCCGGGTAGGAGAACCGTTCGGAGGGCCGGGTCGCGTGATCCGCGGGCGCCGGGCTTGTCCCGGCGCTCGCGGGAGGCCCCGTCGGCGGGGCCGGCGGGAGGCCCGACCTGCGGTGCGCTGATCCGCTCCTCGGGGATGTCCGCACAGCGGTGGCGTGCGCACCGGCTTCGAAAACGACAGGGCGGGTCGGAGAACGAGGCGGCCCCGGGGTCCCGGTTGTCCGGCGAATCCCTCCCCGGGTGGCTGACATGAGGCTGCCCGGCCCTACGGGCAGCCGGCAGCACGGCCGCCCTCGCCAGAGGCACGACCAGCCCCGAGCTGGGACATGACGACCACTCAAACGGACGAACCTCCATTCGGAGCCGCGTGGCGACTCGACGCCGAGAGCACCGGCGGCGGGCCGGCCTGCACCGCGGCGGCCCGATGGGTCAGGGAGGGGCACCGTCACCTGACGCTCCTCCTCTCGGCGCTCGCCGCGGACGAGGCGGTGACGAGCCGAGCGCCATCGCTCCGGCGCGACAGCGAGCAGGTCCTCGCGCTCTTCGAGGAAGCCGAACGGCTCCACCGCCGGGCGATCGCCGCCGAGCGCGAGCGCGAGCGCGCTCAGCGGGAGGTGGCACAGCTACGAAAGGAGCGCGACCGCATGAAGCGCGAGCGGGAAGCGGTCGCGGACGAGCTGACCTCGGCGGTAAACGTGGCGCTCACCCGCAGGCGCCGGCGGCGCGCCGCTACCGGTCGTTCCTCGGCCCACTCCGCGTGACCGTGTCGCTCCCGACGCCCGAGCCAGGCCACGGAGGCCGGCCGCCGACGAGCCCGGAGAAGGCGCGGCCGGGCGTCGACGATCTCCGCCGCGTGGGCCGGTGGCTGCGCGAGAGCCGGGAGATGATTGGACGCGTCATCCCGGAGATCGTCGAGGACCGGCTGCGCCAGCATGGCCGGGTGGAAGCGGCCGAGGAGAGCTTCGACCGACTCCGGGGCGAGGCGGCGAGCCTTCGGAACGAGCTGACCCAGCTCCAGGTAGAGGCTCGTGCGCTCCGGCGCCAGCTCGTCGAGATCGGGGCTTCGGCCAGCAGCGCCGTCGCCCGGCTCACCGAGACCGTTCGAGCCCTGGAGGAGATCCAACACTGGCAACCGACACCGCGGGCTGCCGAGGCCAGCCAAGAACCTCCGCCTGCCCGAAGCCGGTGGCGGCTCGCCGCGCTCGCGGCCGCTGGGGCGACCGCCGCGCTGCTCGCCGTCGTCGCGCTGATGCTTCAGTCGACGCCGATCCCCCCGGTGACGCCGGCGCCCGGTCCCGCCCTGCCCCAACCGGCCGCCGTCCCGCCGACGACCGATCGGCCGTCCGCTCCCGAACCGCCAGCGCCTCCAGAAGTCGCCCGGCTGCCAGACAAGCCTCTGACCCCCCTCCGTAACGAAATTAGACATTTCCGGGTGGTGAACGTGTCCGGCCACGAGATACAGGTGGTTATCGACTACGCCTACGCCGGCGACCAGGGAACGAGGGACGTCTTCATCCACGCGGCGGCGCTCCAGGAGGGCGACGAGTTGCGCAGACGGGTCCCGGGCACGAGCTTTCCGTTCGCTCCGATCCGCGTCGGAGACGGCAGCGCGACCATCAGTATCACAAAGCAGTCCGACACCGGCCCCTCGGTGAGCACGCGGATAAAGATCTGCATGGTCAGCATCAGGACCCGGGCGGCCTTCGTCTGCGAGACCTTTCCGTACACCAAGGCCTGGGACTCCTGAAGCTTCCCTGAAGCCGCCCGCCCGCTCGCGCTTGACCGGCGCCCTTGGAAGGCATATCTCTGTCTTGAGAAGACATTTCTCGGGAGGCAGGTCATGATCACCTGGCCGGCGCGCCTGGCGCCCGCCCTACTGCTGTTCTTGGCCGGGACGGCCCTCGCCGGGCAGCGCGGGCAGCCCGATCGAGCCGTCCCTCCGACGATGAGCGACCCGCGTCTCAAGCACCGCGAGCGAGAGGTCGAGTTCTTTCAACCCTTCCCGCCCTTCGCGATATTCGGGCAGCCGTTCGTGTATCCGCCGCCAGCGCCGGTCGATATGCCTCCGGCGGTCATCTACATGCCGCCCCCGGCGGCTTTGCTGCCGGACGTCGCGCCCCCGCCGACGCCACCGGTCGAGCCCGCCCGAGAGATCGTGCTCCCGACCGGGCGCTGGGAACTCCACGGCGACGGGCTGACGTCCAGCCAGGCGTGGGTGTGGGTTCCTGCCTATCACGCGGAGCCCCCTCCGCGTTCGGTTGAACCCGCGCCGCCCACCGCGCCGCCGGCCACGCCTTGACTCCTCTGCGACGCGGGCGGACGGGAGCGTGGGCCGCGGCGCTCCTCATCTGCGCCTTCCTTCCCCAGGGGGTCTGCGCCCAGGTCTACCACTGGGTCGACGACCAGGGAACGATCCACTACAGCACGGGGCTCGAGAGTGTCCCCGAGCGTTACCGTCCCGAGGCCCGCGCCCTTCCCGTTCCCGCGATCCGGGCCGAGCCGGAGGCGGTCGCGTCCGCCAGCGCGATCACGACGATCCAGTTCACGCCGGGCGCCCCGATCCTGGTGAGTGCGAAGATCAACGGCGCCGGCCCGGTCACGCTGATTCTGGACACGGGCGCCGACCGCACGATGGTAGCACCCGCGGCTCTCGGGCGACTCGGCGTCGCCGTCCCGAACACGTCGGAGGCCACTGTCAGGGGGGTGACCGGCTCGAGCCGGGCGCCGGTCGTCTGGGTGAGCTCTCTCGAGGTGGGATACGCCGCGGCGGGGCCGCTGCCGATCGTCGCTCACGACGCGGACCTGCGACAAGCCGATGGTCTCCTGGGCCGCGACTTCCTCGCGCTGTTCACGATCACGATCGACGCGAATGCGGGGGTGGTCACGGTGAAACCTCCGTGAGCCTCGGTCGGGGCGTCCACGCGCTCGGGCGGGCAGTGCATTCTGACGCTGACGACATGTCACGGGAGAGGAGAAGCGAGTTCTCGCCGGCTCGAGGAAAGGGCGAGGATCGGGTGGGTGGTCGCCGTCCGCCTGAGCGTCGATCCGTCGGTGCTGCCCGACCCGGCCACGCCATCGGCCCCGGGGTGGGCGAGCGACGCGGGATCGGGCGGGTGGAGCACGCGGCGGGCCCTGCGCCGTCGAGTAGGAGGCGGAGTCGCCCGGGTACTCCCGGGACCCCCGACGGAGCGGACCGAGCTCTCGTGCTGGGTTCCGCCCAACCGAGCCGGTCGCTTCTAGCCGCCTCGTGAGGCAGGCCGGCGACGGGCGCGCGGACGTTCGGTCCTGTCGCCGTCGGCGGCGCTCCGTTCGAGCCGCTGGACCTGCCGCCAGCGGAAACAGCCCACGGTGTGATCGTTGACCAGCCCCGCCGCCTGCATGAACGCGTAGCAGATTGTCGGGCCGACGAACCGGAAGCCGCGCTTCTTGAGGTCCCGGCTCAACGCCCGGGACGCCTCGGTCTCGGCGGGCACCTGCCGCGCAGACCGCCAGGCGTTCTGGCGGGGCCGGCCGCCGACGAACTGCCAGAGGTAGGCGTCGAAGCTGGCGTGCTCGCGCCGGAGTGCGAGAAACGCCCGCGCGTTCGCGATCGCCCCTTCGATCTTGGCGCGGTTGCGGATGATGCCGGGGTCGGCGAGCAGCCGCCGCACCGTCGGCGCCGTGTAGCGCACGATCTTTGCGGCGTCGAATCGGTCGAACGCCCTCCGGTACCCCCGGCGGCGGTGCAGGATCGTCGACCAGCTGAGGCCGGCCTGCGCGCCCTCGAGGATCAGGAGCTCGAGCAGCTTCCGGTCGTTGTGGAGCGGCACCCCCCACTCTCGGTCATGATAGCGGATCTCCAGCCCGCCCCGAGCCCACTCGCATCGCCTCATGCGTCACCTCCGGCGACGTCGCGGCCGGCGCGGCCGCCGCACGCGATGGTAGCGCGCCCGGCGGCGCGAGTGAACCCGGGCGGGCGGCGCTGGCGTCCAATGGCCGCACTCTCTACGATGACGGCGTCCAGTCCAGCCTCGGAGGGAGACCGCATGAGACCGGAGGGCCGGGCCGGCCGATGACGCGCCCATTCGAGTTCCCCCCGGGCGCCTTCCGGCGCGCCGACGAGGAAGACGACCGCCTCTTCTATGCCTCGGCGCGGCGCGTCGTCCACCTCGACGCGCCCGCCCTCGCGGCGCTGACCCGGGTCTACGGAAGCCTGGTCCCGTCGAACGGCTGCGTCCTCGACCTCATGGCCTCCTGGCGGAGCCATCTGCCCACGTCGTTCACCGGCACGGTGATCGGTCTTGGGATGAGCCGGGCCGAGATGCTCGACAACCCGCGGCTCGCCCAGGCGATCGTCCACGATCTCAATCGGGACCCTCACCTGCCGTTCGCCGACGACGCCTTCGACGCCTCCCTCTGCGCCGTCTCGGTCCAGTACCTGACCCGTCCGGTCGAGGTCTTCCGTGAGGTGGGCCGGACGCTCCGGCCCGGCGCGCCGTTCATCGTCTCGTTCAGCAACCGCTGCTTTCCGGAAAAGGCGGTCGCCATCTGGCGGGTCGCCACCGAGGCGCAACACGTCGCGATCGTGACCGCCTACTTCGCCGCCGCCGCCGACGGCGCCGCGCACGGCTGGGGACTGCTCCGCGAGCAGGCGTTCACGCCCGCCGACGGCGACCCGCTGCGGATCGTCTGGGGCGTCAAGACGGTCGCGGCGGACCGGCCGGCATGAACCTCCCCGTCGCCTTCGACGAGGCGCTTCGGGCCCGTGCGCGCGCCAATCTCGGAGGGTTCGATCGCCGGCCGATCCCGCCCGACGGCCGGCGGCCCGCGGCGGTAGCCGTGGTGCTGCTGCCCGACGCCGCGGGCCGCCCGTGCTTTCTGCTGACCCGCCGAGCGGCCGGGCTCCGGGCCCACGGCCGGCAGTGGGCGCTGCCGGGTGGCCGGATCGAACCGGGCGAGAGTTGCGAGCGGGCGGCCCTGCGCGAGCTCCACGAGGAAGTCGGCCTCGGGCTCGTCGAGGAAGCCGTGCTCGGGCTCCTCGACGATTACGCGACCCGGTCGGGGTTCGTGATCACCCCGGTCGTCGTGTGGAGCGAGCAGACGGCCGCGCTCACACCGAACCCGGCCGAGGTGTCGAGCGTGCACCGGGTGCCGCTCGCGGAACTCGACCAGCCGGGGCTCCCCCGGACGGTCGCGATCCCGGAGAGCGACCGGCCCGTGATCCAGATCCCGCTCCTGTCGACCCTGATCCACGCGCCGACGGCGGCTGTCCTCTACCAGCTGCGCGAGGTGATCCTTCACGGTCGCCCCACGCGCGTCGCCCACTTCGGCGAGCCGGTCTGGGCCTGGCAGTAGGGCCCCAGAGGCGCGGGGCCCGGCGCGCGGGGACCAGGACCGCGGAGGTCCCGCGCTGCGCGACGGGAAGCTCGCACGAGGGAGAGCTAGTCGTCGGCGGCTGGCTCGACGTGCCACTCGGCTTCGAGCCGCTTCATCAGGAACGCGGCCTGCAGCGTCTGGCTGAGGGCCTTCAGGTCGGGCGGCTTCGGAATGAAGTCGAAGGCCCCGTGGGCGAGCGTCTCCTTGGCGAGCTCGAAGCTGGCCGCCCCGCTGATCATGATCACCTTGACGCCGGGCGCCGCCTCTTGAATCGCCTTGAGGGCGTCGATGCCGCTCAACCCCGGCATCTGGATGTCCAAGAGCACGACGTCGGGCGGGTCGGCCCGGATCAGCCGGAGCGCGCTGGCGCCGTCGGCGGCCACCCGGGCCTCGCAGCCCTGCGTGGCGACGTACTGCTGGAGGGTCGAGCGGACGTCGGCCTCGTCGTCGACGATGAGCACGCGGCCCACCGGGGTCCCTCCGGCCGAGGGCGTCGGCTCCGGGCGCGCGGGCCGCCGCGCCGCCCGGGCGGGCGTGACGGCATCCTCCTGGTCGCTGCCGAGCGCCGCCCAGAGACCCTTCAGCGGGACCGGCTTGGACAGGATCGCCGTCGCCCCCGACGCGAGGATCTGCGCCCGCAGCTCCTCGTCCGGCGAGCCCGTCACCGCGACCACCGCGACGTTCTGATCCAAGGCGCGGATGCGCTGGAGCGCCTGGAGGCCGCCGAGCCGGGGCATCAGGATGTCGAGGACCACGGCGTGCGGCCGCACCAGCCGGAACTTCAGGAGCGCCTCGAGCCCGTTCGCCGCCTCGACCACGTCGAGCCCGCGCGCCCGCAAGTAGCCCGCCATCAGCTCGCGCACCTCCGCCTCGTCGTCGACGACGAGGACCGTCCTCGGCGCCTCAGCTGCGCGGAAGCGCGTCGTCTCGTCCAACTGACTCGGCTCTCGGCCGCTCACCGCCATTTAAGCAGACATTTGGCCGGCAAGTCCATCGCTTCGGGCGGTAAGATCGCCCCGGTGAGTCCGGTGCGAATGGCTCCGTGTCTCATGGTGCAGGGGACCGCCTCGGGCGTCGGCAAGAGCGTGCTCGTGACCGCGCTCTGCCGCCTATTCGCGCGGGCCGGCTACCGCGTGGCGCCCTTCAAGTCGCAGAACATGTCACTAAACGCCGCGGTCACGCCCGACGGGGGGGAGATCGGCCGGGCTCAGGCGGCGCAGGCCGAGGCGGCCGGGATCGAGCCGACGGTGGACATGAACCCGATTCTCCTCAAGCCCGAGGCCGACGACCGCTCCCAGCTGATCGTCCGCGGTGTCCCGCGGGGCAGCCTCGGCTTCGCCGAGTACGCGCTCCTCCGTGCCGAGCTGGTCGGGGTGCTCCGCGCGAGCCTCGAGCGTCTCCGCGCGACCGCTGACGTCGTGGTCATCGAGGGCGCGGGGAGCCCCGCCGAGATCAACCTCCAGGCGACCGAACTCGTCAACATGAGCGTCGCCCGGATGGCCGGCGCTCCGGTGCTCCTCGTCGGCGACATCGATCGCGGCGGCGTGTTCGGGGCGCTGGTCGGCACGCTCGCCCTCCTCGAGCCGGCCGACCGGGTCCGCGTGGCGGGGTTCGTCATCAACAAGTTTCGCGGCGATCTCACCGTGCTCGCGCCCGGGCTCGAGCTCCTCCGGGCCCGCACCGGCGTGCCGGTCCTCGGGGTCGTCCCCTGGCTCGACGGGCCGCTGGCGCCGGCCGAGGACTCGCTCGGGCTCGACGCTCCGGCGACGCCCGCCGCGCCGGCCGCGCTCGACGTCGCGGTCGTCCGCCTGCCCCGGATCGCGAACTTTGACGACTTCGAGCCGCTCGCCCGCGAGCCCGGCGTCCGCGTCCGGTTCGTCGGCGACCCCCGCGAGCTCGAGGGCGCCGACCTCCTCGTGCTCCCCGGGACCAAGAGCACCGCCGCCGACCTCGGCGCCCTCCGCGAGCGCGGCCTGGCGGACGCGGTCGCGCGCCGCGCCAGGGCCGGGGGGCCCGTGATCGGCATCTGCGGCGGATACCAGATGCTCGGCGAGGCGCTGCTCGACCCGCGCCGCGTCGAGTCGGCCGAGCCCGCGGTGGCGGGCCTGGGGCTGCTGCCCGTGGTGACGACCTTCGGGAGCGAGAAGACGACGGCCCGGGTGCGGGCGCGGGCGCTTGCCCCCGTCGGTCCGTTCGCCGCCGCGCGCGGCGCCGAGCTCGAGGCGTACGAGATTCACATGGGGCAAACGGACGTGCGGGACGTCGCCCGCCCGTTCGCCATCACGGCGCGGAGCGCGGCCCCGGCGGACGACCTCGACGGCGCGCTCGACCCGCGGGGCGCCGTGCTCGGCACCTACCTGCACGGCCTCTTCGCCAACGACGCCCTTCGGCGGGCGCTCCTCGGGCACTTGGCGGCGCGCAAGGGGGCGCGCCCGGATCCGCGCTGGGGCCGCCCGGCGCCGGCCGACTGGGACCGCCTCGCCGACGCCGTGCGGGCCGCGGTGGACGTCCGAGCGATTGGACGGCTGGTCGGCCTGAGGGTGGTAGCATGACGAGCGCCGACCCCGTGACCGTGCGAGCGTCGAACGCCCCCTGGATTCTGGTGCTGATCGCGAGCGCCGGCCTCGCCGTCGTCCCCTCGCCTGCCGCCGCCCTGTCCGTCCAGGAGGCGCTCCTCCGCGCCAAGCCCGCGGTCGCGCTCGTGAGCGCCGAGGTCCGTGCCGAGGTGACGATGAGCTGCGGCCGCGGCCCGGTGACGGTCACCCCCAGCCCCTTCATCGAGACGGGCACCGCCTGGTTCGTCGACGGGCGCGGCTT
>QHRX01000032.1:0-497 GCA_003221455.1 Candidatus Rokuibacteriota bacterium
ACATCCGCATCGGCCGGCACGATGGACGCGAAGCCTTTGAGCACCTGGTCCGCGAAACCCGCATAGGGACCCGCTTCGTACTCCGCGGCTCGTGCCTTGTCGGCGGGCGATCCAGCGTGGGCGAAGTGATTCGTGCCACCGGTAAACGCCCCCGGAACGATGATCGAGGTTTCGATACCCCAACGCGCCAATTCCCGCGCGTAGACCACGGCCAAGGCATCCATCCCGGCCTTCGCCGCGAAGTAGGGTGCCAGATAGGGTGGAGTTCCGCCCGCCGAGCTACTGCTCGACACCCAGATCACGAGACCTCTCCCCTGCTTGCGCAAGTGAGGTAGGGCTGCGCGGTTCACGCGCTGGGTGCTGAGCACATTAACGTCGTAGAGCTGGGCGAACTGTTCCGGAGTGAAGGCTTCCGCCGGTCCGAAGACCATGTGGCCCGCGTTGTGGATCACCACGTCCAGGCGACCGTGGGCAGTGATGATCTGTTCGATCGCGGC
>QHRX01000032.1:549-4969 GCA_003221455.1 Candidatus Rokuibacteriota bacterium
CTGAACTACGCCGCCATAAACAGTATGACCCGCCCGAGCCAACGCGCGGGCGGCCAGCGCGCCGAAACCACTCGATGCGCCGGTGATGACTATAACGTCCTTATCCTTTTTCATCGATCGTCCCTCTCTTATCCTTTGATCTTTCATCGATCGTCGTTCCTATCCGCAAGGCTCACGCAAAGCCGCCATTGGCCCTGACCACTTGCGCGTTCACCCAGCCGCCCGCGGGGCCAGCCAGGAACGAGACAACGTCGGCGATGTCTTCCGGCCGCGCGAGGCGCTCGAGCGGAGAAAGCCGACGGAACTGCTCGATCTGTGCCTCGGTCTTGCCCTTCAGAAACAGCTCCGTCGCCACCGGGCCGGGCGCGACCGCGTTGACGGTGATCTCGCGGCCGTGCAGTTCGTTGGCGAGCACTGGAACAAGGCCCTCCATGCCGGCTTTCGAGGCGATGTAAGGGCCGTAGCCGGGAAATGATTTGGCGATGACGCTGCTCGAGAACATGATGATGCGGCCGCCCTTGGAGACGTGCTTGGCCGCCTGCGCCATGACGATGAAGCTTCCTCGGAGATTCGTGGCGATCACTCGGTCGAAGGCTTGAAGACTGCCCGCGGCGATCGGCCCGATTGGCATGATGCCGGCGCTGTTCACCACCACGTCGATCCGGCTGAACGCGCCGAGCGTCTCCTGGAACAGGCGCTCGACGGCCGCCGCGTCGGCTACGTCCGCCTGAACGGCGAAGGCCTGTCCACCAGCGGCCTTGATATCGGCCACGGCTGCTTCGGCGTTCGCGGCATTGCCGGCGTAGTTCAGGACCACCGCGAAGCCGTCGCGAGCCAGCCGCAGCGCCACCGTCCGGCCGATCCCCCCCGAGGCACCAGTGACAACGGCAACCCTTACTTGCGTGTCAGTCATCGATCGGTTCCTTTCTCCTCATCCGTGGGCCATCTCTCGTTGGAGGACCTTGTTCGTTACGCTTCATAAGAGGGATTGCGCCGATCACCCGTTGCATGCATTGTTAAGATACGTGTCATGCGCCAGGTGCATTTACGGGATGTCGACCTGAACCTCCTGCACGCGCTCCGGGCGCTGCTGGCGGAGCGGCACGTTACCCGCGCCGCGAAGCGCTGTTTCTTGAGTCAATCCGCCATGAGCCGAGCGCTGGAGCGGTTACGTCACATGTTCGGAGATCCCCTCCTGGTTCGCAGTGGGCGCGCCTACGAACGCACGGTGCGGGGCGAACGCGTGCTGCGAGAGCTGGGATCGCTGATGCCTCGGCTCGAGGCCTTGGTGCGAGGAGAAGAATTCGATCCTGCCCGAAGCCAAGAACGCTATCGAGTGGCCATGACCGACCACGCTGCGATGGTGCTGATGCCGCCACTCATGGAGCGCATACGGTCTGGTGCCGCCAACGTAACGGTCGAGGCAGCCGCCTGGAATGACCGGGTCTATGGAGACGTCGCCGCGGGCCGAATCGATACGGCTCTCAGTGCAGAGGCCCCACCGCCAGTCTTGGAGACTGAAGTGCTCTATGAGGAAGACTTCGTTTGTCTAGTCGGCCGCGCTCAAAGGATCGGCACCCGTCGTTTCACGCTAAAGGAATACCTCGACCTCCCTCACGCGATCGTCGAGACCTGGGAAGGTCAACAGGCGCCGGTCGACAGGCCTTTGGCGGAACGTGGCTTGAGAAGACGTGCCGTACTCCGCATCCCGTTCTTTGTCCCGACGATCTTCACTGTCGCTCGCACTGACGTGATCCTCACCGTACCCCGCAGATTGGGAAAGATCGCTGTGGCGACGGCAGATGTGCGTATCGTGGAGCCGCCGCACGAGATCAAAGGCTTTTTGTATTTCATGGCCTGGCATCCACGACTCACTAGAGAAGCTGAACACGCATGGTTTCGTGACCAATTACGGATGGCTGCGGGGAGCATTCGGACGAAATAAGCGACCGCTCTAAGGATGTCGATGCAGGCGCGCCACCCGCTGGCGCTGACATTCGGCTACGGGCCGATGAAGCTTTCCGGATCGCTTGGATCTCCGTAGCTAAAATAATCGAGTCGGACGCGCCTAAACCTCTGATCCAGGCCGCAGGTCCGACGGGCCGGGGGGATCTGTTCTCCGGCTCTTTCGTTTGTGGTGGCCCCAGCGGGATTCGAACCCGCGTCTCGCTCTTGAGAGGGCAAGCCCATGGGTAGTGATTTCACCAACTTCCACGCCGGGTGCCACGGCCCGGTGCTCACTCGAGAGCGTGATTTATTTCGAGGATGCGGCTAAGAATTCCACGATCTGGCCGGTTCATCACATGGCGTGTGCGATCACAGAGGCTGGTTCGTGCGCTTAGCGGCCGCGATCCGCAGCGCTCACGCAGAGGGACCAGTCAGGCCGATTTTGGGGCGGCCAACCGACGACCATTCGGTTCTGAGTCGAGACGGCCATGCGGTCGAAGCAGAATTGGACACACTGTCGCTTCAATAGCGCACTGTAGCACGATCGGTTGGCACACATGATCGAACTGCTAGAGATCTAGGTCTCGACCAATTCCGAGGCGAATCGAGAGGCGGATTTCGTCGCTATAGCTTCCGGAGCCGGATCTTCCGCACCGCGTGGTCCGGGCCCTTCTCCAAGATGAGATGAGCCCGCTCCCGCGTCGGCAGGATGTTCTCGCGCAGGTTCGGGCCGTTAATCTCGTCCCAGATCTGGCCCGCCACCGCCTCGGCTGCCTCGTCAGAGAGGGCGGCGTACTGGTGGAAATACGAGTCCGGCTGCTTGAACGCGGCGGTCCGAAGCAGCAGAAGCGCTCGATGTACCAGCGGCGAACCTCGGTTTGCGGGGCGTCCACGTAGATGCCAAAGTCGAAGAAGTCGGACACAAAAACCTGCGATGCGCCGCAGGGATGGCCGGTCTGGAGGACGTTCAGTCCTTCCAGAATCACGATGTCCGGTCGGTCAATCACCACCGTCTCACCGGGCACTATATCGTAGGTGAGGTGGGAGTAGACTGGACACGAGACAGGAAACCGCCCGGCCTTGACGTCGGAGAGGAACCCGACGAGCCGGGGTAGGTCGTAGCTTTCCGGGAAGCCCTTGCGTCGCATGAGCCCCCGCTCCTCAAGGACACGGCGCGAATAGAGGAAGCCATCGGTGGTCACCAGTTCGACTTTCGAATGCTCCGGCCAGCGCGTCAGCAGCTCGCGGAGGAGCCGGGCGGTCGTTCACGAGTGTCGCTGCGGTCTTGCTCTATGTGCGTGCCGTTCACGTGCTAGGTGCTTCACAGACGTCGTTCTTCTTCGTCCTTGTCCCAGTCTTTGGGACGCTACTTGCGGCTATTGTTCTTGATGAACGGGTATCCGCGGTTCAAGGGGCGGGGATCGCGGCGGTCGCCGTTGCAATGATGCTAGCGACCTTTCGGCGGCGCGACTGACGAATCGCCAGCCTGAGTAGGGACTGAGGCGCGTGAGCACGACCCGGACCCTTCTATCCCGAACGGCCTGTCAAGTTGGTGGCCCCAGCGGGATTCGAACCCGCGTCTCGGTCTTGAGAGGGCGAGCCCATGGATAGTGATTTCACCAACTTCGACGCCCGGTGCCACGGCCGGGTGCCACTCCGCGGGCCCTTCCGCGGCCGGACCTCGCGCAAGCGCATGGGACGATCGACCGAAGCCAGGGACGAGAGAGCACAGGATTTTCAGTCCTCGTCTGCCAGACCGTCCGCACGACCTGATCCTGGTTCATCCGCAGTGACTCGGAGCCGGTAGTCAGAGAGCGATGGAGGGCGACATGACGCCGTCGGGACTCGTGAAGCGTCAGTGGGAGAATTACGGGACGTATCGCCAGGACCGGACCACCTGGTCATGCACATCGTCGCCGTGCCCACGTTCATGCTGTGCAACGTGCTAGCGGTGATCGGCGCCGCGATGCTGGGGCCGATACTGTTCTTCGCGGGCGTTGTCGTCCTGACCGTCGGGACCATCGGGGCCCAGGGGCGCGGGCCCCGATTCAAGTCGGTTCCAACGCAGCCGTTCGCCGGTTCGGTGGACCTCGCCAAGCGGCTGCTCGTCGGGCAGTGGGTCATCTTCCCGCGGTTCGTGCCGTCGGGCGGGTGGCCGGCGAAGCTCCCGGGGCCCGCGAATGTGGCAGGGTGACCCCATGCCGGGCTCCCGCCGACGCGTGGTCCTGATCGCGGTGGCCGTCCTGCTGGTGCTGGACGTCGGCCGGTCGGTCTATGCACGGCTGGGCCACGCCCGGCCCACTGAGCTGTGGCAGCCGGCGTCCGAGGTATACGCCGACCTCGCGTGGCCACCGGGCAGCGATGTGGCGGCGTCCGCCACGCGGGGGCGGAGGCTCTACGTCCGCTGGTGCGCGACCTGTCACGGTCATGACGGCCGCGGCAACGGCCCGGCGGCGCCGTCACTCATTCCGAG
>QHRX01000033.1 GCA_003221455.1 Candidatus Rokuibacteriota bacterium
GCGGCTGCGCACCGCGCTCTGGCACCGGGTGCGCGAGTTCTCCGCGCGGTGGGACCTCATCATCGCGCCGACGACGGCGATTCCGCCCTTCGCGGTCGAGCTCCCCTTCCCACCGACGTCGCCGGCAGCCCCTGATGAGCGACATCGAGTAGCTGCTGCCGACCTATTGCCCCACCGTCGTGGGGCGTGCCCGCGATCACGGTGCCCAGCGGGTTCACCCGGGACGGCCTCCCGGTCGGGCTCCAGATCGCGGGCCCCTGGCGGGGCGAGGCCCAGGGGCTGCGGGCGGCGGCGGCCTTCACGGCCGGCCAGCCCTGGGCCCCTACCCCGCCCGCCGCCACCGACTGACACTCGATCCGTCGTTCGCATTGATTTCTACAGACTTGCGCCCCCAAAAGGTCGAACCGAGGCCAGGACTTTCCCGCTCTCGAATGCGTGATTTTCCGCATTGCGGGCGCCCGATCCCAGCGCCGAGAGTTTCTGCACGTGGACGTGGGAGATCGGGTTGTGGACGGCCGGCGGCATTCAGGGCTGCATTCCTCCCCAGTTCCTGGTGGAGGCGATCACGCCCTCGCTCTGTTGGGCCGCGTGGCGGACCCTCATCGCGCTGGAGTCGGTCGGGCTCACTCTAGACTGCCCGCCGCGGCCCCTGTCTTCTCAGGATTCTATCCGGCGCGAACAGCGGTGCAACTCTGATCCGATCGATGCACCCGGCTCTGAATAGGATCGGACGTGGGGAGCGGTCACCTCCAGGCCGAGGGGAATCGGGGAACGGCCGTACGTCGCCTGACGAGCATAACGAAAGAGGAGGGTCCTGAACATGCTTGCGACTCCGGATGACGCGCACCGTGGGATGCGCCGGCCCACCGCCATCACGCCGCCGAACGGAACGCTGGGCGTTCTCACGCCCGGCCTGGGAGCGGTCAGCACCACGTTTATGGCCGGGGTGGAACTCGTCCGCAAGGGCCTGGCGCCTCCAGTCGGCTCGCTGACCCAGCTCGGCACGATTCGGCTCGGGAAGCGCACCGAGGGCCGCTCGCCGCTGATCGGGCAGTTCGTCCCGCTCGAGTCACTCGACAACCTCGTCTTCGGTGGCTGGGACATCTTCCCCGACTCCGCCTACGAAGCCGCCAGCAAGGCCGGCGTGCTCGCGTCCCATCACTTGGCGGAGGTGAAGGGCTTGCTCAGCGGCATCTGGCCGATGAAGGCGGCGTTCGATCGCGCGTACGTGAAACGGCTCGACGGGACGCACGTGAAGACAGGCAAGACGAAGTTCGACTTGGCCGAGGCGATCAAGGACGACATCCAGCAGTTCAAGAAGGAGAGCGGGGCGCAGCGGCTGGTGATGGTCTGGTGCGGCTCGACCGAGGTCTTTCTGACCCCGACCGAGGTGCACGCCGACCCGGCAAGGTTCGAGAAGGCGATGAAGACGAACGATCCCGCGATCGCTCCCTCGATGCTCTACGCCTGGGCCGCGATCACCAGCGGGATACCGTTCGCCAACGGCGCGCCCAACCTCACGGTGGATATCCCCGCGCTGCAGGAGCTCGCCCGTGAGCACGACGTGCCTGTCTGCGGCAAAGACTTCAAGACCGGCCAGACGCTTCTGAAGACGATCCTGGCGCCCGGCTTCAAAGCGCGGCTGCTCGGGCTGACGGGGTGGTTCTCGACCAACATCCTCGGCAACCGCGACGGCGAAGTCCTCGACGATCCCGGATCGTTCAGAACCAAGGAGGAATCCAAGCTCGGCGCGCTGGAGTACATTCTCCAGCCTCAGCTCTACCCGCAGCTCTACGGCAAGCTGTGCCACAAGGTGCGCATCAACTACTACCCGCCGCGTGGGGACAACAAAGAGGGCTGGGACAACATCGATATCTTCGGCTGGCTCGGCTACCCCATGCAGATCAAGGTGGACTTCCTCTGCCGCGATTCGATCCTGGCGGCGCCGATTGTGCTCGACCTGGTGCTCTTCCTCGACCTGGCACAGCGCGCCGGGCTACGCGGCATCCAGGAGTGGCTGAGCTTCTATTTCAAGTCGCCGATGTGCGCGCCGGAGCTCTATCCCGAGCACGATCTGTTCATCCAGTTGATGAAGCTGAAGAATACGTTGCGCTGGCTGCGAGGCGAGGACTTGATCACCCACCTCGGCGCGGAATACTACGACTGACGCGCCGCGCCGGGTGGCGGGGGTACCCGCGGACCCACCCTTCCGCCTCTGGTGAGCGAGTGGAATGCTCGGCGATTGCGCCGGACGTGCCGGGAGCCTTGCGGGGTCGGGATCGACTTGCCTGCGCAGATGACGGAGGCAGAGGCGGCCGGCCGGCGGCCGCGCGCGGAGCCGCGGACAGCCGGCCGGCCCCTTGGCCCGGGCGCTGAGCCCGGCCGGCGGCGAGGAGCTCATCCGCCCCCAGGCTAGGCCGTGTTCTGTATTCCGGAATCTCCGGAACCCAGAGAGATTTCCGCGCCGCGATTCAAGGACGTTTCCACACCCTATGCGGCTACGTCCACCACCGGGACCCATAGGTTGGGGCGTGGTCTATTTTCCGGAATTTCCAGACCCTCGAGGGATTTTTCCGCGCCGCAATTCAAGGATTTACCGACTGGCGTAACCCTCCCGTAACAAAGCTACCCTCTTCTCTAATGCGTTCGACAACGCGCTAAGGTGAGAAGGCGGAGCCAGGAGTCGTAGTCCTCTCGGCCCAAAGCCCGATCGGGGAAGGAAGAGTGCGATATGAGTGCGGATTGCCGGGTGGCAATCTACTCGCAAGACAGTTTGGGTCTGGGCCACCTGCGGAGAAACATCGTCATCGGCGCGACATTTCTCGAAGCGAAGAAGGACAGCAATGTTCTGCTGTTCGCGGATTCGCCGGTCGCCCCCTTTTTCAAGCTGCCGGACCGCATGGATCACGTCAAGCTTCCGTCAATCCGCAAGGTCAGCGCGGGCTGTTGGGAAGCGACGTCTCTCCGGATGGATGAGCGAGAACTCATCGGATTGCGCGCCGACCTCTTGTGCAACGGGCTCAAGAATTTCCGGCCCGACGTCGTGCTGGTCGATCACATGCCAGGGGGTGCCCAAGGTGAATTGATCCCGGCGCTCGAAGCACTCAGGCGCGCGCACCCGGCGTGCGTCATAGTGCTCGGTCTCCGGGACATCCTGGATGCGCCGGAGGTGATTCAGCGGGTGTGGGAAACCGAAGGGGCCTACGACGCTCTGCGTCGCTACTACGATCGGGTCCTGATCTACGGCAGCGAAGAGCTGTTTGGCACGTGTACCACATATCGGTTACCCGTTCCGGCTCTGGGCACGCACTACTGCGGCTACGTCGTCAAGCAAGATCCGGTCAGGCGGGCCAACGAGACCCGGCAGGCTCTTCGGCGTCCGAAGCGTCGCTACGTCTTTGTATCGGCGGGGGGCGGCGGTGACGGCTGGTTGCTCATGCGCACATACGCCCAAGCCGTCCGCAGTCTAGGCTCCAAAGTCGATTTCGCGACGCTTATGGCAGTGGGGGTGAACGCCCCGCCCGGACTTCTGCTTGAGTTGGAGGCCAAGACACGGGGTCTGCCGGTTCGGGTCGTCCCCTACGTGGATGACAGTCGGAGCCACATCGCCGCCGCCGACCTGGTCGTCTGCATGGCTGGGTACAACACCCTGTCCGAGGTGCTGTACCTGAGGAAGAAGGCCCTCGTGGTGCCGCGGAGCGGACCCAGTGCGGAGCAGAGGACGAGAGCCGGGCTCTTCGCGCAGAGGCGCCTCATCGACGTGCTCGATCCCGATGACCTTTCCCCGGAGACGCTAGCGGAGCGGCTGGTCGAGGACTTGGCCCGGAACGATTACCCGGTCGGCGGCGAAGCGCTTCCGATGGATGGAGGACGGCAGGCCGCCGATCGCCTCCTAGAACTTGTGGGGGAACGAGCGTATGCCGCTTCCGTCTGAACCGGGGCCGTCACTCGGATACGGGATCGGCACGTGGGAGCGGTGGTCGCGGCCGTTCGCCCTGAAGACACTCCCCCTGGCGCACCGGGGGCCCGTGGTCCAAATTCTCGCGAACCCTCGTGGGATCCATTCGCGATGGCCCGCGCGGTGTCCCGCGCCCCTTCCCTCCGCCCGACCACCCGGTGTGGCCCGCGCAAGGGGAGGACCTTGAGGCCCGTCTCTGCGCCGAGGCGAAGCGGGCGCGAGCGGTGACCGGGTGCACGGAGGATGCGGTGGATCCTGCGCGGGCCGGAGCGTAGAGGGCCGTGTCAGCGCTCACCGGTTCCGGATCAGGCCTGGTCGACGACCCGGGCATCCCGACGCTCGCGAAGGCGTTCGACCCGGTCGTGTTGGGGGAGTACCTTCCCGAGGTCGTGCCCGCCGAGTGGGGGGCGATTCGAACCGTTCGACTCCAGGTTCTCAAACACCACCCCGGGCTCCGGTGCACGTTTGAAATCACCCTGGGCACGACGAGAGGATGCCACGCCCTCATCGGCAAGGTCCACGCCGTCGACCGGTCGGACGTCTATGAGGCGATGGAGCGAATCTGGAAGGCGGGTTTTCACGAGGACCAGGAGTGTTCGATTCCGCGCCCCTACGGATACCTGCCAGTGCTCCGGCTCCTGCTCCAAGGGAAAGTTGACGGGAGTCGGCCCAAGGAGGTGTTTCTGGAGGGCAGCGATCGCGAGCGCGCCCTCGCCGCCGAACGGTGCGCGCGATGGCTGGCACGGTTCCACGCGATCGCGCCCAGGGTGGGACCCGTGCTGGAAACCAGCACGCATCTCGCGACGCTCGAGCGATGGTCACGCCATATCGCGGAGGTGGCCGCGCCGGCAGGCGACAAGGCGGCCCGCCTCGTCGGTCGGCTCGAGGGTGCCGCCTCGCGGCTGCGCCGGGTTGACATGTGCGCGGGCCACGGCAGCTACGGCTACGCCCAGATCATCCTGGCCGAGGACCGGCCCTTGAATGGGGGCACGGGTCACACCATCGCATTCGATTGGGACCGGTATGATGTCGCCGACCCTGGCCGCGACGTCGCCCGCTTCACCATCCAGCTCCGGCGACTGGCGCGAGGGCGACTCGGCTCACTTCGTGCGTTGGATGGTCCCGGCGACGCGTTTCAGCGCACGTATGTGGCCGCTCGTGGACCGGAGTGCGTGGCCAACTTGGCCTTCTATCAGGCCGCCATCTGCCTCCAATTCGGAGAATACCTCGCCCGTCGCCAGA
>QHRX01000034.1 GCA_003221455.1 Candidatus Rokuibacteriota bacterium
GTCGTCCTCGAGGACGAGCTGGACCGGGCGCCCCTTGATGCCGCCCGCCCTGTTCGCCTGCTCGACGGCCAACTCGGCGCCCCACCGCATGTACTGGCCGGCTTCGGCCCCCTCGCCGGTGATCGAGACGATCTGGCCGATCTTGACCGGCGTCCCCTTCGGCTGCGCCGCCGTCGGCAAGGCTCCCGCCGCCACGGCCGCGATTCCGGCCAGCAGGCCGGCCAGCCCCTGCACGGATCTTTTCATGTGCCCCTCCGATGATGGGATGGAACGTCGCCGGGCGCCCGAACTCCACGCGCCCGCCGCGCGCACGAGCCGCCACTATAGCGATTTCGGGGTCCTGCTTCAACCCCGCCATGTGCCTCCCGCCCGAGCGCGACCAGCATCCGTGCGCCATTCGCCCGCCGCCGACCATGCTAATGTGTCCGGCATGACCGGCGTGCCGTACCGCGACACCTTCTGGAACGTTCCGGTCCCGGTCGAGGTGCTCCTGTACGCGGGCGCGCTGGTCGCGCTCGCCGTCTTCGCCCGGGGCCTCTGGCAGCGGATCCGGCTCTGGCGCGGCGGCGGACCCGAGCCGCGCTTCGATCGCATCGGCGAGCGGCTGCGGCTCGTCGCCACCGAGGCCTTGGGCCAGGCGCGCACGCTCTCGCAGGCCTACCCGGGCGTCATGCACGCGATCATGTTCTGGGGCTTCCTCGCGCTCCTGACGGGCACCGTGCTGGCGACGATCGACTGGGACATCACGCTGCCGCTGTTCGGGATGAAGCTCCTCCAGGGGCCCTTCTACCTCTTCTACGAGGCGGTGCTCGACCTCTTCGGCCTCTTCTTCGTCATCGGCCTCGGCATGGCCGTCTACCGTCGCTTCGTCGTCCGGCCGCACCGCCTCGACGCCGCGGCGCGCTTCGCCCGTGCCCTCGCCCTCCTCCTCGCGATCAACGTGAGCGGCTTCCTCGTCGAGGCGTGCCGGCTCGCGGCGACGCGGCCGCCGTGGGCGCCGTGGTCGCCGGTCGGCTGGGCACTCGGCCAGGGGCTCCTGGCGGCCGGCCTCGGCCCAGGCGCCCTGCGGGGCCTGCACCTCTCCCTCTGGCTCGTCCACGCCGCGCTCGCACTCGGGTTCATCGCGCTGATTCCGTATTCGTACTTCGTGCACCTGATCACGACGCCGCTGAACATCTTCTTCGCCAAGCTCGGGCCCCGCGGCGAGATCGCGGCCATCGCCAACATCGAGGCGGCCGAGGCCCTCGGGGTCTCGAGGCTCGAGGAGTTTTCCTGGAAGCGGCGGCTCGACTTCGACGCGTGCCTCGAGTGCGGTCGCTGCGAGGCGGTGTGCCCGGCGTACATGGCAGGGACGAAGCTCTCGCCGAAGCAGATCATCGTGAAGCTCAAGCGTCACCTGCACGGCGAGCTGCCAGGGCCGATCCACGGCGGGCTGATCGACCCGGACGAGCTCTGGTCCTGCACGACGTGCATGGCGTGCGTCGAGGAGTGCCCCGCTTTCATCGACATCGTCGACACGATCGTGGACCTGCGTCGCTACCTCGCGCTCTCCGAGGGCGCGCTTCCGTCCACGGCGCCCCAGTCGCTCCAGAATATCCAGCGCGCGGGCAACCCGTGGGGCCTGCCGGCGGCGGACCGCCTGCGGTGGGCGGATGGGCTCGACGTCCCCGTCCTCGCGGAGGGCCGGGAGGTCGAGTACCTTTACTGGGTGGGCTGCTCGGCCTCCTACGACCGGCGGAACCAGGCGATCGCCCGCGCGGTGGTGAAGATCCTGAAGGCCGCCGGCGTGTCGTTCGCCGTGATGCAGGAGGAGCGGTGCCACGGCGAGGTCGCGCGGCGCCTCGGCGAGGAGTACCTCTACCAGACGGTGCAGCGGGAGAACATCGGGAACCTCAAGCGTTACCGCTTTCGCAAGATCATCACCCACTGCCCGCACTGCTTCAACACGCTCAAGAACGAGTTCCCGCAGTTCGGCGGGCGCTGGGAGGTGCTCCACCATTCGGTGGTCATCGAGGGCCTGCTCCGGGAGGGCCGGATCAGGCCGACCAAGCCGATCGACCAGGCGGTCGCGTTCCACGACTCCTGCTACCTCGGCCGCTACAACGGGATCTTCGAGGCGCCGCGGGCGGTGGCCCGGTCGGTGCCCGGCCTGCGGCTCGTCGAGCTACCGCGCAACCGCGCGCGCGGACTCTGCTGCGGCGGCGGCGGCGGCCACATGTGGATGGAGGTGCGGTCGGAGAAGCGCGTGAACCTGATCCGCGTCGAGGAAGCGATGGAGGCAAAGCCCGACGCCGTCGCCACCGCCTGCCCGTTCTGCCTCGCCATGGTGGACCTCGGACGGAAAGTCCTGGGCGCGGAGGAGACCCTGGCGGTCAAGGACGTGAGCGAGCTGGTCGCCGAGAGCCTGCCGTAATGCCGGATGCGGGTCGGACGCCCGCCTGAGGCGTGTGGAGGGTGCGGATCGCGGTGGTTCCTCGGCCGCCCGCCCCGCGGGCGGCGGCCCCGACGTCCCGAGCGGCCCGGGACGCCCGTTTGGGGGGCCGCCTGGCCGTGGGCGGTCCTCGCGTCCGCGCCGAAAGACGGGTTCGGTGCGGATCGGCGCCAGATTCCAGATGTTGCGATTCGTTGACTTTGCGGCGATTCTTTGGCTATTGTAGCGGTCGGCTACAAATAGGGGTGCATGCGTCCTTTAACGCTGGCAAAAGCGGGGATCAGCATCACTTGGCCACCCACCACTTCGCTTCGGAGAGAATCGCATGAAGGTCTTCAATACCTCGTTCGTTCTGACGAGCGAAGAGCGGACCGAATTCTCTGACATCACCAAGCGCGTCCGGGAGGCACTGCACCAGTTCCCGGTCATGGGCGGGATCGCCCTCGTAAACACGATGCACACGACCTGCGCCCTCTTCGTCAACGAGTTCCAGGGCGCCCTCGTCGAGGACCTCAAGGCACTGATGGAGCGCGTCGTCGTGGAGCGGGGCGGGTACCGCCATGACGATCCGCGCTACTCCGACTGCGAGCGCGGCAACGCCCACGCCCACCTGCGGGCGGCGCTCCTCGGACGGAGCATCGCGGTCGGCGTGAATGACGGCGACCTCACGCTCGGGCGCTTCCAGTCGGTCATCTTTGCCGAGTTCGACGGCCCGCGGACGCGCGAGGTGAACCTTCAGGTGGT
>QHRX01000088.1:0-3845 GCA_003221455.1 Candidatus Rokuibacteriota bacterium
CCTGGCGCTCTACTGGGCACTGCCCTTCGTCGCGATGCTCCTGGCGATCGCGGTGTGCCCGCTTCTGGCTCCCGGGTGGTGGGAACCCAACCGCAACAAGCTCCTCGTGTCGTGCATCCTCGGGCTCCCGGTCGTCGCCCTCTACGTCGCCCGCGAGCCGCTCGCGCTGGTCCGTGCCGGCCAGGAGTACCTGTCCTTCGTCCTCCTCCTCGCGAGCCTCTACGTGATCTCGGGCGGCATCCAGCTGAGCGGCGACCTCCGCGCCACGCCGCTTACCAACACCGGCTTTCTGGCCCTGGGCTCGGTCCTGGCCTCGGTCATCGGCACCACCGGAGCTTCCATGCTCCTGATCCGCCTGGTGCTCCACACGAACCAAGAACGGCGCCGGGTCCGGCACACGGTGGTCTTCTTCATTTTCCTTGTCTCCAACGTCGGTGGCTTGCTCACACCCCTCGGGGATCCGCCCCTCTTCCTCGGCTACCTGCAGGGCGTCCCTTTCGCGTGGACGCTGTCGAAGCTCGCGCTACCGTGGCTGGTCATCGTCACGATCCTGCTCGCGAGCTATCTCGCCTGGGACACCTGGCACTACCGCCGCGAGTCGCCTGAGGCGCGCGAGCGCGACCGCGTGCGCGTCGAGCCGCTGCGCTTGCGCGGCGCCGGGAACGGCATCCTGCTCGCAGGGGTCGTGCTGGCGGTCGTCGCCCTCGAAGCGCCGGCGCGAGAGCTCGTGATCGTGACCCTCGCCGCACTCTCGCTCTGGTGGACCCCGGTCGAAATCCGGCGGGCGAACGGGGCCCGCGCCTACCCAATGCTGGAGGTGGCCACGCTGTTCCTGGGCGTCTTCCTGACGATGATCCCGGCGCTCGCGCTGCTCCGGACGCACGCAGCAACCCTCGGCGTGCGGGCGCCCTGGCAGTTCTTCTGGGCGACCGGGCTCATGTCGTCGTTCCTCGACAACGCACCGACTTATCTCACCTTCCTCGCGCTGGGCCGCGGGCTCCCCCTCGTCCGCGAAGTGGCAGGCGTCTCCCACGAGGTGCTCCTGGGCATCAGCTTGGGCGCCACCTGCATGGGCGCCAATACCTACATCGGCAACGCCCCCAACTTCATGGTGCGATCGATCGCCGAGAGCGCGGGAGTCCAGATGCCGAACTTCTTCGAATACATGGCGTATAGCGGCGCTATCTTACTGCCGCTCTTCGCGGCCGTGACCCTGCTCTTCTTCTAGAGGGACCCGGCCCGAACGCCGGCCCGCATTCGGCGCCTGCGCCGCGAGGGGCCCCAGCGCCCCGCAAACCGCTCCGCCCGGAAGCCGTCGGCCCATCCGTAGAGCGTTGTCTCCACGACCCGCACGGCCCTTGTGTCCCCGGCGGAGGTTGATCGGGCACCGACGGACGCCGCTCGACGACGGCACCCGGGCCTGGCTCACCTGGAGCATCCCCTTCGGCATCCGCAACGTCTCGTCGGCGGCGCCCGTCCCGAGTGAATTCCCGGGACCCGCGGAACGACGCCGGGGACGCTGCGTTAGCAAGGATGAAGAGTTCGGTACGGGACGGGGGGATCGAGACCGGCATCGCCGCGGCGCGTGCAGCCCAAGTGCCTTGTGCGAACGCAGCGCCCGATCCCACCCTGTCCGCAGCCCCAGACATTCGGGCCACGGTCGTAGACGAGCGTGACCCCGCAGGGCAGAGCCGGAGCAGTTGCTTCTCGAAAGGAGGTGACAGCTATGCGCAAGCTGATTATGGCGATCGCGGTTCTGAGCAGCTTTCTGACCGCGTGTGCGACGACGCCCATTCCTGCCAAAGACGCCCCCGTCTTTTTCGATCACCAGTAAGCTCCCGGGGAGGGCTCCGGTTCGAACCGGAGCCCTCCCGCCCCGTCAGCAACCGCATGGAGCCCGCTCTGGGGGCAGTTCTCCCTCCCGGGGGGCGGGCTGCGGGATAAGGCGGTACGGCGGCTCGTATCGCTTGGTTCGCGGCGTTTCCCTCTTTAGGGGGGGATCTCTAGGTGATCTCTAGGTGAGTTGACACGACCCCACAGTTCCCATAGAGTCCCCTCGGCCAGCGATCGCCCCGACCCTTCAGGGATTGGAAGGGGGCCCTGAGTTTCGAGTCGGAAGCGTCCGGTAGCATCTCTGGACGCTGAGTTCCTTCCGCGCGTCCTCCGGGTCCGATACGCCTGATAAATAAGTGAGGGGGCGACAATGGACGACGGCAGGACTCGCCACGCGGCGATTGCGAGCCGCAGGCTAAGGCTCGTCCGGATGGTTCTTGTTTCGGGGGTCCTTAGCCGCCTTCTTTTTATGCCAGCGTTGCTGCTTGGGCAGGTTCAGCTTACTCCCGGCGCGGTGACGAACACCCTGACCTTCCACATTGATCGCCAGCGCACGGGCTGGAGCCCAAATGAGACGGTTTTGACCCCGGCGAGTGTTTCCGGCCCCGGATTTGGCCCGGTGTGGGACTCGCCGCAGTTTGACACGGTGAATATCGGAACGGATTACGGGCCCCACATGTATGCTTCCCCCCTCTACGTGGACGACGTGTTGATGTCAGGTGGCGCATACGCCGGCCGACATTTCGAGGTCGTCTTCGCCGCCACGGGCAATGGCTTCGTGTACGCCGTCAACGCATCCGACACCATTACCGGGGCACCGCTGGTTCCTGCGGGTACCATTCTTTGGCGCACGCGGCTCGGAACACCCTCTCCCGGTCCCGATGGCGGCGTGCCCCTCGGCGTCTTGAGTACGCCCACTATCGACTTGACTGCGGTGCCGCCTCGGATCTATGTCACGGCCGACACCACGGAGGGAGGACGGAGCTGGAAGATACTCGCGCTTGACCTAACGAGCGGATCGGTGATCTCTGGCTGGCCGCTGAGCATCGACGACAGCACGCTCGGCCCGATCAACCAGAATGGCCCGACGACGTTTCAATCCCCCGGGGCGATCGCGCAGCGCGGAGGGCTAAATCTCAGCGCTGACGGACGCTTGCTCTATGTGCCCTTCGGGGCCTATCGGGACGGAGGAGCCGGCTGGATGGTGGCGGTTGACACCACTACGCCGAGGGTGGCCAGCGCGTTTGCCGGCGCGCCGTCGGGCACTCGTGCATTCGCGAACGCCGGCATGTGGGGCTCGGGCGGACCCGCGATTGACGTCGCTGGCAACGTGTACGACACCACCGGCAATGGTCCCAACGACACCAGAAATGCCCCGGGATACTGGGGCGAGTCGCTGCTGGTCTGGAAACCGGGGGCACCGCTCCGATTGGGGGGGACGTATACGCCCTGGAATTACTGCCAAATGGACGACGCGGACACTGACCTCGGCGGCGATTCGCCGGTGGTTCTCCCCGACCTTGATCCGTCGACGACCAGCACGCCGCACCTGGTCGCCTTCGGCAGCAAGCAAGGAACCGCGTATCTCGTCGATCGGGACAGGTTGCCGGGGAGATTGGACGAGCGCCAGAACTGCAACTTGACGGATCCGACGGTAGACGGCTCGCTCTTGGGTCCAAGCCCTCAGCCCCCCTTCGGCACCGTCGCGCCTCTCGACGTCTTCGGCCCGTATTCCGAGGTCTACACCCACACCGACTACGCCAGAGCACGGACGACGCCGGCGTATTTCCGCGGACCCGACGGCACGAACTACGTGTTCTATTCGGGCGCCACCAAGCAATGCGAAACCTGCCGCCAGCCGATCCCACCGGGCTTGGCCAGACTCCAGGTTGTGCTCTCACCCGGCGCGCCCGCCCATCTCTCGATCGACGCGGTGACGGCGTCGGCGCTCTCGCTATTTAGCCCCGGTTCCCCCGTTGTGACCAGCAACGGATCGAGTGACCCCATCGTCT
>QHRX01000088.1:3896-4250 GCA_003221455.1 Candidatus Rokuibacteriota bacterium
CGGTACGACGATGAGGCTGATCTGGCAGAGCAGCTCCAGCGAGTTGAACGTAGGGGGCAAGTACAACACGGTGGCGGTGGGCCGTGGGGTGGTCTTCGTCGGAACGGATCGAATCCAGGCGTTCGGCTTACTCACTGTGACGTCCACGTCTCTCGTTTCCGCACTGAACCCATCGGCCTTCGGCAAGGCTCTGGCGTTCACGGCCACCGTGACGCCAGCAACTTCAGGCACGCCAACCGGGACAGCGACATTCGAGGACGGCGCAACCGTCCTGGGCACGGCCCCCCTCAGCGGTGGACAGGCGGTGTTTACCACCTCAGCCTTAGCCGTAGGCGGTCACTCAATCACCGCCGT
>QHRX01000162.1 GCA_003221455.1 Candidatus Rokuibacteriota bacterium
GGAGCGTGAAGACGTAGCGCGGGCGCACGCCGATCTTCCGGTACGCGTAGGCCAGCACCTCGAGCTCGACGACGAAGACGAACACCGCGAGGAGGGCGAGGAGGATCAGGAAGAAGGGGAGCGCGATCGGCGCGTAAATCACGCGCGTATTATGCGCGGCGACCGCGGGAAAGACCAGGGGCGCGTCAGCGCCCGCGGAGGAAAGCCGCCGCCGCCTCCATCAGGGTCTCGGACCGGGTGGGGTGCGGATGGACGGTCGCCGCCAGATCCTCTGCGGTCAGCGCGGCCTCGACCGCGAGCGCCCCCTCGGCGATCAGCTCGCTGGCACCCGGTCCGACGATCCCGACGCCGAGTACCCGTCCCGACTCGGGGTCGAGGACGAGCTTCGTGAGGCCGTCCGCTCGCCCGAGCGTCGCCGCCCGGCCCGACGCCGCCCAGGGGACCGTGGCGACCCGCACCGGGCGCCCCGCGCGCCCGGCCTCCTGCTCGCCGAGCCCGCACCACGCGATCTCCGGATCGGTGAAGACCACCGCGGGGACCGCGACAGTGTCGAAGGCCGCCGGCCGACCGGCCATCGCCTCGGCGGCGACGACGCCCTGCCGCATCGCGCGGTGGGCCAGCATCGGCTCGCCGGTGACGTCGCCGACCGCGTAGATCCGGGACTCATCCGTGCGGCACCGGTCGTCGACCGCGATCGCCCCGCCCGCATCGGTGCGCACCGCCGTCGTCTCGAGCCCGATCCCGTCGCTCCGCGCCCGCCGGCCCTCCGCCACGAGGACCCGGTCGAAGCTCTGGGGCGCCGCGCCGCCGAGCCGCGCCTCGACCCGCCCGTCGCGCTCGGCCCACTCCCCGACCCGCGTGCCGAGGTGCACCGCGGCGAAGCGCGACCCGACGCGACGCGCGAGCGGCCGAACCAGATCCCGGTCGACGCCGGGCAGGAGGTTGTCGGTCGTCTCCACCAGCGTGACGGCGCTGCCGATCGCCGCGTACACCATGCCGATCTCGAGGCCGACGTAGCCGCCGCCGATCACGAGCAGGCGCTCCGGCACCTCCGGCAGCGCCAGCGCCGCGCTCGGGTCCATCACGCGCTCGCGCGCGGGCGCGCTCCCCGGCGGCGCGAGCGGCGCCGAGCCGGTGGCGACGAGCGCGTGGGCGAAGCGGATCTTCTGCGGCTCGTCGCCCTCGACCCGGAGCTGACGGGGCCCCTCGAAGACGGCGCGCCCGCCCAGGACCTCCACGCCCTTGGCGCGGGCGGCCGCCGCGAGGCCGCGAGCGAGCGTGCCCACCACCCGCTCGCTCACCCACTTCCGGAGGAGATCGAGCGAGACGCGCGGCGGGCCGAACTCGATGCCGAGCTCCGCGGCCTGGCCGGCCTGGTCGATCAGCGCCGCCGCGTGCAGCAGCGCCTTCGACGGGACGCACCCCTCGAAGAGACAGACCCCGCCCAGACGCTTGCCGTCGTCGACGACCACCGTCTCGAGCCCGAGCTCGGCGCAGCGGAACGCCGCCGTGTAGCCGCCCGGCCCGCCACCGACGACGGCGACGTCCACCTCCCGCACGAGATCCCCCATGACCACGGCGGCGGCCCGGGCTACAGCTCGAGCAGGAGCTGGTCGGGATGCTCGAGGCGACGCACGATGTCGGCGGCGAAGCGGGCGCCGTCGGCGCCGTCCGCGACCCGATGGTCGAACGTCAGCGAGAGCGGCAGCAGGAGCCGGGGGACGACGTGGCCGTCCCGTACGACCGGCTCCTCCCGCGCCCGCGCCACGCCGAGGATTGCCACCTCGGGATAGTTGATGATCGGAATCGCGCCGGTGCCGCCGAGCGCGCCCAGGTTCGTGACCGTGAAGGTCCCGCCCCGGAGGTCGTCGAGCGTCGCCTTGCCGGCGCGGACCCGCTGGGCGAGGGCGCCGAGCTCGCGGGCCAGCTCAAGCACGGGCGTGCGGTCCACGTCTCGCAGCACGGGGACGATCAGACCGCGGTCGGTCGCGACCGCGACGCCGAGGTGGCAGTAGCGCTTGAGGATCAGCTCGCCGGCGCCGGGATCGAGGCTCGCGTTGAACTGCGGGTGCTCCCGGAGCGCGAGCGCCGCCGCCTTCAGGAGAAAGCTCGTCAGGGTGAGGGTGACGCCGCGCTCCCGAGCGCGCTCGAGGTTGCGGCGGAGGACCTGGTCGAGGTCGGTAATGTCGGCGCGGTCGAAGTGGGTCACGTGGGGCACGAGCGCCGCCGACAGCGCCATACGCTCGGCGATCGTGCGCCGGAGGTGGGAGAGCGGCAGCCGCTCGATCGGGCCCCACTGCTCGAACCGGGGCAGCGCGGGCGGCGCGAGCCCGACGGGCGCCAGTGGCCGGGGGCCGGCCGGGCGCCCCGGGGCCTCCGGCGGGCCCGGGGCCTCGGGGCGGGCCGCCCGGCCCGCGCCGCGAACGTCGGCGTCGGTGACCCGGCCGCCGGGACCGGTGCCCTCTACCGCGCGCAGATCGACGCCGAGCTCGCGCGCGAGCCGGCGGGTGGCCGGCGCGGCCGGGACCGGACCCCCCGCCGCGGGCCGCGCGGGCGCGCCCGGCGCGGCCGATCCGGGCCGGGCCAGGTCGCCGTCGGCGAACGTGACGAGCACCTCGCCCACCTTCACCGTCTGACCCGGCTCGACGTGGATCCGCTCCACGCGCCCGGCGAGCGGCGACGGAATCTCGACCTGCGCCTTGTCGGTCTCGACCTCGAGGAGGGGCGTATCTTCGCCGATCACGTCGCCCTCGTGCACCAGCACGCGGACGATCTGCGCCTCGGTGAGTCCCTCGCCCAGATCGGGCAGCGCGAAGGCGCGCGGCATCTAGAAGGCCAGCGTCTCGCGCGCGGCGGCGACCACCCGCGGCACGTCGGGCACGCTCGCCTTCTCGCGCGCGAAGCCGACCCACGGCACGTCGACGGCGGCCACCCGCCGGATCGGCGCCTCCAGCGCGAGGAAGGCGCCCTCCATCAGGCTGGCGGCGATCTCCGCGCCCGGCCCGAAGCTCCGCGGCGCCTCGTGGACCACCACCGCCCGGCCGGTCTTGGCGACCGACCCCACGAGCGTCTCCCGGTCGAGCGGCGAGAGCGTGAGGAGATCGATGACCTCCGCCTCCGCACCGTCCTCGGCGCGCAGGACCTCCGCGGCCTCGAGCGCCACGCGGACCATCGCCCCGTAGGCGATCAGCGTGAGGTCGCGGCCCTCCTGGGCGACGCGGGCCTGGCCGATCGGCAGCGCCTCGGTCTCCTCGGGGACCTCTTCCTTGTGCGCGTGGTAGAGCGCCTTCGCCTCGAAGAAGATCACCGGATCGGGATCGCGGATGGCGCTCACCAGGAGCGCGCGCGCGTTCCGGGGACCGGAGGGGACGACCAGCTTGAGCCCGGGCACCTGGGCATAGAACTGCTCCTCGGACTCGGAGTGGTGCTCGAGGGCGCGCACGCCGCCGCCGTAGGGCATCCGCACGACCATCTGGCAGTGGAAGCGCCCCTGCGTGCGCTGCCGGTAGCGGGCCGCATGGTTCTCGATCTGGTGGAAGCACTGGAAGGCGAAGCCGGAGAACTGGATCTCGCACACCGGCTTGAGGCCGTAGAGCGCCATGCCGACCGCGGTGCCGACGATCGCGGCCTCGGCCAGCGGGCTGTCGATCACCCGCTTGCCGCCGAACGTGCGATGGAGGTCCTCGGTGACCCGGAACACGCCGCCGTCGACGCCCACGTCCTCGCCGAGGACGAGCACGTCCGGATCCCGCTCCATCTCCTGGAGCAGCGCGAGGTTGAGCGCCTTCACCATGTTCAGTTTGACCATCGGCTCGTCTTCCGCTGGCCGCGCATCGGCGGCGGGGGCAGGGGCTCCCCGGCGGCCGGGGGGTCGGGGGCCGTCCGCGCGAGACGTTCCCCCACCTCCTGCCGCTGGGCCCGGAGGTGGGCGGGGAGCTCGCCGTAGGCGTGCTCGAACATCGTGAGGGGGTCGGCGGGCGGGAGCGATTCGAAGACGGCGACCGCGCGGGCGATCTCGGCGTCGAGCTCCTCCTCGAGCCCCGGCTCGAGGAGGGTCTTCTTCTCCAGGTACGCGCCGAAACGCGTGAGCGGATCCTTCCGCTCCCACTCCCGCACCTCCGCCTCCGAGCGGTACTTCGTCGGGTCGTCGGCGGTCGTGTGGACACCCAGGCGATAGGTCACGCACTCGATGAGCGTGGGTCCCTCGCCGGCCTGCGCGCGCAGGACGGCCTCCCGGCTCGCCGCGTACACGGCGAGGACGTCGTTGCCGTCGACTTGGATCCCGGGGAACCCGTAGGCGAGCGCCTTCTGGGCGAGCGTGCGCGAGTGGGTCTGCTTCTTGATCGGCACCGAGATCGCCCACTGGTTGTTCTGGCAGACGAGGACCACCGGCACGTGCCAGACGCCGGCGAAGTTCATCGCCTCGTGAAAGTCGCCCTCCGAGGTCGCGCCATCGCCGAAGAACGCCATCACGACCGCGTCGTCGCCGCGGTACTGCGCGGCGTAGGCGAGCCCCACCGCGTGCGGCAGCTGGGTCGCGACCGGGATCGTGATCGGCAGGTCGCGCTGGTCGGGCGCCGGCCGCCCGCCCTCGAGCCGCCCGGCGAAGAAGGCGAGGAGCTGCTCGATCGGCCAGCCCCGCCACAGCATCGCCGCCGTCTCCCGGAACGACGGCACCATCCAGTCCTCCCGGCGCAGGGTCGCGACGGCGCCGATCTGCGAGGCCTCCTGCCCCTTGATCGGCGCGAAGGTGCCGATCCGGCCCTGGCGCTGGAGCCGGACCATGCGCTCGTCCAGGCGCCGCCCCAGCACCATCGTGCGGTACATCCGCTTGAGGTCGCCGGCGGCGATGTCCGGCTCGAGCGCGGTATCGAGGTTCCCGTCGCTGTCCAGGATGGACAGGTGGTCGACCGAGAGGCGCAGGTCGAGAGGTGTTCTGGGCATTGTTCGCGCTGCGTCTCATTCTACTCCCGGGGCGACCGGGGCACGAAAACCCCGGTCAGGTGACGACGTGCAACCGCTCTCCGCGCAGATAGGCCTCCAGGGTGGCGACGGCGATCCGGAGCATGTTGGCACCCGCCTCCACGGTGTTGTAGCCGATGTGGGGGGTCAGCAGGACGTTCGGGAGGCGCCGGAACACATCGTCGGCCGCCGGGGGCTCCGCGTCGTGCACGTCGAGCGCGGCGCCGGCGATCGTCCCGGACAGGAGGAGCTCGGCGAGTGCTACGTTGTCGACGAGGCGGGCCCGCGCGGTGTTGACGAAATAGGCGGTCGGCTTCATGCGGGAGAGGAGCGCCCGCGACACGAGCCCGTGGGTCTCCGGCGTGTAGGAGAGGTGGAGCGTCACGACGTCCGACCGACCGAAGAGCTCCTCCAGGGAGACGAGCAGGAGCCCGTGGCGCGCGCGCTCCCCCGCCGGGCGCCGGGTCCAGCCGAGGAGCCGCATCCCGATCCCGGCGCCGAGTCGCGCCATCTCGGTCCCGATCGGACCGAGGCCGACGATCCCCAAGGTCTTGTCGCGCAGCTCGATCCCCCGGAAGACCCCCGGCTCCCAGCGGCCCGCGCGGACGCTCAGGAAGGCCGAGCCGATGTGACGCGTGAGTCCAAGGACCAGCCCGAGGGCGTGCTCGGCCACCGACGTGGCGCCATAGTCGGGGGTGTGGGTGACGGTGACGCCTCGCCGCCTGGCCTCGGCCACGTCGACGTAGGTCGCGTAGCCGACGCCGAGGAAGCAGACGAAGCGGAGCCGCGGGCACTGGCCGAGCACCTCGGCGTCCATGACCGAGTAGTCGAGGAACACCGCCTCGGCCGGCCGGAGGCGGTCGACGAGCTCGGCCCGATCCCGGGGGGCATCGGTGTAGTAGTCGACCGGCCCCAGCCGCCGGAGCGGCTCGAGGTCCTCGGGCCGTTGGACGCATCCCGACCCTTCCGGGAACACTATGCGCATGGCCGCTCACGCCGGACCCCGCGGGCCCGGGTGCAGGGCGTCCGCCGAACCCGGCACCCGGGGCGGCGCCGGCGGGCCCGCGGCCGGGCGGACCCCGCCTCGATCAGTGGTGGCAGGTGACGCAGTCGAGCGGCGCCGCCGTGCCCGCGGAGACCGACGGCTGGTCGATGCCGTGGGCGCGGTTCGTGGCCCGGTGACACTCCACGCACCAGCCCATGCTGAGCGGAGCCGGCGCCGGCGTGAGGCCGACGAGGTTCAGCAGATCGTTGACGCGGTTCGGGCCCTCGATCGCCGGGACCCGCATGAGCTGCTGGATTTGACCGTGGCACGTCTGGCAGGCCACTCCGGCCCGGATGTGCCCCCGATGCTGGAAGTAGACGAACTCCGGCACCTTGTAGATGCGCACCCACGGGATCGGCTCCCTGCGCTGCCAGTAGCCCTGGAGCTTCTGGACTTCCGGGTTTCCGGCGGCGGCGACGATCTTGTGGCAGCCCATGCAGCGCTCCACCGACGGCAGCCCCGCGTACTGCGACCGCCGCGCATCGGCGTGGCAGTACTGACAGCTGATCTGGAAGGCGCCGGCGTGGATCAGGTGGCTGAAGAGGATCGGCTGGACGGGCGCGCCCGGCGGATCGATCGGCCCCGCGAAGACCTCCCGCGGCTCCTGCCGCGGCCCGGCGAGCGACCGGATGTAAGCGACGAGGTCGGCGACCTGCTCCTGGCCGAGGTACGCCTCCCACGCGGGCATCAGCGGCGAGAGCCCCACGGCGGCGCCGCCCTTCGTGATCGTGAGCCGGATGAACTCGTCGGGCAGGTGCCCCAGCACCCGAGCCTCGGTGAGGTTCCACGGCTTGATCGGCAGGCTCGCCGCGGAGGGGCCGTCGCCCCGCCCCTCGGCGCCGTGGCAGGCGGCGCAGTACTGGGCGAAGAGCGCCTTGCCGGGGAGGCCCTCGGCCGCCGGCGGGTCGGCGCGCCGGGCGAGACCCGTTCCGGAGCCCCATCCGAGCAGGGCCCCGACGACGAGTGCCACCGGGACGATCGGCGTTGCGCGCACCCGCCCTAGTCTAATCGGACCCCTCGGGACCGCAAGCCCGGCCGCGGCGGCTCACTTCCGCTTCCGACGGGTGTGGCCCTCGAGCCCCCGCTCCCAGAGGTACTCCGGCTCGCCGAGATGCTTGCCGACCCACCGCGAGAGCACGAAGAAGGCGTCGCTCAGCCGGTTCACGTAGCGGAGGGGCCCGTCGCCGATCGGCTCCGCCCGCGACAGCCCGAGGATCTCGCGTTCCGCGCGGCGGGACACGGTGCGGGCCAGGTGGAGAAAGCCGCCGACGCGCCCGCCGCCCGGCAGCACGAAGGACCTGAGCGGCGTGAGCTCCTTCTGGCAGCGGTCCATCAGCTCCTCGAGCTCCTTCACCTCGGCGTCCCCGACACGGTGCATGCCCTCGTAGGCCGCGTCGTCCGGGGTGGCCAATTCGCTGCCGAGGTCGAAGAGCTGGTTCTGCAGGCGCCGCAGCACCCCATCGAGCCAGCGGTGCTTGTCGTCCTCGGCCAGGCGCTCGGCGTTGAAGACGCGGGCCAGGCCGACGATCGAGTTCAGCTCGTCGACCGTCCCGTAGGCGACGATGCGCGGGGAGTCCTTGGGCACGCGCTTGCCGCCGACCAGCGCGGTGGTGCCCTTGTCGCCGGTGCGGGTGTACACGCGGGTGATGCTGATCGTCATGCCGCCGCCTCCTGGCCGGCCCGCGTCACCAATACTTCGGGAAGTCCGGCTCCTCGCGGGTCACCACCTCGACCAGGGCGGCGCGTCCGCCCTCCGTCTCCGCGATCGCCCGCCGGAGGGCCGGCGCCAGCTCGTGCGGCTTCTCCACCCGCTCCGAGTAGCCGCCGAGCCCGTCGGCCACCTTCGCGTAGTCGCCCGACAGGTAGCGCGTCCCGTAGCGCTCGGTCGCCACCGGCAGGTACTTGTCGTAGCCCCCCATGAGGCCGTTGTTCATCACGACCGTCAGGATCGGGAGCCGCGAGCGCACGGCCGTCTCGAAGTCCATCCCGACCATGCCGAACGCGGCGTCGCCCATCAGGTTCACCACGAGCTTGTCGGGGGCGGCGAGCCGGGCGCCCATCGCGAGCCCGAGCCCGGCGCCGAGCGGGGTGCTCTTGCCCCAGCCGATGTAGCCGTGCGGGATGAGCGACTCCCAGAACGGGACGATCTGGTCGCGGGGATTGCCGGAGTCGTGGGTCACGATCGTGCGCCGCCGGTCCACGGTGTGCATCAGGTCCCAGATCACGCGGAACGGGCTCAGCGGGACGGCGTCGGAGGTGAGGCGCGGCATCCACTCGCGGAGGAAGTCCGCCTTGACGGCGGCCACCTCACGGGCGGCGGTCGTGTCCCCCTTGCGGCCGGTCGGCCCCGCCTGGCGGATCACCTCGTCAGCGAGCTGGCGCAGGACCGCGCGCGCGTCGCCGATCACGGCGTGGGCGATCGGGTAGTCCTTGTTGACGTCCTGCTCGTCGATCGTCACCTGGACCATCGTCTTGCCGGCGGGGATCGGGACGACGAACACCGACCGTGTGAAGCTCGTCCCGACGCCGACGACGAGGTCCGCCTTCCGGAGGAAGTGGTCGACCATCTTCGTCCCCGACAGCGCCCCCGCGCCGAGGGCGAGCGGGTGGTCCTCGGCGAACGCGCTCTTGCCTTGGAGCGTCGTGAGGACCGGAACCTGGGTGAGCTCCGCGACCGCGCGGAGCTCGTCCCAGGCCTCGGCGTAGAGGACGCCCTGGCCGGCGACGATGACGGGCGCCTTCGCGGCGAGGAGCATCCGGACGGCCTCCTTCACGTCGTGCGGGTCGCCGATCGGCGCCGACCGGCGGACCGGCGCGTAGCGGAGGCTCTCGTCCGGGATCTCCTCCTTCATCACGTCGGTCGGCACCTCGAGCAGCACGGGCCCGGGCTTGCCGTGGC
Source organism: Candidatus Rokuibacteriota bacterium (assembly GCA_003221455.1). Classification (GTDB taxonomy): domain Bacteria; phylum Methylomirabilota; class Methylomirabilia; order Rokubacteriales; family CSP1-6; genus AR9. Next base: position 8,907 of record QHRX01000162.1, read on the forward strand.
GCAGGAGGGTGAAGGCCCGGCGCAGCATCTGGGGGATGCGGTGGGCGTGGGTAACGACCTCCACCCACTTCGTGACCTCGCGGTAGTTGTAGATCGCCTGGAAGTTGGGGGGGATCCCCTGCCGCTGCCGCTCGACCGCGCTCGGCAGGACGAGGATAGGGCTCGCGTCGGCCCAGGCGTGGGCGACGCCGCCGAAGGCGTTCTCGCTGCCCGGCCCGTACTGGACGGCGGCGACGCCGATCTTTCGGCCGCCCGAGACGCGGGAGAGCCCGTCGGCGATGTTGACCGCCACCCGCTCGGTACGGGCGCAGATCGGCCGGATCCCTTCCGCGGCGGCGGCCTCGATGATCGCGTTGTTCGGGAAGCAGGCGAGCGACTCGACTCCCTCGGCCTTCAAGATCTTCGCGATCGCGTGATTGCCCTGCATGGCGCTCCTCAGGTGGTGAGAGGGGGTCTCCGTTCGTGAAAGGCCACGGCGATGCGGAGCTGTTCGAGGTACTGTGCGAGCTTCTTGCCGCCGAGGTCGATCGCCGTCGTGCGGAAGAACTCGATGACCTCCCGCTCGAGGGCGGGCGTGGCCAAGCCGACGACGCCTTCCCACATCCGCCGGTAGGCGCTGGTGGGATACTTCGCGGCCATCTCCTGCCAGTGCGTCCGCGCGAACCGCCACGCCAGTTCGCGCACGTACGCGCTCATGAGCATCACGCGCACGACGAACGGCGCGTCCTGCGTCCGAAAGTCGCCGTTGAGTGTCCGCTCGAGGGTCTGCGCCGCGAGCTCCGGCTGGCGGAAGGCGGCGAGCGCGTAGAGATAGCGTTGCTCGTCCTGCGGGGTCCTCGCCGTCCGGAAGCGGGAGAGCGCGTCGTCGTACTCGGCGGGCCCGCCGGCGAAGGCGGTGATCGCGATCGCCGCCGAGAGCACCGACGGATCGACGAGCGTCGGGTCGCCGCGGTAGATCTCGCGCGCCCGCGCCTGCACGGCGGGGTCGTCACCGAGGGTGCCGATCGCCCCGAGCAGGTCGCCGCGGAGCTGCCGGCTGAGCTCCCCCTCGCCGGCCCGCGGCGCCCAGCCGAGCCGCAGGACGATCGGGCCCAGGCGGTCCCGCACGAGCGCCTGCAGGCGCGGCCGCTCCGCGGCGTCGAGCACGCGGTTCAGATACGCGAACGAGCCGATGAGCCCGGTCCAGACGTTCCGGTCCGTCTCCGCGCGGAAGCGCGCGGTCAGCTCGAGGTACTCGGCGAGCGGGATCACGCCGGCCACGGTCGAGGCCCACGCGTCGTTGACGAGGTTGAAGCGCTCGATCGGGGTCGCGACGGCGGCGGCGTGGGCGGCGAGCGCGCCGAGGAGCGGCGGTGCGTAGCGGACGCGGTAGTAGCCGTGGCCCCCCGCGTTCACGATCACCCAGTCGAGGGCGCCCGCCAGCTCGAGGCGCTCTTGGGCGCCGGTCAGCAGGCGCTTGTCCGTGCGCACGACGCCCCCGGCCTGGAGTCTCAGCGCGACCGGCACCTGCCAGCGCTGCCCGCTGGCGTCGGCGGGCGCCGGCAGGTAGCTGAACCGCTCCTGGGCGAGGACGAGACGGCCGCCCGCCTCGGCGACGGTGACGACGGGATAGCCCGGCGAGAAGACCCACGCCTCCATGACGTCGGCGGCGCCGAGTGCCTCCCCGAGGTCGCGGGTCTCCGTGTTGCCGAACTCGTGCCGGGCCAGGTACCGCCGGATCCCGTCCCGGAACGCCTCGGGGCCGAGGTGCTGCTCGAGCATGCGGAGCACGGAGGCGCCCTTCTCGTACGTGAGCGCGTCGAACATCGCCTCCGCCTCCTTGGGCGCGGTGACCGGGAACTCGACCGGCCGCGTGCTCCGCAGGCCGTCGAGGGCGAGCGCGGCCGCCCGCGACACGCCGAACGTCACCCACCGCTCCCACTCCGGCTTCCAGGCGTCGACGCACAGCATCTCCATGAAGGTGGCAAAGGCCTCGTTGAGCCAGATGCCGTTCCACCACGCCATCGTCACCAGGTCGCCGAACCACATGTGGGCGACCTCGTGGGCGACGACGTCGGCCACGCGCTCGAGTTCGTTGTGGGTGGCCGTCTTTTCGTCGACGAGCAGCGCCGTCTCCCGGAACGTGATCGCGCCGAGGTTCTCCATGGCGCCGGACGCGAAGTCGGGAATCGCGAGCAAATCGAGCTTGTCCCCGGGATAGGGCATCCCGTAGTACTGCTCGAAGAACTCCAGCGAGAAGGCGGCGATCGCCTGCCCGAAGCGTGCGATCGGCTGCTTGCCGGGCATCCCCCAGACCCGCACGGGCGTCCGGCCGACCATCACCGGATCGGTCGCCTCGAGCTCGCCCACGACGAAGGCCACGAGATACGTGGACATGACGATCGTGTCGGCGAACCGCACGGCCTTCGTGCCCGGCCGGGGACCCGGCCGCGTCTCGAGAACGCGCGTGTTCGACACCGCGGCCAGCCTCTCGTCGACGACGAGCGTGGCCGCGAAGACGGCCTTGAACGCGGGCTCGTCCCAGCACGGAAAGGCCCGCCGGGCGTCGGTCGCCTCGAATTGGGTGGCGGCGAGCAGGTGTTCGACGCCGTCGGCGTCCCGATACCGGCTCCGGTAAAAGCCGCGGAGCTTGTCGTTAAGGGCGCCGGTGAACGCGAGCCGAACCCGCCACACCCCGGGCGCGAGCGGCTCGGCGAACACGAGCCGGGCGCGCTCGTGGGCGGGCTCGAGCTCGGCGCGCGCCGCGACCTGTCGGCCCCGCTCGTCCCAGGCCAGGACGGCGCCGATCTCGAGGTCGGCGGCGTTGAGCAGGACCTCCCGCACGGCCTCGCCCACCGTCACCGTGACCGTCTCCTCTCCGGCGAAGGCGGCCGTCCGGAGGTCGGGCGTGAGCGTGAGCTCGTAGCGGCTCGGGACGACCGTGCGCGGCAGGCGGTACGGATCGCTCATGGGGCCGCGGTTACCCTTTCTCGAGCCCAGCCGGCTCGGGTCGGCTGGGCCAGGCATCATTATCCCTCACCGGGCGAGCCCCCCCCGGCGAGCGCCCCCCGCTCAGGCCGCCAGCTCGAACTTCTGGAGCGAGCGGATCTCGCGCGGCGGGTTCTCGTGCTGGCCCTTGAAGGTGTACGCGACCTCCGCGACGTAGAAATCGCCGCGCGAGTCGACGGCCACGGCGTGCGGCGCCACGAACTCCCCCGGCCCCTCGCCATAGAAGCGGCCGCCGATCCGCGCCAGCAGGTCGCCCTTGTTCGAGAGGATGCTCACGCGCGCGCCCAGGTTCGGCACGGCCGCGTTCACGGCGAGGCTCGTCGGGATCTCGCCGACGTAGAACCCTCCCCCGTTCCGGCGGTCGGCGCCGAGTCCGCACGGGCGGTGGAGGTTATTCCACTGGCCGAGGTACCCCCCCTTCTCGTCGAAGATCTGGATCCGATGGTTCTCGCGGTCGGCCACGTACACGAGCCCCTCGGCGTCGGTGGCGAGGTTGTGCGGGAGGTTGAACGCGCCCGGATCGGTCCCGGGCTCGCCCCACGAGAAGAGGTGTCGGCCCCGGGGGTCGTACTTGTGAACGCGCGAGTTGCCGTAGCCGTCCGAGACGTAGATGTTGCCGGTCTTCGGGCAGAGCGCGACGTGGGTCGGACGGTTGAAGGGCTTGCCGCCCTGGAGCTCCGCCGGCTTGTCCGGATCCCCGATCGTGAGGAGGAGCTTCCCGTCGGGAGTGAACTGGCGGACCGTGTGCTGGAGGTCGTCGGTCAGCCAGACGGAGTCGTCCGGACCGATCGTGATCCCGTGCGCCCGCCGCACGCTACCCTCCCCCCAACCGCGGAGGAAGGTGCCGTGGCGGTCGAATTCGATCACGGGGTGCTCGCCCCGGTTGAAGACCCAGACGTTGTCCTGGCGGTCCACGGCGACGCTCGTGGCCTCCACGAAGCGCCAGCCGTCCGGGAGCGTGCCCCAGCCCTCGACGACCCGGTAGTTCATACTTTCCTCCCTCGATCCGAGTCCGGTACCATTCGGGGCGGCATGCCGCTGGCCCCCGTCAACGGTCTCTCACTCTACTACGAGGCTCGGGGAAGGGGGAGCCCACTCGTTCTCGTGCACGGCTTCGCGTGCGGTCTCCGCATCTGGGACGCCCAGGTGCGGGCCTTCGCCGCGCGGCATCGCGTGCTCACCTACGACGTGCGCGGCCACGGCCTCTCGGACGCGCCGGCCGACGCCGCCGCCTATTCGCAGCCGATCTCGGTGGACGACCTCCGTAGACTCCTCGCGCACCTCGGGATCCGCCGGGCCGTCGTGGGTGGGCTCTCGATGGGCGGCAACATCGCCCTCAACTTCGCCATCGCCTATCCGACGACGGTGCGCGCGCTCATCGTCGCCGACACCGGCGCCGGCTCCGACGGCACCGCCGAGTGGCAGGCCGGCGCCCGCGCCCTCGCCGGGATCCTCGACCGCGACGGAATCGAGGCCTTCGCCGATGCGGCGCTCGAGAACCCGCTCTTCGCGCGCTACGCCGCCCGGGGGCCGGAGGCGATCCGGTTCATCCGGTCGTGTCTCATGACACACCGTGCCCGTGGCCTCGCCCACACGGCGCGGGAGGTGCTCGCCCGACGGCCCACGGTTTACTCGCTGGAGGCGGAGCTGCGCCGGCTCCGAGTCCCGACGCTCCTGATCGTCGGCGAGCACGACGAGCCGTGCGTCGCGGTCCATCGCTTCATGGCGGAGACGATCCCGGGCGCCCGACACCTTGTGCTCCGGGGCGTCGGGCATCTGACACCCGTCGAGGCGCCGGCGGCGTTCAATGCCGCGGTCCGTCGCTTCCTGCGCTAGCGACTGTGGATGTACTCCTTCAGATACCGATTCTCGTACTCGGTCTCGTCCAGGGTCGCCTTGACCACGTCGCCGATGGAGATCATCCCCGCCACGTGGTCGCCGTCCATGACCGGCAGGTGCCGGATCCGGTTCTGCGTCATGATCCCCATCGTGTAGCCGATCTCGTCGTCGGGCACCCCGATGATCAGGTCCCGCGTCATCGCCTCGCGTACCGGGACGTGCGAGAGCTCCGCGGCGCGGTCGACGCACTCGCGCAGCACGTCGCGCTCGGTGATGATCCCGACCGCGCGCCGCTCGGCGTCCTCCACGAGGAGGGCCCCGACGCGGTGCTGCATCAGGATCTTCACCGCGTCCTGCACGGTCTGGTCGGGGCGCACGGTGTAGACGTCGTGTCCCTTGACCCGGAGAATGTCTCGGAGCTTCATCATCGCACCTCCCACGAAGCCGTAATGCCCCGCTCAGGCGGGTCGGTCGAGAGGGAGAGACACGATGTCGCGATGGTAGTCCGACCCCCCGCGCGCGGTCAAGCGCGGCCGGGGCCGCCGGGCGGCGGCCGCGCCGCGCGTGCGGCGGCCGCATGACGGCGCCCGTGGGCGATCCCCGGCGCCGGATCGCGATCGCCGCCAACCCCTACGGGGGGGCCGAGTCCCGCCGCCGGCCCGCGGAGGCGCTGGCGGCGGCGCTCGCGCGCCGGGGGCTCGAGCCCCACGTCTTCTGGGAGAGGAGCGAGCGCCGCGCGGCGCTCGCCGACCCCGACCTCCGCAGATCCTGGCGGTGCGCGGTGGCGGTAGGGGGCGACGGCACGGTCGCCGACGTGATCAACGAGATGCCGCCCGGCCTGCCGCTCGCCGTTCTGCCCGCGGGGAACGAGAACCTGTTCGCGCGAGCGCTCGGTTCCCCCGCCGACCCGGAGACGCTGGCCGCCGCGATTCTGGCCGGGCGCACCCGGCGGATCGACCTCGGACGGGCCGGCCGGCGGCTCTTCAGCCTGATGGTCGGGATCGGCTTCGACGCGGAGGTCGCCCATCGCGTCGCGCGCCGGCGCCACGGGCCCGGGTCCTTCCGCCCCGTCAGCCGGTGGCGGTACCTCCTGCCGATCCTCGGAGCGCTCCGGCGCCTCCCCCCGGGTCCGGTCGAGGTCGAGGCCGACGGCGTCCGGGCGCTCGGCGCCCACTGCCTCGTGTTCAACCTCCCTTCCTACGCCTGCGCCCTCCCAGTCGCAGCGGACGCCCGGCCGGACGACGGCCTGCTCGACTGGATCGTCCTCGAGCGGCCGGGCCGCCTGGCGCTGGCGCGCTACTCGCTGGCGGTGCTGCGCTCCGCGCATCTCGGGCGGCCGGACGTCCGCCACGGCCGCGCCCGC
>QHRX01000163.1 GCA_003221455.1 Candidatus Rokuibacteriota bacterium
AAGCGCGCCAGGAAGGCGCCGGCGCCGAGCGGGAGCTGGACGAGGAGCAGGCCCAAGAGCGCCCGCGCCGGCCCGGCGAAGGCCGGCTGGCCAGTCGCCCGCGCCCGCGCCGTGACGATCGGCACGAACACGAAGACGGCGGCCGCCCCCGCCAGGTGGAGGCCGACCCATCCGCCATGGGTCAGAAGGGCGCCGAGCACGATCTGGACGTAGAGGACGAGGCAGGCCGCGACCGCCAGCGCCCGGAGCGGCCCGCCGGGCGCGGGCGGCGGGCTCGCGGCCCAGCCCGCGCCCGTCACGCGGGCGAGGACGACCGTCAGCGCGAAGAACGCTGGCGCGAGGCAGCCGTGGACGATCGCGATCGTCTCCGCGCGGAGCAGGACCCGGAGGCCGCCCAGCACTCCCTGCACCGCCACGAGGAGCACCGCGGCCAGGCCGAGCGCCCGCACCCACCACCGCCGCTCGCCGCGCCAGAGGACGAGGGCGAGCCCGACCGTGAGCGCGCCCACGACGGCCCCGAGCAGCCGGTGGCTATGCTCGTAGAGGACACCGCCGACCATCTTCGACCACGGGTAGAGGAACAGGTTATAGCCGAACGTGGTCGGCCAGTCCGGCACCGCGAGGGCCGAGCCCGTATCGGTGACGAGCCCGCCCGCGAGGATCAGGGCGAGCGTCGCCGCCGCCGTCAGACACGCGATCCGATGCGCCAGCACAGTGGGATCGCTAGTGGCGGCCGGCGGGCGCGCGGCCGAGGGCCCGGTTCTGCGGGAGGTAGTCCTCGGAGACCTCGGGCGAGCTGTACTCGTACGGCCCGCGGTAAACGGTCGGCACGGTCGGCCCCCAGTTGAGATGCGGCGGGGGCGACGGGGCGGTCCACTCGAGCGTGTTGGCGTTCCACGGGTTGAGCGGCGCCTTCGGGCCCTTGAAGAGGCTCCAGAGGAAGTTGATCAGGAACGGGATCTGGCCGAGCCCCAGGCAGAACGCCGAGATCGTGATGAACACGTTCCAGTGCTGGAGGGGTACCAGGAACTCGTACTGCGTCGGATTGTAGATCCGGCGCATGTGGCCGGCGAGCCCGATGATGTGCATCGGGAAGAAGGTCAGGTTGAAGAAGATGAACGTCGGCCAGAAGTGCAGGTGGCCGAGGAACGTGTTCGTCATCCGCCCGAAGATCTTTGGAAACCAGTAGTAGATCGCGGCGAAGGCCCCGAAGATCGAGCCGCCGAAGACCACGTAGTGGATGTGGGCGACGATGAAGTAGGTGTCCTGGATGAAGATGTCGACCGGCGTCGAGGCCATGAAGATGCCCGAGAGCCCGCCGATCACGAACATCGACACGAAGGCGAGCGCGTTCAGCATGGGCACCGTGAAGTGGATCTGGCCGCCCCAGAGGGTCCCGAGCCAGTTGAACGTCTTGATGGCCGAGGGCACCGCGATGATCATCGTCGTGATCATGAACGACATGCCGAGCGCGGGGTTCATGCCGGACACGAACATGTGGTGCCCGTAGACGACCCAGGACAGGAACGCGATGCCGATCATCGAGAAGGCCATCGCGTGGTAGCCGAAGACGGGCTTGCGGCTGAAGACCGGGAGGATCTCCGACGCGATGCCCATGGTCGAGAAGGCCATCGCGTGGTAGCCGAAGACGGGCTTGCGGCTGAAGACCGGGAGGATCTCCGACGCGATGCCCATGGCGGGGAGGATCAGGATGTAGACCTCGGGGTGGCCGAAGAACCAGAAGAGATGCTGCCAGAGCAGCGGCTCACCTCCGCCCGACGGCAGGAACCAGTGGGTCCCGAGCGTCCGGTCGAAGAGCAGCATGGCGACGGCCGAGGTCAGGACCGGCAGCGCGAGGAGGAGCAGGATGGCGGTGATGAACAGCGACCACACCACGAGCGGCATGCGGAACATCTTCATGCCCGGCGCGCGCATGTTGATCACGGTGGTGATGTAGTTGATCGCGCCCATCATCGACGAGATGCCGAGGATGAAGAGGCTGATGCACCAGAGGTTCTGCCCCCAGTTGACGCCCGTGTAGTCGGGGACGGCCGAGAGCGGCGCGTACGAGGTCCAGCCGGCGGCGGCGTGCCCGCCTTCGACGAAGAAGCCCGCCAGCATCAGGACGCCCGCCACCAGGCCGACCCAGAACGACAGCATGTTCAGGAACGGGAAGGCCATGTCGCGGGCGCCGATCATGAGGGGGATCAGGAAGTTCCCGAAACCGCCGGCGAGGACCGGCATGATCACGAAGAAGATCATGATCGTCGCGTGCATCGTGAACATCATGTTGTAGGTCGGCGGGTCGATGACCCCGCCGGTATCCTTCCAGAGCCAGGCCATCCCGGGCACCGGCGACTCCGGCCAGGCGAGCTCCCAGCGGACGAACATCGCCAGCAGGCCGCCGATGATCATCATGAAGAGCCCGAGCAACAGAAACTGGCGGCCGATCATCTTGTGATCGGTCGAGAAGATATAGGTCCGCATGAACCCGAGCTCGTGGGCCCCGGCGTGGGCGTGGGTCGTCGCGGCGTGTGTGGAGGCGGTCGCGCTCATTTCTTCCCCTTCCCCGGAGGTTTGGTCCCGGCCGCGGGCGCGCCCACGTTCTCGGCGAGCCACTTGGCGTAGTCCGCGGGGGTGTGGGCGTAGGCCCACCCGCGCATGCCCGAGTGCCCGAAGCCGCAGAGCTCGGCGCACGGGACCTCGTACTTCCCCGGCTTGGTGACCTCGAACCACTGCGGGATGTCGTGGCCCGGCACGGCATCCTGCTTGAAGCGGAAGCTCGGCACGAACAGGCTGTGGATGACGTCCTTGGAGCGGAGATGGATCACGATCGGTTTGCCGACCGGGAAGTGGATCTCGTTGTCGAAGGTCCGGTCGTCCGCGGTGTCGAACGTGCCGTCCGGCCCCGGGTAGGTCACCTCCCAGTTGAACTGCTTGCCCGTCACCCGGATCTGCACGTCGCTGTCCGGGACGTGCATCTTGATGCGGGACCAGGCGGGCACGGAGAGGAAGGTCAGCACGACGAGGATCAGCGCCGGGACCACCGTCCAGACGATCTCGAGCGTCGTGTTGCCGTGGGTAAACGTCGCCTTGCCGCCGGGCCGGGCGCGGTACCGGATCAGGAACGTGATCATCGCGACCGCGACCAGCACGAACGTCACGCCCGTGATGTAGTAGATCAGCTCGAACAGCCAGTCGATCTCGGCGCCGTACGTCGAGACGTTCTCGGGCAACCACCAGCTCAGCATGCGGTTCGGCCTCCCCGCCCGGGTTAGGAACGCGCGCTACTTTTTGAGCTCGACGGCGACCTTGACGGCCTGCCCGGCCTTCACCTCGACCTCCTTCGTTTGCTTGGCGAGGAGCGGGTGCCAGACCTCGATCTGATGCTTACCCGGGGGCACGTTCTCGATCTTCGTCACCCCCCGGCCGTCGGTGACCCCGAAGAAGGGGTTCGGCACGACCACGATCCAGCCTTGCATCCAGCTGTGCACGTCGCACTGGACCCGCACGATCTCGGGCTTCTCGAGCTTCTCCTTCATCACCTTCTTGAATTTCGGCTGCGCCTTGTTGATCGTCGGGTTGAGCGACGAGAACGTGTGGATGTTGTGCAGGACGCCGTCGGAGTTCAGGATGTCGATCTCACCGGGCGTCATCGGAAGCACCCGCGGATGGAACTCGCACCCCTTCTGGTCGAGCGTCACGGGCTTGGACGTCGCCGGGCCCTTGGTGTCGGTCACCCACGCGAGCGTATCGGCGAGACCCTTGTTCGGCCCCACCCCGATCTTGTCGATCCGCTTTTCCTTCCCGCAGACCTCGACGTCTTTATTGACTTTGATGTCCTCGATCACGGGGGCGCCGTTGTAGCGGACCTCCACCTCGATCGTCCCTCCGCCCTGGGCCCCGGCCCGGACGGGCAGGCCGACCCACGCCGCGGCCGCCAGGGTGAGCGCTGCGGCACCGACCACTCCCGCCACCTTACGCATCGCCTGCCTCCTCTAAGCGTTCTCGGTCCAGCGCCGCGCCGTACGGACGATCAGCGCCATCGCGGCACCCGTGAGCAGCGCCACCAGCGGAGGGACCACAAACCGCCGGTTTGATTGCGGTTCTTCCAGGCGCAGATAGTACCACGATGTCAGCGACATTTTGGGCCCGGTCTCGCCCGCCCCGCCGTCCCAGGCCTGAAAGGCGATGGGCACGAAGACGCCGGGCGCGAACGCGGGCGCGTCCTTCCGGACGCGCGCCCGCTTGAGGACGAGCCGGTACTGGCCGTTCCGGAACACGGCCGTTCCGGTCGCTTCCGACCCGGGCATCGGCGTGATCTTGGTCGGGCCGTTGGCGGTCGCCTCGGTCGCCCCCTTGCCGTTCTCCCACCGGAGCAGGTAGACGCCCTCGGCGTCGTCGCCCATGAGGAAGTAGGGCCGCTCCGGTCCCGCCCCGACCGTCACGGGGAACTGCAGGGACACGGCGTCCGCGTAGACCCGCTTCGCCGGGTCCGGCGTCGACTGGGTCGCGTCGTCCCAGGTGAGATGGAACGCGATCTCCCGGTCGTTGTACGCGGCGCGGACGGCCACCATATCGATCGCGGGGTTGAAGTTGCGCGGGTCGACCGTCACCTGCCCCACGAGGGCGATGTTCTCGGGCGCGATCGTCTTCCAGAAGTCGGCGTTCGGGTCATCGGGGAGGGCGCCCCGGACGGCCGCGGCCGTCACCAGGGTGGCGTAGTTCGGCGACGCGGGGCCGAGGGAGGCGATGTAGTTGGCGACGTGCCAGATGTCCTCCGGCTTCTCCACGCTGTCGATGAAGGACGGCATGGGGGTGCCGTTGACGCCGGTGGCCAGGCGCATGGCGATGTCCTCGGGGGCCGGGCCGCCGCGGAAGGTCCACCGCTTGGTCAGGTTCGCCGGCTTGATCGGGCGGCCCCAGTCGTCCTTCAGCTCGGACCGCGACGGCCCGTCCGCCCGCCCCTCGGTCCCGTGGCACTTGTTGCACTCGATCGCCTCGAACATCTCTCTGCCGCGCTTGACCGACTCCGGCGAGGCGCGGACCACCGGGGGGAGCGCCTGGGGCGTCGGCGCCTCCTTGAACCGGTCGGGCGCGAAGGCCTTAATGTAGGCGACGACATTCCGGCGGTCCGTCTCGGAGAGCTCCCCCCAGGGCGGCATGTAGGTGCCGGGCATGCCGTTGGTGATGACGGCGAGCAGATCCTGGTCCGAGGGGGCCTTGGTGGAGGTCGTCCGGATCTTGAAGACGCCCGTCGTGAAGTCGCGGGGCCGGGGATCAAGCAGCTCGGCGGCGGGCCCGTTGCCGTCGCCCTTCACCCCGTGACACGGGGCGCAGCGGCGGTCGTAGAGCTCCCGCCCTCGGTTCGGGTCGCCGGTCGCCGCCCACCCAGCCGGCGTCGCCACGACCGCCGCGAGCAGCGAGAGCAGCGCCGCCAGACGCCGCGCGGACCGCCCGGCGCGGGGCGTCCCCCCGGTGCCCTTTGTCACTTCGCCTCCCAGCGGCGGGGGTGCTGGCCGGTCGCGTCGTAGAGGTACAGGATCACCTGCCAGATCCGGGTCTCGTCCAGGCGATCCTCCCACGCCGGCATCGCCGAGCTCCAGGGCCCCGACTCCTTCGGCAGCCCGGGCCCCCCCTTAGCGATGCGCCAGAAGAGGTAGGACTCCTGGAGCATGGCGATCGTCCCCGGGTCCTGGAAGTTGGCCGGCGGCGGATTCAGGGCGGGCGCGAAGCGGCCGTGGCCGTCCAGGTTGTCGCCGTGGCAGTAGACGCAGTTCCGGATGTAGATCTCGCCCCCGGCGGCGACCTGCTTCGGGAGCGTCGCCGCGTCCTTGCGGAGCGGGTTGTCGAGCCCCTGGATGCTGAGCTCCTTGCCGCGGAACTGGATCGACGCGGGCGGCGCCGGGTGCACGGCGCGGAGCTCCGGCGGCGCCTCGGGCCGGGCGGCGGCCTGGGAGTAGGCGTAGTAGCCGACGAGGAGGGGGACCACGATCATGAGCGCGCCCCGGAGCACGCGCCGGTCGGGGTCCACGAGCGTCGAGCGGATCGGCGCCAGGAACGAGCGCCAGGAGTCCGAGTCCGACGAGACGTAGATGAAGACGGCGGCCAGCACCACGAACAGGTAGATCTTGATCACGCTCCACGGGACCGGCGGCTGGATGCCGAAGCGGAGGGCACAGAACGCGAGCACGACGACGGCGGCGGCCTGGAGGAAGCGGGACCGGAAGAGGGTCATCCGCTTGTCACTTGAGCGTCAGCAGGAAGGCCACGAGGTCGACGTACTCCTTGGCGGTCAGCATCTGGCCGAAGGTCGGGGGCATGACGCCCTTCGGGTACCCGGGCACCGTGCCCATGGCGGCCGGGTTCAGAACCTTGGCCATGATGTACTGGGGCGTCTGGATCTTCGCGATCTGGGTGAGGTCCGGCCCGATCTTCCCGGCGGCGATCTTGTCGACGGTGTGGCAGGTGAAGCAGATCGCCTTGCCCGTGAACAGGGCCTGGCCCGCCTTCGGGTCGCCGGGGAGCGTGAGCTCGGCCGCCGCGGTGCCCCCGCCGCCGGCGGGGGCGCCGGCCGTCTTCGGAATGTCGTCGAGCTTGACGTCGACCGTTCCCCCGAGCGATTCGAGAAACGCGACGAGGGCCCAGAGCTCCGAGCGGTTGAGCCCGATCGGGGGCTTGTCGACCTTCGGCATGATGGGCGGGTAGCCCTCGACGAGATACGCCTGCGGCTCGAGCAGCGACTCGATCAGGTACTGCTTGGCGGTGGAGCCGGGCCGGCGGTGGGCCGCCCGCGCCCCCACCCCGGCGAGGTCGGGCGCGCGCGTCCCCTTCTCGCCGATCTTGTGGCAGATCTCGCACGTGCCCTTGGTGTGGAAGATCTCCTCGCCGAACTTCACGAGCTGCGCCGGCGAGACGTCGCCGCCCTCGAGCGACAGCTCCGCGGGCGGCTTGGACTCGATCTGCGGGATCGAGTTGGCGAAGTAGGTATAGGAGCCCATGATCACGAGCGCGAAGGCGCTCAGCTTGACCCCGACGGGGACCCGCATCGTCAGCGGCGGGGCGCGCGGCTGCCCGCTCCCGTCGGCGCGACGACTGGCGCGTGCGCCCCGGCCTCGCCACGCTCGGACAGGCCACCCAGCCAGAAGATGAACATCACGAAGGCGAAGAAGACGATCGTGACGAGCGTGATCATGTTCGAGGCGTAGCCGAGCGCCGGCGTCACCGCGTCGACCGAGGTGTCCCGCATCACCCCGTAGACGTGCCAGTACTGCCGGATGCCCGACCGCGCGAAGCCCATGAGCCCCATGAGCCAGGTAAACGTCACCGCGAGCAGGATGAGGACGTACTGCGAGCGCGGCGGGATCTGGCCCCAGCGGATCGGGCCGGTCGACCGCGCCCCGCGGAACATCGGGACGTCGATCGTCATGACCAACACGATCGCGCCCAGCACCGCGCCGACCTGGTAGACGGAGAACCCGATGCGGACGATCGACTCCACGAAGTAGCCGTAGACGCCGTAGAAGACGACGATCGCCGCCGCCACGACGAACGCCGCCCATTGGACCGCCATGCCGGTCAGCACCCAGGACCGGATCGAGAGCTTGTTGGCGCGACGGTAGAGCACGTACGAGAGGAACGTCGTCAGGATCATCAGGTTGACGGCGGTGTTCTTCGCGGACATGACGCCGAAGACGCCGAGGAGCGGGTGATGGGTGCCGCCCATCGCGCGGGCTTCCTGCAGGGTCACGATCAGGCTGTGGGGGGTCGCCCACACCATGAAGCCCAGGGCCAGGATGGAGAGCATGTACGGGATGTACTTCCGATAGCGCTCGGAGCCGGGGATGCGCTCCATGCCGAGCCAGAGGTAGTAGTTATTGCCGAAGAACAGGACCCCGATCAGGATCGCCTGGATGATCCAGAGCCACGACATGAAGCCGCCCATCATCGTGATGCCCATGGTCTGGTTGAAGGCGTAGATCTCGCGGCCGAGCCAGTAGCCGGCGAACGGGAGCACGATGAACGCCGAGAGCGCGACGAAGTTGGCGATGTAGCCCATCCAGTCGTAGCGCGCGCGCTCGTCGTCGGTCTCGGCGTTCAGGAAGCGGAAGGCGGCGTAGGCGCCGGCGATGGTGCCGCCGAAGACGAGGTTGGCGATGAGGCGGTGGACGTTGATCGGCATCCAGGTGGCGTTGTGGATCGCACCCCACACGCTCCCCTTGAGCGCGCCCGACTCGGTGATGCCGGTCGGGGACATCATGAACGTGAGCCACGAGTTGGCGATGAAGAGGATGGCGATGCCGAAGAGGTTGCTCACGACCCCGAGGCTCACGTGCAGCCACTTCCGCGGGCCCGACAGCCAGTTCCACCCGTAGTACCAGAGGTACACGCTGAACGTCTCGGCGAAGAAGAGCAGCGCATAGATCCAGTACGTGGTGACGAAGATGTTGGTCATGAACGCCCAAAAGCGCGGGTAGAAGCCGACGAAGAGGAACAGGAGCAGGGCGCCGAGGAGCGCGGTGGTGGAGAAGGCGGCGAAGACGAGCTTCACGAACTCGTGCGACAGCCAGTCGTACTTGGGGTCGCCGGTCCACCAGCCGATGATCTCGATGATCACCGCGAAGACCGGCACGCCGAGGATGAACGCGGCGAAGTTGAGGTGGAGTTGCGCCACCGCCCACACCGCGAGCCGCGAGCCGATGAGCGGAAAGGCCCGGTAGGCGGGCTCCCGCACGAGCTCCTGGGCGGCGGCCGGGAGCGCGTGAGTGAAAACCGCGAGGAAGAGGACGGTGGCCGCAGCGTGCCCGACGCGGCGTCGAGTGGCTGCCGAGGTCATCGCGGAATGGCCCCCGGGTCGAGGTGCACTCTGTCTAGCGGACCAGGATTGTTCCCAAAGTCACATGACGTTGTAGTCAAAACGTCCGAGCGTGTCAAGGAGCAAATGTTCCGCGGGTTTGACAGCGCAAAAGGCGGCGGCGTAGCATGAGGCGTCGGGCATGAAACCCAACACCACCCAGCGCATCCAGTTCTCGCTGATCTACGTCCTGGTGGGAGCGGTCGTCCTCTCGCTGCTCCAGAGCTGGTTCGTCGCGCCCCGCACCGTCGAGCTCCCCATGTCGAAGTTCCTCGAGCTCGTGCGCGAGAACAAGATCGAGAGCGTGTCCCTCACCGAGCGCGAGATCACCGGGCGCGCCAAGCCGAGCGCCCTGCCGGAGCCGCCCGCCGCGCGTGCCGACCAGCTGCGGCGGCTCCTCGGCTCGGACGACAACGTCCGCCGGTTCACGGTCACGCGCATCCCCGGCGTCGACGACTCGCAGCTCGTGACGCTGCTCGAGACGCACCACGTAGAGTTCTCCGGGCGCGTCGAGAATACGCTCTGGCGGGATCTGCTCTTCGGCTGGGTGATCCCGCTCGCGCTCATGGCCGGCATCTGGATGCTCATCATGCGACGGGTGGGCGGCGGCGCCACCCAGGCGTTGTCCTTCGGCCGCTCGAAGGCGAAGATCTACGACCGCAAGGAGCTGAAGACCACCTTCCTGGACGTGGCCGGGGCCGACGAGGCGAAGGCCGAACTGGTCGAGATCGTCGACTTCCTACGAAACCCGAAGAAGTACCAGCGCCTCGGCGGCCGGATCCCCAAGGGCGTGCTGCTCGTCGGCCCGCCCGGGACCGGCAAGACCCTGCTGGCGCGGGCGGTGGCCGGCGAGGCCGACGTGCCGTTCTTCTCGATGTCCGGCTCCGAGTTCGTGGAGATGTTCGTCGGCGTGGGCGCCTCGCGGGTGCGGGACCTGTTCGAGCAGGCCAAGAGCAAGGCGCCCTGCATCGTGTTCATCGACGAGCTGGACGCCGTCGGCAAGTCGCGCGCGGGCAGCATGGGGTTCGTCGGCGGCCACGACGAGCGGGAGCAGACCTTGAACCAGCTCCTCGCCGAGATGGATGGCTTCGACTCCTCCAAGGGCGTGATCCTCATGGCGGCGACGAACCGGCCCGAGGTGCTGGACCAGGCGCTGCTCCGGCCGGGCCGCTTCGACCGGCAGATCGTCGTCGACAAGCCCGACCTCAAGGGCCGCGAGGCCATCCTCCGCCTGCACGCCCGCGCCGTCGTGCTGGCGCCCGGCGTCGACCTCGGCAGCATCGCCGCGCGGACGCCCGGCTTCGCCGGCGCGGACCTCGCCAACATCGTCAACGAGGCCGCGCTCCTCGCCGCCCGCAAGGGCAAGGACGCCGTCGAGATGACCGACTTCGAGGAGGCGATCGATCGCGAGATCGCCGGCCTGGAGAAGCGGAGCCGCGTGCTGTCCGAGAAGGAGCGAGACATCGTCGCGCACCACGAGATGGGGCACGCGCTCGTCGCGGCCTCGGTGGCGCACGCGGACCCCGTCCACAAGGTCACGATCATTCCCCGCGGCGTCGCCGCGCTCGGGATGACCTACCAGCGGCCGACCGAGGAACGGTTCCTGATGACGAAGAGCGAGCTCGAGGACCGGATCGCGGTGATGCTCGGGGGGCGGGTGGCCGAGGAGCTCGTATACGGCGAGGTCTCGACCGGAGCCCACAACGACTTCGAGCGGGCCTCGGAACTCGCGCGCCTCATGGTCATGAAGTACGGCATGTCCGAGCGCCTGGGCCTCGTCACCTTCGGCGAGCGCGCGGCCCCATTCCTCAAGACGCCGGCGGCCGGCTGGAGCGGCGAGCGCGACTACAGCGAGGAAACCGCCCGGATGATCGACGAGGAGGTCCGAGGCATCATCGAGCGCATCCACGAGCGGGTCCGCGGCCTCCTCACCGCCCGGAAGGCGACGCTGACCGCGGCGGCGGCGGAACTCAAGCGCACGGAGACGCTGGAGGGGGAGCGGCTTCGGCGGCTCCTCGCCGGGGAGGCGGTGGAGCCGACGCGATGATCTCCCTGTCGCGCCGCACGCTCGCGCTCGTCCTGGCGCTCGCGGTGATGCTCGGCATCGTGGTCGGCGGTCGCGCCGCCTCCCGGAGCGAGGCGCCGCGCGCACCCGCCCCCGACACCGCGCCGCCGCCCGCGGCCTCCACCCAGATCCCGCTCCAATCGAACACGTTCGCCAGGATCGCCGAAGCGATCAAGCCGGCGGTGATCAACATCAACACGATCAGCCGGGGCGGGGCCCTCGGGCGCACGCCCTTCGAGGAGTTCTTCGGCGAAGAGTTCTTCAAGCGGTTCTTCGGCGAGCTCCCCGAGCGCATCCCGCAGCGCAGTCTCGGCTCAGGCGTGGTCGTCGACCCGTCCGGCATCGCGCTGACGAACGCGCACGTGATCGAGGGCGCGACCTCGATCGAGGTCATCAGCCCCGACGGCCGCAAGCACAAGGCGAGGGTCGTCGGCGCCGACAAGAAGACCGATCTCGCGGTACTGAAGCTCGACGACGGCCGCGGCAGCTTCCCCGCCGCCCGGCTCGGCGACTCCGAACGGGTCCAGGTAGGCGACTGGGTCCTGGCCGTGGGCTCCCCGTTCGGGCTGCAGGCGACGGTGACCGCGGGGATCATCAGCGCCAAGGCGCGGCAGATCGGCCAGGGGCCGTTCGACGACTTCCTCCAGACCGACGCGGCGATCAATCCGGGCAACTCCGGCGGTCCGCTCGTCAACCTCGCCGGCGAGGTGATCGGCATCAATACCGCGATCGTCGCCGGCGGCACCGGCATCGGCTTCGCCATCCCGTCGAACATGGCGAAGAGGATCTACGGAGAGCTGCTCGCCAAGGGCAGGGTGACGCGCGGCTGGCTCGGCGTCTCGATCCAACCGCTCACGCCGGAGCTCGCGCGGTCGTTCGGCGCCAAGGACAGCCGGGGCGTCCTGGTCTCCGACGTCATGCGCGACAGCCCGGCGGCCAAGGCGGGGCTCCAGACCGGCGACATCCTGCTCGAGTTCGACGGCAAGAAGCTCGAGGGGCCGGGCGACCTGCAGCGGGCGGTCGGCCTGGCGCCGCCGGGCACGACGGCCCGCACCAGGGTCTGGCGTGACCGCGGCGAGAAGACGCTCGACCTCAAGATCGGCGACGCGCCGGACGAGCGGGAGGTCGCCGCGCGCGGGAGCCGCGGCCGGAGCCTGCTTGGTCTCGACGTGCGCCCGATCACGCCCGACGTCGCCCGTCAGCTCAACCTGCGCTCGACCGAGGGCGTGGTCGTCGCCGGCGTTGAGGACGGCAGCGCCGCCTCCGATGCCGGCGTCCAGCGCGGCGACGTCATCCGCGAGGTCAACCGTGAGCGGGTCGCTGGCCTGCCCGACTTCGAGCGGCTGACGCGAAACCTCAAGCAGGGCGATCGGCTGACCGTGCTGCTCCAGCGCGGACCGATGTCGCTCTACGTGGCGTTCACGATCACCACGGGGTAGGCGCCCTCCCGGGCCCGCCCGCGCGGTCGGACGGGGGCCGCTCACCACGCCTCAGCTGCCCGGCTCGACCTCCCAGAAGTTCGGATACCGGGTGACGAACCCCGACGCGTTCACCTCGAGCTCGGTGACGAACCGGCCGGCCGCACTCTCGTATCGGTAGGTCGCGACATCGATGCGGCGGTAGAGCTGTTCGAGCGGCGCGAGGGTCAATTCCGGGAAGCCGAGCCACGCCGCGCGCACCTCCGCCCCCTGCCCGATGGCCAGACCGAGCCGGCGAATCGCAAGCAAATTGGTGGACGGGCTGAAGCCCAGGTCAAGGTCGACGCAGCCCGCCACGGCGGGACACGCCGTTCCGTTGAGCCGCCACTGGCGAGCCGAGTCGACCGAGACCTCGATCTCGACCGTCTCGTCTCCGACCGAGCCCGCCACCCTCCCGGACACCGTTCGCCATGCCGCATCGCACACCACCAGGTACTCCAGCCGGCACGGCTGCCGAGTGTGCGCGAATACCGCCGTTCCGCTCAGCTGCCAGGAGGAATGTCGCCAGACCAGTCGGCCGAACTCATGGCCCGGCTGATCCAGTCTGCGCCAGAGGATCGACTGGCCCGTCACGGCGTCCTCCCCTCGACTGCGGCTCCCGGCGGTGCTCGGCCGGCCGGCTGACTCGTCTGCTACAATTCCTTTGGAGCGGCCGCCGGCGGCTCGATCCGCGAGATGGCGCTAGAATATAAGGACTATTACAAAATCCTCGGCGTCGATAAGAACGCCGACGAGCAGGCGATCAAGCAGGCCTACCGCCGGCTTGCGCGAAAGTACCATCCTGACCTGAACAAGAGCACGGGATCGGCGGACCGCTTCAAGGAGATCAACGAGGCGAACGAGGTCCTCTCCGATCCCGAGAAGCGCCGGCGCTACGACACGCTCGGTCCCGACTGGCAGCGGTACGCGGCAGCCGGCGCCCAGACCCCGCAGGGGCCCTTCCCGCCGGGCGGGGTCCACGTCGAGTACGGCGACCTCGGGGATCTCGGGGGGTTCTCGGACTTCTTCCGGACGATCTTCGGCGACCTCGGGGCCCGCCGCGCGGGAGGCGGCGCCGACGCCTTCGAGCAGCTCGGCGGCGGCCGGGCTCGGGGCGCGGCGCGAGGGCGCGGCCAGGACGTGCAGGCCTCGGTCGAGATCACGCTCGAGGAGGCCTTTCACGGCACCCGGAAGGCCTTCTCGCTCGAGATCGACGAGCCGTGCGCGACCTGCGGAGGCTCGGGCCACGTCGACGGCCGCCCCTGCCCGACGTGCGACGGCCGCGGCTGGCAGCGGTCCCGCCGTGACCTCGACGTGAAGATCCCCGCCGGCGTCAAGACGGGCTCCCGGGTTCGGGTGTCGGGTGAGGGCGGAAGCGGCGCCGGCGGGGGGCGCGGCGATCTCTACCTGACCGTCACCGTGGCGGCGCACCCGTTCTTCGAGCGACGCGGCGACGACCTGCACGTCGAGCTGCCGATCACGGCCCCGGAGGCCGCGCTCGGCGCCACCATCGACGTGCCGACGCTCAAGGGCAAGGTCTCGATGAAGATCCCGCCCGGTACCGGCAGCGGACGGACGTTCCGCCTCCCGGGCTACGGGATACCGCGGCTCCGGGGCCGCGGCGCCGGCGACCAGTTGGTACGAATCAGGATCGTCGTGCCCTCGAGCCTCACGGCCGAGGAGCGGGCGCTCTACGAGAAGCTCAAGGCGCTCCGGGGGGACGACCCGCGCGCCTACCTCGGCTAAAGGGGACCACTATGGCGGCGAGATTCGCCAAGTTCACGGTGAAGGCGCAGGAGGCGGTGCAGGCCGCCCAGTCGATCGCGGACCAGCTGAGCCACCAGGCGATCGAGCCCGAGCACCTGCTGCTGGCGCTGATCCAGCAGCAAGAGGGCGTCGTCAGCCCGCTCCTCGCCAAGCTCGGCGCGCCCGCCGACGCGATCCGGCGGCAGGTGGAGGCCGAGCTCGCGAAGGCGCCCAAGGTGCGTGGCGCTGCCGGCGCCTACGGCACCCCCCGCCTCCGGGCGATCTTCGAGCGGGCCCAGCAGGAGGCCGAACGGCTCCGCGACGAGTACGTCTCGACCGAGCATCTGCTGATCGCGGTCGCCCAGGAGCGCGACGGGGCCGCCGGCCGCGTGCTCGCGGCCAACGGCGTCACCGCCGAGGCGATCTACCGGGCCCTCGTCGACGTGCGCGGCACGCAGCGCGTCACCGATGCCAACCCCGAAGAGAAGTACCAGGCGCTCGAGCGCTACTCGCGCGACCTGACGGAGCTCGCGCGCAAGGGCCGCCTCGACCCCGTGATCGGCCGCGACGAGGAGATACGCCGTGTG
>QHRX01000057.1 GCA_003221455.1 Candidatus Rokuibacteriota bacterium
CGAATACGATCCCCGCCCACCCTTCGACGCCGGCTCGCCGAATCGAGCGCGTCAAGATCTCGTCCGGAAGGTGGCTCGGGCGGCGGAGCCGATGCTGCGTGAGCGCGCCGAGCAGGTGCGACGAGCGGCGGCCGCCTTGGACGCAGCGGAGCTCCGGCATTGAGCGAAAACGCTGGCCGGTGATCATCCTGCTCGACGACGCCGGGTGGGGATCGCAGCTCAGCGAGGGCGCGGACAGTGTCGGGGTGCTCGAGCAGCATCCGCGTCGGTTAAATGGCGGGTTTCGATGGTGGACGATACTGGACTCGAACCAGTGACCTCTGGCATGTGAGACCGTAACTCCTGCCGGAACCCCTCGGATCGCTTATTTGCCGAGGGGTTTTCTTCTCTTCCGTTGGCTGGGGTTGGCCCATTTGGGGCCGAGTGTGGCCCGTCGCGGGCACGTTTTCGGGCACGTTCGCTCGGCGACTCATCTTCCGAGCGAAGCTAATTTAGCCAGGCCTGAGCTTCCTCGGTGAGTGTTCCCAGCCGAACGATGCGCAGCCCTTCGCCTGAAGGAAAGTGTCTGATGTTGTGCATGAGGAGGGGCCGGGCCCCCGCACCGATCGCGCGGCCAGGATTGGCACGTCCTTCGGGTCGGCGAGCGGTGTAGGGAGGCGAAAGCCCCGGCGTGACGTCGGTCGGGAGCCGAGGAGGGCCCAGCTGACCCTCCCCGTCATCTTCGCCGGCACGTTGCATCGTTCCGCGAGACGCGGTACTCCCATCAGAGGGTGACGTGCTTGTAGGTGGTTCGTCTCGCGGCATCGAGCAGCTCGATGAGGCGCGGCGTGGTCACCGCCGGGGAAGGCCGCGGGGGATTATCTCTCCACCAGATGAGAGGAGGGCGGACGCAATGAGACGGCGAAGGTTCCTGTATGGCGCGGCGGCCGGCGGTGTCCTGTTGGTGACCCGGCGATCGCTCGCCGGGCCGGTCACGACCGACGCAATAGGCGACCAAGTGCAGACGGTTCCGAAAGGGCAGCTGCCCGACTTCGCGGGACCGGGCACGCCGCGCGCCCGGGAGCTTTACCGGTACGCCGTCGAGCATGGCGACGAGCTCCGGTACATCCCGTGCTTCTGCGGTTGCTACCGGTTCGGCCATAAGAACAACCAGGACTGCTACGTGAAGTCGTTCAATCGCAACGGGACGATTACCTTCACGAGCCATGCGGCGACCTGAACGATCTGTCTGGACATCACGCGTGACGTGATCGAAATGCGCAGGGCCGGGAAGTCGCTCCAGGAGGTGCGCGCGGCTATCGACGCCGAGTACCGTGGGCGGACGCCGACGCCTACCCTCTACCCGCCGAAGTGACGGAACCACTCCGGCGTTCGGTTCGACCCTGATGAATTTCGCCTCTGATCGTGGATCACCTCAAACGAGTTTTCCAGGCGCAACCGGCCGCTCGCCGCGCAGGAAGAACGACCGAGGGGTCACTTCCGGATAGACGCGAGGGCGAATGTGCTACCATAAACCCCAATGCAACGCAGACGAGGCCCGGTCGAGACAGTGTTCATGCTAGCGCTGTGGGTGGTCGTGGTTCCCCTCGCTATGGCTTTCGGCCCATGCGCGACGATGGGGATGCCGTGTGAGGGAACCTGTAGCGCCACGTTCTCGCGCCGCTCGTGGCGACCGTAGCTGAACCCGGGATGGCGGAACCATCCTCGCCTAGTCTGAAAGTCCCCCAGCCCCCTCCGAAGTTCCTCTTCGCCTCCGCGTAGTCCGCAGTTGCTCTGAATTTGCCCGACAAGGGGTGGAGTCCCTCCACGCGAGAGGCTGCCGTCCTGACAGGGCAATGGTTCAACCGGCAACAACGTCGTTGTCCGGAAAGGAGGCGCACGATGACTCGTCACGTGTTGTCAGGGTTCGTCGTTATGGCCGTCGTCGTCGGGCCGGCGGTGACATCGGCTCTGCCGCTCGGCGAGCTTCGGGACGCTCTCAAGCAGCGGTACCCCCTGTCTCGGATGGAGGTTCGGAGCAAACTCCACGAAGGGACGGTCATCGAGCGAGGGGCCGTCTTGTCGCTCGAGACGTCGCAGCAGCCGGAGCCGTGCGGACGGAGTCGGCACTGGTGAGGGCTCCGGCGGGAGCGGAAATGGTCACGCTCGACTTCAGGGTCGGCCCCGACGTCGTCCACCTCTTCGCCCACACCGCCGCGCCCCTGCCGGTCAGCCTGGGCGGCGACGCCACCTACGGCTGCACCGAGTTCGTCCTTCACCTCGACCCGACCACCCTCGCCTCGCCGGAGTCCCTCGTCGATCGCACCGGCGAGCGGCTCTCGGGACCGACCGGGGTTCGCGAATGTCGGGACGGCGTCGAACCACTCTGCATCGAGCCATGATCGGACCACGGCGACTGCGGGGCCGCGCATGATCAACTGGCTGATCGGCGTTTCCCTGCGCAACCGGTTTCTGGTCATCGCGTTCTTCCTGCTGATCGGCGGGTGGGGCTACTGGGCGCTCCTGACGACGCCGATCGACGCGATTCCCGACCTCTCCGACAACCAGGTCATCGTCTTCACCGACTGGCCGGGTCGGTCACCGCAGGAGGTGGAGGACCAGATCACCTATCCGCTCACGGTCAGCCTGCAGGGCTTGCCGGGCGTGCGGGTGGTCCGGTCCTCCTCCGCCTTCGGCTTCTCGATGATCAACGTGATCTTCGAGGACTCGGTCGACCTCTACTTCGCCCGGACCCGGGTGCTGGAGCGCCTCAACCTCGTCACGAAGTCCCTGCCACCGGGCGTGGTGCCGACCCTCGGCCCGGATGCCACCGGGGTCGGGCATGTGTTCTGGTACACCGTCGAGGGGACCGGGCACTCGCTACGCGACCTGCGGTCCATTCAGGACTGGTTCGTTCGGTATCAGCTCAACGCCGTGCCCGGCGTGGCTGAGGTCGCCAGCATCGGCGGCGAGATCCGTCAGTACCAGATCGACCTCGATCCCAATCGCCTGCGCGCCTACAACATCCCCCTCTCCGCAGTCGTCGACGCGGTGATGCGGAGCAACCGGAACGTCGGCGGCAACGTGGTCGAGGCGAGCGGGACATGGTCGGTGGTGCGGGGGCTCGGCCTGATCGAGAGCGTGCGCGACCTCGACGACCTGGTAGTGGGCGCAGCGAACGGCGTCCCGATCTACGTGCGTCAGGTAGCCGCGGTGAGGGTCGGGGACGCCTACCGGGCGTCCGCCCTGGTGAAGGGCACGGACGAAGTCGTTGGCGGCGTCGTGGTCGCGCGCTACGGGGTCAGCACCGTCGACGTCATCACCCGGGTCAAGGAGAAGATCGGGGCGCTGCAGGCCGGGCTGCCGCCGGGCGTCCGGATCGTCTCGTTTTACGACCGGTCGGCACTCATCGAGCGCGCGGTGCACACGCTCAAGCGCGCGCTGATCGAGGAGACGGTCGTCGTCACCCTCGTCAACATCCTCTTCCTGCTCCACGTCCGCTCGGTCCTGATCGTCACGATCCCGTTGCCACTGGCGGTGCTGACTGCCTTCCTGTTCATGCGCTACCTCGGGATCAGCTCGAACATCATGTCGCTGGCAGGGATCGCGATCGCGATCGGCGTGCTGGTCGATGCCGCTATCGTCGTGACGGAAAACGCCTTCCGGTTCATGGAGAGAGGCGGTGTGAACCCGCGCGACCGCGAGGCCGTGCTGGCCACGGTCGCCGATGCCACCCGGCTCGTGGGCCGCCCGATCTTTTTCTCGATGGCGATCATCATCCTGGCCTTCATCCCGGTGTTCGCCCTGACGGGCCAGGAGGGCAAGTTGTTCCATCCCCTGGCGTTCACGAAAACCTTCGCGATGACGGGGGCGACGGTCCTGTCGGTGACGCTGGTGCCCGTCCTCTGTAGTCTGCTGATCGGCGGCACGATTCGTGGCGAGGAGGGGAACCCGGTCATGCGCCCCCTCGTCTGGATCTATCGTCCGGTGCTTGGCTGGGCGCTCGGGCACCGGCTCCTCACCCTCGGCGTGGCGGCCGTCGTCCTCGGCGGCGCGCTGGCCCTGGTGCCGCGGATCGGCTCCGAGTTCATGCCGCCCCTAAACGAGGGCGACCTGATGTTCATGCCGGTCACCGACCCGGCCATCTCGCTGCCCCAGGCGATCGCGATCACCAAGAAGCAGAACGCGGCCATCGAGCGGGTCCCGGAGGTGGCGGCGGTCGTCGCGAAGATCGCCCGCGCCGACACCTCGACCGACCCGGCGCCCGTCAACATGACCGAGACGATCGTGAGCCTGAAGCCCGAGCCTGAGTGGCGGCCCGGGATGACACGGGAGAAGCTGATCGGCGAGCTGGACCAGGCGACGACGCTGCCTGGCGTGTCGAACATCTGGACCCAGCCGATCATCAACCGGATCAACATGCTGACGACCGGGATTCGGTCGGAGGTCGGCGTCAAGGTGTTTGGGAATGACCTCACGGTACTCCAGGAGAAGGCGCGGGCCATCGCGGACGTGCTGCGGGCGATTCCCGGCGCCGTCGACGTCTACCCGGAGCAGGTCACGGGAGCCCCCTACCTCGACATCCGGCCGAACCGGGCAGCGGCGGCGCGCTACGGGATCACCGTCGGCGCGATCCAGGACGTGATCGAGACGGCGGTCGGGGAGACCAATCTCACGCTCACCATCGAAGGCCGGCAGCGCTTCCCGATCCGAGTTCGCTATGCCCCGCAGTACCGATCGCATCTGGCCGCGATCGGGAGCGTGCTGGTGACGGCGCCGAACGGCACCCAGGTCCCGCTCGCCCAGCTCGCCGACATTCGGCCGGTCGCCGGACCCTCGATGATCTCGAGCGAGAACGGCCTTCTCGTGGTCACCGTGCTCCTCAACGTGCGCGGCCGGGACGTCGGGGGCTTCGTCGAGCAGGCACGCCCCGTCGTCTCGGAGCGCGTGCGGCTCCCCGAGGGGTCGTACATCGAGTGGAGCGGCCAGTACGAGAACGAAATCCGAGCCCGCCAGCGCCTCCAGATCGTGATTCCGGTCGTCCTGGCCGTGATCTTCATCCTGCTCTACCTCACCTACCGGTCTTTTTTGGACGCCGCACAGATCCTCCTGGCCATCCCCTTCGCGCTGGCCGGTGGGATCTATCTCCAGTACCTCCTGGGCTACAACTTTTCGGTCGCGGTCTGGGTCGGCTTCATCGCGCTGTTCGGGACGGCGGTCCAGACCGCTGTCGTGATGGTCATCTACCTGGAGGAGGCGGTCGGCCAGAAGCGGGAGGCGCTAGGCGGACGGCTGACACACGCGGCGTTGCTCGAGGCGGTCACGGAGGGGGCGCTGCTGCGGCTGCGCCCGAAGGTGATGACGGTGTCGACAGTCGTGACGAGCCTGCTGCCCATCATGTGGAGCCATTCGACCGGAGCCGAAGTGATGAAGCCGCTGGCGACGCCCGTCCTTGGCGGCATGGTGAGCTCGCTCGGCCTCGTCCTGATCGTGACGCCCGTGATGTTCTCCTGGCTCCGCGAGCGCGAACTCCGCCGCGCCGAGACGTCGGAGGGCGCAGAGGACCGCAGCGGAACCCGGCCGGCGCCAGCCGACGTGACAACCGTGAGACAGCCCCTGAGACAACACAAGGAGGAGGCTTGACCATGCATCGGAGAAACATGCTCGTCGTATGTGCGACCCTGCTCGCGATGACCGCAGCCGCGGCCTGGGCGGCGGAGTTGAAGCCGATCACGAGGCACAAGACGAAGGATCTCGTGATCTCGCTGTCGAGCGAATCGGGTCAGTGGACCCAGGGGAACAACGCCTTTGTCCTCCAGTTCACCTCGGCCGCGACCACACAGCCGGTGGACGTCGGCACGGTGGCCCTCAGCACCAGC
>QHRX01000058.1 GCA_003221455.1 Candidatus Rokuibacteriota bacterium
CGGGTAGATCATGGCCGAGACGACCGCCTCGGTGAACGCCGCGCGCGCCTCGAGAAACTCGGCCAGCCGCCGGAGCGTGACCTCGAGGACGCCGCCCTTCTCGCCCGCGCGCACCATGTTGATATATAGGCGCGAGAACGGCCGCGGGTGGTGGCGGGCGAGGGCGTCGCTGAACGAGGCGCCGCCGCGCACGCTTCGGAGCAGGTCGGCGATGACGGACTTCACCCGCGGCGTCGCCGCCAGCTCCTCCAGGACGGCGAGCGCGCGGTCCAGGGCCAGGCCGGCCTCGAAGAGCGTCGCGAGCTGCTGCGTGAAGGTCAGGAGGTCGCGCTGCCGAAGGCGCCCGGCGGTGCCGAGGCGCCACCAGGGCGCGCGCTCGGTCTGGGAGACGATCCGGATCGGAAAGTACGCGTCCCGGTGCAGGCGCTCGGCGACCGCCCGCACGTCGGGAGCCTCCATGACGCCATCGACGGTCTTGCCGCCGCGGTCCGCAGCGCGGTACGTGAAGACCGGCATGGGCCGACTAGGATTCCTCTTGGGTGACCCGAAGGACTTCCGCGACGGTCGTGAGACCGGCCCGCGCCTTCGCCCAGCCATCCTCCCGGAGCGTCGCCATGCCGTTCTCGGTGGCGTACCGCCGCAGCTCGCCGCTCGACGCCTTGCGCAGGATGAGGCTCCGGACGTCCTCGCTGATCGGGAACAGCTCATAGATGCCGAGGCGCCCGCGGTAGCCGGTGCCGCGGCACTCCGCGCAGCCCCGGCCGTGGAAGAGCGCCTGCCGCCATTCCCCGGGGGGCAGCCCGAGCGCGACGAGGTCGCTCGGCTCCGCCTCGTAGGGCGCGCGGCAGCTGGCGCAGATTCTCCGGACGAGCCGCTGGGCGAGCACGCCCTCGAGCACCGACGAGACGAGGTAGGGCTCGCAGCCCATGTCCTGCAACCGCGGGATGGCGCCGGGCGCGTCGTTCGTGTGGAGGGTTGAGAAGACGAGGTGTCCGGTGAGCGAGGCCTGGATCGCGATCTCGGCCGTCTCGAGGTCGCGGATCTCGCCGATCATGATGACGTCGGGATCCTGGCGCACGATGTGCCGGAGCCCCGTGGCGAAGGAGAGGCCGATCTTCGCCTTCACCGGGATCTGGTTGACGCCCTTGAGCTGATATTCGACGGGGTCTTCGATGGTGATGATCTTCTTGTCGGGCGCGTTGATCTTGTCGAGCGCGGCGTAGAGCGTGGTCGTCTTGCCGGAGCCCGTGGGGCCGGTGACGAGCAGGATCCCGTGCGGGAGGGTGATGAGTCGCTCGAGGCGCGCCTGGGTCTCCGGGGGGAAGCCGAGCCGCTCGAGCGGCAGGAAGATGGTCGATCGGTCGAGGAGGCGCATCACGATCGATTCACCGTACACGGTCGGGACCGTGGAGACGCGGATGTCGACGCGGCGGCTATGCAGCACCACCCGAATGCGCCCGTCCTGGGGGAGGCGGCGCTCGGCGATGTTCATCTCGGCCATGATCTTGATGCGCGAGGTGACGGCCGCCTGCAGGCGACGCGGCGGCGCCTCCTGATCGTAGAGCACGCCGTCGATGCGGTACCGGACGCGCAGGGCGTCCTCGAACGGCTCGAGGTGGATGTCCGACGCCTCGGCGCCGAGCGCGTTCTCGATGACGAGGTTGACGAGCCGGACGACCGGGGCCTCAAAGGCCATGTCGCGCAGGTGGCTGACGTCCTCGTCTCCCTCGCCCGGCGCGCCGGAATCCTCCATGCCCTCCACGATCCGCTGCAGGGGCGTGGCCGCCCCCGCGTACGTCCGTTCGATCGCCTCGAGGATCCCTTCCGGGGCGGCGACGGCGACCTTGATCTGCATGGCGAGGCTCAGCCGCAGGTCGTCGAGGAGCAGCAGATTCGTCGGATCCGCGGTCGCGACCGTGAGCGTGTTACCGTCGATCGAGACCGGGCAGACGCGGTACTGGCGGAGGTACTGCGGCGACAGGTTCTTCAAGATCGGGATCGAGGTCGGCAGCTCGTCGCGCGCGAGGAAGGGGAGGTTGGCCTGGGCGGCGAGCGCGCGCAGCACGTCCTCGCTGGCGACCGCGCCCATCGCCACGAGCGCCTCGCCGAGGCGTTCCCCGCTGCCGCGGATCCGGCCCAGCGCGCGCTCGAGGGTTTCGAGGGTGGTCTGGCCTGCCTCCAGGAGGATCTGGCCCAGGAGCCGGGCACCGACCGAAATCGCCATGTCGTTTGCTCGATGTATGGTAGCACAGCGCCTCGGCCCCTCCGCCGGCGCGGGGCCAGTTTGGTGGCGGCGCAGAAGGCCGTAGTGTATCCTGGGTCGTTATGGCCAGAAAGGCACGCGCCGTTCTCGTCCTCCACGGGCCGAATCTCAACCTTCTCGGCGCGCGTGAGCCGGGCGTCTACGGCCGGGCCACGCTGGCCGAAGTCGACCGCGCGATCCGCCGGCACGCGCGGGGCCGCGGCCTCCGAGTCGAATGCCGCCA
The DNA here is from genome assembly GCA_003221455.1 of Candidatus Rokuibacteriota bacterium. GTDB lineage: Bacteria > Methylomirabilota > Methylomirabilia > Rokubacteriales > CSP1-6 > AR9. Next base: position 2,487 of record QHRX01000058.1, read on the forward strand.
GTCCAACTCGGAGGGGCAGCTGATCGACTGGGTCCAGGACGCCGAGCGCCGGGGATTCGCCGGGATCGTCCTGAATCCGGGCGCGCTCACCCACTACTCGATCGCCCTGCGCGACGCCGTCGCCTCGGTGCGGGTGCCGGTGGTCGAGGTTCACCTCTCGAACGTCCACGGGCGCGAGGAGTTCCGGCGTCACTCCGTGATCGCGCCGGTGGCGCGCGGACAGATCTCGGGGTTCGGCGCCGCGAGTTACCTGCTGGGCATCGACGCGCTGCTCGACCGGTGAATGGAGCAGGGCGCCGCGGCGTCATACCCAGGTGAGGCTGCGGGGCTGCCGCTGACCACCCCGTGGGCCAGGACGATCAGGCACTCATCCAGCGCTGCCAGGCTGGCGACGTCGCCGCCTTCGAACCGCTCGTCGAGAAGTACCGGCAGCGGGTGTGGCGGATCGCCTACCAGATCGTCCGGGACCGTGAAGAGGCGTGGGATGTGTCTCAGGAAGCGTTCATCCGTGCCTACCAGTCGCTCGCGTCGTTTCGCGGGCAGTCGGCGTTCTATACGTGGCTCTTCCGGATCGTGGTCAACCTGGCGACCGATCGCGTCCGTCAGCGGGCGGCCCGGGGCCGGGCGTTCGGCACCGAGCGGGTCCCAGACACCGAGTGGGACGGGGCGCTCTCCGATGACGCGACGGCCCGCCCCGACGAGGAGGCCGCCCGGCGGGAGCAGCGGCGGCGGCTCGCGCGGACCCTCCAAGAGCTCCCGCCGAATTTCCGGACGATCATCGTGCTGAGCGACGTCGAAGGGCTCTCCTACCGGGAGATCGCGGAAGTACTGAACATCCCGGTCGGCACTGTCATGTCCCGGTTACACAACGCGCGGAAGCGCTTCCGGGAACTGCTCAAGCCGCTGCTGCTCGTGGCGCTCGCTCTCCTCTCGCCGTGGTGGGCGCCGCCCGCGCGCGCCCAGCAGGCGGTGAGCTTCGGCGCCCGCATCCTGCTGGCGACCGAGGCTCCCTTGGTCCAGCCGCCGCTGGTGGACGAGCAGCTGCAGCGGGTGTTGGCGAGGCTCCGGCAGCTCTTCCGCTACCGTGAGTACACCACCCTCGAGCGCTACCGCGCGGACGTCCCGGTGGGGGTGACGCAGCGCTGGGTGATCCCGGGCGACCGGCAGCTTGACATCATGCCCGAGAGCGTCGTCAACAGCGCGGTGCGGATGCGGCTCCGCCTGGCGCACGGCAACCTGGTCGAGCTCAACGCGAACATCGAGGCGCAACCCAATCGGTGGGCGGTCATCGGCGGGCCGCCCTACAACGACGGCGTCCTGATCATCGTCATCTGGGCCCACCCGAACCCCGGCTAGGCTGGGTTCGTTCGAGTCTCCCCCGTCTGACACTGCGGGTTCCTGGCGGGGCGGGGCGTCGCGGTAGAGACCTGGCCCTGGTCGTGGCTTTGCGCCGAGGCGCCCGGGCCCGCCCGAGGCGGGCGCGCCCGCCGCAGCCGGCGCCTAAGCCGATGGCGCCCCGCCCGCCTGCCATTCGCCGGCCCGCCCGCGCCGCCGGCCTGTCCCGATCGGCCGCGTCGCCTCGCGATTGGGCTAGAATTGCCCTCCAGTCCTCGTCGGGTCGCGGGCGGGAGAGGCCAACCGGCTCAGGAGGCCATCGGCGTGAGTGAAGAGCGGTACTTCAACGAGCGTGCACGCATCGAGCAGGGTCATAAGAAGTACCGGGACAAGCTCCGCGAAGCGGGCAAGCTGTTCGCGCGGGACCGGCTCCGGTTGCTCCTCGATCCCGGTTCGGTCTTCGAGGAGGACTGGCTCTTCGCCCGCTGCACGGAGGCGGACACCCCCGCCGACGGCGTCGTCACCGGAATCGGGCTCGTCGGCGGCCGCGCCGCCGCCATCATGGCCAACGACTACACCGTCAAGGCGGGATCCTGGGGGGAGAAGACGGTCCAGAAGATCGTGCGCATCCAGGAGAAGGCGCAGCGGCTCGGCGTGCCCATGCTGTACCTTGTCGACGCGGCCGGCGGCCGCATCTCCGAGCAGATCCGAATCTTTCCGGGGCGCCTGCACGCCGGACGCATCTTCTATAACGAGGTCCAGCTCTCAGGCGTCGTGCCCCAGATCTGCGCCCTCTTCGGCCCGTCGCCGGCGGGCTCAGCCTACTTGCCCGCGCTCACCGACCTCGTGATCATGGTCGAGGGCAAGGCCAGCATGTTCGTGGGCTCGCCACGCATGGTCGAGATGGCCATTGGCGAGAAGACGACCCTGGAGGAGCTCGGCGGGGCGCGGATGCACTGCGAGGTGTCCGGCTGCGGTGACGTGCTCGCCTCGTCGGACGAGCACGCCATCGAGCTAGCTAAACGCTACCTCGCGCTCATGCCGGCGTCCGGCCAGGCGGCGCCGCCGGTCTCGGAGTCGGGGGAGCCGGCGCCGGGACGATCGATCGACGAGATCGTCCCCTACGATCAGCGGAAGTGGTTCGACATGTACGAGGTGATCGACCGCCTGATCGACGCGGGCTCCTGGTTCGAGATCAAGCGCCTGTTCGCGCGCGAGATCATCGTGGGCCTGGCCCGGCTCGCGGGGCGCGTGGTGGGGATCGTGGCGAACCAGCCGAAGGTCAAGGGCGGCGTGCTCTTCCCAGACTCCGCCGACAAGGCCGCGCGCTTCATCTGGCTCTGCAACGCCTTCAACATCCCCCTCGTGTACCTCGCCGACGTTTCGGGCTTCATGGTCGGCACGAAGGTCGAACGCGCGGGGATCATCCGTCACGGCGCGAAGATGATCTTTGCCACGTCGCAGGCGACCGTGCCCAAGATCTCGGTCACCGTGCGCAAGTGTTACGGCGCCGGCCTCTATGCAATGTGCGGGCCCGCCTTCGAGCCCGACGCCGCGCTGGCGCTGCCACAAGCACAGATCGCCATTATGGGGCCGGAGCCCGCGGTCAACGCCGTCTACTACAACAAGATCATGGAGCTCCCCGAGGGCGAGCGCGCGGCGTACGTCCAGCAGAAGCGGGCGGAATACGCCCAGGACGTCGATGTCTACCGGCTCGCCTCCGAGATGCTCGTCGACGACATCGTGCCTGGCTCCCGCCTCCGAGAGGAGCTCGTGAAGCGGCTTGCCTACGCGGCCTCGAAGGCG
>QHRX01000059.1 GCA_003221455.1 Candidatus Rokuibacteriota bacterium
GCCTCCACCCAGCGCGAGCCCCTCGACCCGCCGCGTCTGCTGACCGCATGAACGATGCCCGCGGTCAGCGCCCTCGCTCCCCCGAACGGGTGGCCGCTGGCAAAGACCAAGTCGCCTGGCCGCAAGCTCGCGGAGTCGCCGATCGCCGCTGCGGGGAGGAGTCCCGCGTCGACCTTGATCATGGCGACGTCGCGCTCCGGGTCCCACCCACTGACCTCCGCCCGGAACGCGCGCCCATCGGGAAGCACGACGGTGGCGAAACGATGGGCGACGTGGGCATTGGTGACAATGTGGCCGTCGGCGCGCCAGATGACTCCAGAGCCGTACCCTGAGCTCCGGCCGTGGACCCGCACCGTGATCTGACGAATCCGCTCAGCCAGCTCCGCGAGGGTATCGGGGAGGGCGAAGCCGGCGGCGCCGAGGGCCTGCTCCAACAGGTCACCTCCTCCCCTGAGGCCGGTCGCCCACCGTGATCTCGACCTGGGCCGACGCCCCGGCGCGGATGATCTGGGCGCGCACCGTCGATCCAACGCGCTGCGAGCCGAGGACGGCCTGTACGTCATCCGTCTCTCCCACCGGAGCGCCATCGAGCGTTACCAGCACGTCTCCCATGAGCAGTCCGGCCGCGCTGGAAGGGCCACCGGCCTCGACGTTGACGACGATCAGTCCCGTTCGGCTCGCGAGGCCGAGCGTGTGCGCGAGCGTCTCCGGCAGTCGAACCGGATGCAGCGCCAGACCAAAGTAGCCGCGGGCGACGTGGCCGCGCGTGAGGAGCTCGTCGCTGACGCGACTGACCGTCGCGACGGGGATGGCCACCGGCGTGTGTCGTGACAGTCCGGAGGTGTTGATCCCGACGATCCGGCCGTCGAGGTCCACGAGCGGGCCGCCCGAGAAACCCGGATACAAGACGAGGTCCAATCGCAGGAGCCGATCAATCTCGCCGCCCCGCCAGGTGTGCCACCGGCCGCTGACCGCGCTCACCACACCCCAGCTCGCGGTGGGCCCTGCGCCGAGCGCCAGCACGGGATGGCCGACCTTGAGCGAGTCGGCGTCCCCCAGCTCGGCAACTGCTGGCTCGGCGTCCGGCACGGTGAGCACGGCGAGGTCGGTCCCAGGATCGCGACCAGCCAGCGTCGCCGGCACGGGGCGCCCATCCGGGCGAGTGATGGTGATCTCATCGTCCATCCTCACCGTGTGATCGGCGGTCACGACGACGCCCGGACGCCAGTGGACCCCCGTCGAAGAGCCTCGTCGCCGAGCGTTGACGGCGACGACCGCACGGCCGGCCCGCGCGACCGCATCGGCGAGCGTATTCGAGAGCGAGAGCACCAGGTCATTCATTTCGATTCCCCCCAAGGCTGTTGACTGCTGGATTCAGCGTGCCGCATGTCCGCGCCCGAGGGAATCGGCCGATTGGCTAGGGACCGAGCCGGGAAAATGGCTAGGTCATCCCGCCGGAGGGTCCGAACACGATCGTCCGCGGGTCGGGTCGAACTCTCGCTGACGCATCGCGCCAGTCCGGCAGGACGGCCCGCCCTGGAGGACTGGCGGCTCGCGTCCAGGGGGAGGACAATGAGCTGCGCAGGAGGCGAACGGTCATGCTGAAGAAGCTGACGATGCTCGGTGGGAGCGCGGAACTCGTCGCCGCGCGCGGCGATCACGGCGGGGGGCACGGGGGAGGCGGGGGGCACTTCGAGCATTTCCGAGGACACGAGCATTTTCGAGGACACGAGCACTTCCGAGGACACGAACGGTTCTTCGTCGGCCCCCGGGTGTTCTTCGGAGCGCCCTACTGGGCGTATGGCCCGTATGCCTACGTCCCGCCGCCTGTCTACGTCGAGCCGGCCCCGGTATACATCCAGCCGGCGCCGTCGTATTGGTACTACTGCCAGAGCGCTAGAGTCTACTACCCGTACGTCGGGGCGTGCCCGGAAGGCTGGCTGCAGGTCGTCCCGCGGTAGCACACCTCCTCGGGGCGTTCCGGGGGTAAAGGCGAAAAGGGGTGCGGACGCGGGAGCCCAGGCCCGCCGCGCCGGGACGCCCCGTCCTGCCCGCCGTCATACGGTCGTCCGACATCGACGTGTGCGACCGGCTGGACAGGTGACGCGAGCCCCAACCATCGTGGGTCGCCTTCAGCATCGATCGAGCAGACCTGCAGAGTAGCTCCGTACGAACAACGATCCGTGATGACCGTTAGGTAGGCGCGGCGCAGTCCATCCGGGCCACGGGGGACGGTGTCTCCGTCCCCGTGGCGGCGGGCCGGACGGAGCGATTCGACACGGTGCACGATGGGGAGACGACGGACAACTGACGAGCCGACTCCGCGGCCACTGGCGGGTCGGGCCCCGGAAGACGGAAGACAGAGCCTTCCGGGAACCCGAGCCGGGCGGTCACGAAGGTCGGGTCGGCTCAGGCTGGTCCGGGGAGGTCGCTAGTCGAGCAACTGAAACACGCTGCTGAAGAGTCTGACGATGAGTACCATCGCAACGATCAGCCCAAGGACGGTCCCGCCGAGTTCGAGCATTGCTTCAGCCTCCCTAGGGTTTTCGTCTAACGTAGCAGCCGTCGTGCCATAATCGTGCTTGACCATAACAACGCGATATTTCGAGCACTTCGGGGACGCTGCTGACGTTCCCTCAACGGTCTGTCTGTTCGCGTGTCGAAGGGCTGACACTCCGGCCCGGTACCGCCTCGCCGGCTTCGCCAGGCTATCCGGCTCGCCTCGCCGTCGGCGGCGCCGGCCGGCCCGGTGACTCGCCGAACGCAGCAGGACGGCTCGGCGGGGCGGTCGAGCTGGCTCGGGCGGGTCCGCCGGTCTCCGCGTCGGTCACGGAGTCTCGCTCGGCCGGGCACGACCAAAAGGCGGGATCCCCCGCGCGATTGCACCGACCCGCCCGGCGTGCTACAACGCCGGCGCATGCCACGGTCCTACCGGTGGGTCATCCTCGCCGTGTGCACGCTCGCGTTCGTCGAGGTTCACGTGCACCGGCTCGCGTTCTCGCCGTTGATTCCAACGTTCGTCGCCGAACTCGGCATCACCTACACGACCGCCGGCACGATCCAGACCGCGTACTTCTGGACGTACACGCTGTTCCAGGTGCCGGTCGGAGTCCTCACCGACCGGTGGGGGGCGCGACGGGTCATGCTCGTCTTCCTGAGCCTCCTCGGCCTCGGCACGGTGCTCTTCGCGGCGAGCCGGACATACCCGGAGAGCGTCGGCGCGCGCGCGCTCATCGGTGCCGGCGCCGCCGCGATCTGGGTACCCGGCATGCGCCTGATCACCGAGTGGTTCCCGCCGGACGAGCGCGGCCGGGCGACCGGCGTGTTCTCGGCCGGCGGCGGAGTCGGCGGGACACTCGCCCTGGTGGGGGTGCCGTGGCTCGCCGACCGGTGGGGCTGGCGCCTGGCCTACGGCGCCACGGCCCTGCCGGTGCTGGCCCTGCTGCCGCTCATCGTGGTCTTCGTACGCGCTCACCATTCCGAGGGCGGCGGCGCCCGGGGGGCGACCGCCGGCGCCCTCGGCCGCGTGCTCGCGACGCCAGCGATCTGGCCGTACAATCTGACCGTCCTGCTGGCGTACGGCGCCTACTTCAGCATGGTGACCTTCCTGCCCGCATTCTTCGTCGAGCGCCTCCGCGTGTCGGCGGCGGAGGCGGGGCTCCTCACCAGCCTCCTCACCGCCGGCACCATCGTGTCCTGGCCGCTCGCCGGCTACGTGAGCGACCGACTCGGTCGGCCGAAGGCCGTGTACCTCGCGAGCGAGGTCGCCAACGTCGCGGCGTGCGCCGCCTTCGCCCTGGTCGGGCCCGGGCTCGCCTTCGCCGGCGCGGCGGCGGTCGCGGCTGCGACTGGGCTCGTCGCGGGCGGCATGGTCACACCGTACGTCATGGTGACGGCGATGTTCCCGCGGGAGCTCGCGGGGACCGCGATGGGCGTCCTCAACGCCTCCTGCTTCGCGGGCGGCATGTTCCTCCCCGTCATCCTCGGCCGTGTCGTCGACGTGACCGGCAGCTTTTCCGCCGCCTTCCTCGTCGCCGCCGGCGTCCAGGCCGCCGCGCTGATCGCCGGCTGCTTCGTGCGCGAGCCCGATCCGACGCGTCGCGCCGCCTGAAGGGCCGCCTACCGCAGGCGCGTCCCTCTTCACCCCGTTCCGCTCCGCCCCTCGACTGGTGGGCAGGCGAGGCGATACGCACCGCCGGCCACGAGCGTCGAGCCCTCGGCCCTCGCGGCGCGTCTGCCGCCGGCCCTCTGGACACTGATCGGTGCGGCGTAGCACGGGCGCGCTTGACAGCGGTCGCGCTTGGAGCGACGCTCTCCCGCGGGTCCGGCGGGACCGGACACTCATCAGACCCGCGCCGAGGAGAATCCGATGACGCCGTCTCGCCTCTTCCGCTGGCGCTTCACGAGTTGCTGCGGCGACGACGCGGCTTCGGCGGGCCCTGCCGGCGCCACGCGGCGCGAGTTCATGACGCTGGCTGCGGGCGGCGCGGCCGGGCTGGCCGCGCTCGGGACGCTCCGCGGGGTCGCCCTCGCCCAGGGCCGGGTGTTCCCGCCGCCGCCGCCCGCGGTCAGCCCCGTCGAGGGGCTCATCGACTTCCACGTCCACTGCGCGCCCGATGTCTTCGGCCGGTCAATCGACGACGACGAGGCCGTGACGCTCGCCCGCGACGACAGCCTTGAGGCGCTCGTGCTCAAGAATCACGTCGCCCTCACCGCAGACCGCGCGTGGCTCGTCCGCAAGCACGTCCCGGGCGTGAAGGTGTTCGGCGGCATCGTGCTCAACACGGCCGTGGGCGGAATCAACCCCGAGGCGGTCCAGTGGATGTGGCGGATGCAGGGTGGGTTCGGGCGCGTCGTATGGTTCCCCACCTTCGACGCCGACCATCACGTGAAGCACTTCAAGGACGCGCCGGAGGGGATCAAGGTCGTCGGCGGGGACGGCGCGGTGCTGCCGGCCGTGCGCGAGGTCCTGAAGATCTGCGCCCAACAGAGGGTCGTGGTCTGCACGGGCCATTCCTCGGCCACCGAGGCCCTCGCCATCGCGGAGGCGGCGCGCGACGCCGGCTGCGAGCGCGTGCTCATCACCCACGCCCAGTTCGAAGTCGTGAACATGACGCTCGAGCAGATGCGGCAGGCCGCGGCGATCGGCGTCAAGATGGAGCTCTGCGCGATGGGGCCGCTCATGGGGCCGTCCGCGCACCTCGCCTGGATGCGCCACTGGCGGCAGGTGGCGCCGAAGGAAACCGCCGAGCGGATCAAGGCGGTCGGCGCCGACCACTTCGTCCTCGCCACCGACCTCGGCCAGACCGGTAATCCCACCCCGCCCGACGGCTACAAGGCGTTCGTCGGCGCGCTCCTGGCCGAGGGGATCTCGAAGGAGCAGATCCGGATGATGGGCCGGGAGACGCCCGGCGCGCTCCTGATGGGCTGAGGCGCGGGATGGAGATCCGGCCCGGCGCCACCGCGGAGGTCGCCCTCACCGTGACCTCCGACCGCACCGCCGACGTCCTCGGCAATCCCGGCGTCACGGTCTTGGCGACGCCCTTCCTCATCGGCCTGCTCGAGCAGGCCGCCGGCACGCTGATCCATCCCCACCTGCCGCCGGGCGCCTCGACCGTGGGCACGATGGTCGAGATGAAGCACCTCGCCCCGACGCCGGTCGGCATGACGGTCCGCGCCCGGGCCACGCTGCTCGAGACCGATGGCCGCCGCTACCTC
>QHRX01000060.1 GCA_003221455.1 Candidatus Rokuibacteriota bacterium
TTTCGCTGCAGAGCCTGTAGCGGATATGGAATCATCGGCCGAAATTCAAGCCTCCCCTGTCCGAGTTGTGGTGGTTCGGGACTGAGCGGCGTCGCCGGCTCGCGGGATGCCGGGGATCGAGCTGACCGGAGCAGTGGAGCGCAGGAGCAGCAGATCTCGTCGGCCGACCGACGACGCGGTCAGGACCTGCATGTCGACCTCGCTCTGGGCGTTCCGGCCGGGGTGACCAATCGAGCGCGCCGGAAGATGGTCACGTTGCCCGACGGCATCGGTGCGGGGACCGTCCTCCGCCTTCGTCGCTTCGGGCTCCCAGGGGAGGTCGGCCGCGGGGATCTCTATCTCCACATCCAAGCGGCGACGACGGCCGCGCCCACCGGCGACATTCAGCCGTCGGACGCCACCGACCGCGAGCCGAGCGTCCGCGCCGCGGTGCCGCCAGCGCCTCTCTCGGACCCGCTCCCGTCAGGCGTCACCGCGGAAGCGCCTCCGCCCACGGAGGAGGACGCGGCGCGAGCCGTCAGCAGATATTTCTCGCTGCAGCTGCCCGGTCAAGCCCCCGTCGTCACCTTCGTGTGGCGCTGTGATCACGGGGATCGATCACGCTGCTCGGCGGCCGCCGTATGGCACGTTCGGGCGAACGACCAGGTCTGCACCGTCTACGAGGACGGGCGCGTCGAGCCGACGTTCGCCAGTCTGCTCAGCCAGAAAGACGTCCAGCGCCCCTCCCACGAAGAACTGGCGGTGTTGAACGCCGAGCTGGGCCTCAAGAGTCCCGAGGCCATCGGGCGGCTCCTGGACACCATGGAGAAATATGCGAGCTGGGATGCGCAGTCCCGGCGATTTGTCTGCCCCGAATCCGGCTGGGTGACGACCGTCCAGGCCCTCGACTACTACGTCGACGATCCCGGGCTTTGGGAAAAGCGAGCCGAGGCGGCGTGGAAGGCGGCGATCGACGACGAGATGGAAGAATGGGAGCGCGCGATGCCGAACGCGGCGCTCGAGCGGTTCACCGCGCTCTTCACCGTCGCCGCGACGGGCGCGGCCGTCCGTGCCACCACCGCCGCCGCGGGCACGGTGCCCGAGGCTCCCGACACTGAGCTGAGTCGCGCTCAGGCATCGTAATCGGGCCCGGCCATCGGGAAGGCCCGCGTCGCCCGCTCGGTCCGGGCTGCCGCTGGTGGTTCGGGGCGCGAGCCGTTCCTCGCCCCGAGCGCCACCCCTAGTAGCGATTCGCGATGGGCAGCTCCTCGGCCGGGAAGAGCGTGATGATCTGGGCCCCGCTCGGCGTCACGATCACCTCCTCCTCGATCCGCGCGGCGGAGACGCCGTCGGCGGCCGGGCAGTAGGTTTCCACGGCGAACATCATCCCCGCCTCGAGCTCCATGGGATCGTCGAACGAGTTCAGGCGGCTGACGATCGGGCGCTCGTGGAGGCCGAGGCCAATGCCGTGGCAGAAGTTGAGGCCGAAGGCCGCCATCTCGCTGTCGAAGCCGATGTCCGGTGCCTTGGGGAACGCGCGCGCGATCTTGTCGGTGGTCACACCGGGCTTGATGAGCGCGATCGCCTCGTCCATCCACTCGCGCGCCTTCTTGTAGGCCGCCACCTGCGCGCGCGTGGCCCGGCCCACGCTGAAGGTGCGGTAGTAGCATGTCCGGTAGCCGACGAACGACATGATGATGTCAAAGAACGCCTGGTCTCCGGGGCGGATCAGGCGGTCGGTGAAGTTGTGGGGATGGGGGCTGCACCGCTCGCCCGAGATCGAGTTGATCGCCTCCACGCAGTCCGCGCCCATCTCGTAGAGCCGCTTGGTCGCGAGGGCCACGATCTCGTTCTCGCGCACCCCGGGCCGGAGCGCCTCGAAGACGTCCTGGTAGACGCCGTCCACCATGGCCGCCGCCATGTTCAAGAGCGTCAGCTCGTCGTGGCTCTTGAGCATGCGCGCCTCGAGCATGACCTGCTGGCCGTCGCGCACCTCGACCCCCGCCGCCTGGAGGGCGAAGAGGAAGGGCGGCTCGACGACGTCGATGCCGAGCGGCATCCCGGCCACGCCCTCGGCCTTGAGGATGTCCTTGATCTCCTGGGCGGCCTGCTTGAAGAGCCCGGCCCGGGGCGAGACGGCGCCGCGCATGCCGACCATCCCCGCCAGTGACTGTCGCTCCGGGATCCACGGCGCGTAGAGCCGGTGATGGCGGGCCGCCGAGCCGAAGTCCCACACCCAGGGCTCCCCGTTGCCGGTGAGGAGCGACCAGCGCGTCAGCTTGTCGCGTGCCCATTCGCCGATCACGGTGCTCGAGACGTAGCGGATGTTGTGCTGGTCGAAGAGGAGCAGGCCCCCCAGACCCGAGCGGCCCAGCGCCTGGCGCACGCGGCCGAGGCGGTAGGCGTGGAGGCGCCGGAAGTCCACGCGCTCCTCGAAGTCGACCTGCATGTGGCCGGGGGCCTGGAGCGGCCGGTCCCAGCGGTGGCGGGGGTCGACGACGGCCTCGGCGGTCGCAGGTTTTGGTGTCGGCGGCGGCTTGCGGGTCATGGGATGTCCTCCCGGGAGTCGGCTGTCGGCCGCTACTCTACACCTGCTCCCGTCGATTGACCCGCTCCCGACCGCCCGCGGTCCCGCACACGGAGAACTTTGCCCGGCGTCGTCTTGCTGCCGGGGGCTCGTCAGAAAGAGGCTGTCGTCGCAGGTCTCCGCAACCGAAAGCGGTGGCGCGACGTGGAAGCCGGCGGCCCGAGTCCCCAGCCGAAGCGGCTGGACCATCTGAGCCCGCGGCGACCCGGATGCTGGGGCCGGCCGATCACGAGGCCGGACACGATGCTGAAGATCGCAGACGTTCCCACGCTTACGCGACCGGGAGGGGCTTGACGCGAAGGATCCTTGCTTCTTCGTCCCGAGGGTTTGATACTCCCTTCGCGAGGCCAGACCTTATCCACATGTCCACAGCTATCCACAGGCCTCAGATTGCACGGCGTGGCGCGGTCTCGCGGTTGCGGTCACCAAAAGGCGACGGTCTGTCTATCCTCCGGGGGCCACGGGCGCCAAAATTCCTCACTCGAGCGAGGCGCGGATGCCTCGAGGCGCCCGCACACGAATTTTGACGCGGGCAACCCAAACCTTGACATTCCCGATCGCCCGGCTATTCTTTCGACGGAAACTGCCGCGTGATGCGATTTTTAGGTGACGTGGCCGGGGGATAGCCATGCCGAAGACGAGAAGATCACCGCGTGCGCCCCGCGCCGCGACCCGTGACCGGG
>QHRX01000164.1 GCA_003221455.1 Candidatus Rokuibacteriota bacterium
TGAACCAGCTCCTCGTCGAGATGGACGGCTTCGAGACCAACGACGGGGTCATCCTGATCGCCGCCACCAACCGGCCGGACGTGCTCGACCCCGCGCTGCTGCGCCCGGGCCGCTTCGACCGGCAGGTCGTGGTGCCACGACCCGACGTCAAGGGACGGGAGGAGATCCTCCGAGTCCACGCCCGCCGGATCCCGCTGGCGCCGGACGTCGAGCTGAAGGTGCTGGCGCGCGGGACCCCCGGCTTCTCGGGGGCCGACCTCGCGAACCTGGTCAACGAGTCCGCCCTCCTCGCCGCCCGGCAGAACAAGAAGTTCGTCGAGATGACGGACTTCGAGAACGCCAAGGACAAGGTGTTGATGGGCGTCGAGCGGCGGTCGATGATCATCAGCGACGCCGAGAAGCGGACGATCGCGTATCACGAGGCGGGCCACACCCTGGTCGCCGACTTCCTGCCCGGCACCGATCCCGTGCACAAGGTCACGATCATTCCGCGGGGTCGAGCCCTCGGACTCACCCAGCAGCTGCCGCTCGACGACAAGTACAACTACTCGAAGGAGTATCTCATCAACCGGATCACGATCCTCCTCGGCGGTCGGGCCGCCGAGGAGGTCGTGCTGAACCAGCTCACGACGGGGGCCGGGGACGATCTCGAGAAGGCCACGGAGATGGCGCGCAAGATGGTCTGCGAGTGGGGCATGTCCGAGAAGCTCGGCCCCCTCACGTTCGGCAAGAACGAGGAGCACATCTTCCTCGGCCGGGAAGTCGCCCGGCAGAAGGATTACAGCGAGGAGACCGCGCTCCAGATCGACGTGGAGATCAAGCGCATCATCGGCGACTGCGCGCGCCGGGCGCGCCAGATCCTCGAAGAGAATCTCGAAAAGCTGCACGCGCTGGCGCGCGCGCTGCTCGAGCGCGAGTCGCTCGACGGCGAGGAAGTCGCCCGGATCCTCCGGACCGGCGCGCCCTTTGGCGCGCCGGCACCCGCCTGAGCCAGGCCGGGGGCGCCCCGCCGGCCGATGACGCAGTGAAGCTGGCGGAGTCAGCACCCTCTCGCGTGGCCATCTCGGGGCGATGGGATTTGGGGATATGTCCGCCGAGACGCTGCGGGCCATCCTGGGAGGAGTGACCGTCGGCGACGGCCTCCCCGTCGCGATCATCGGCGTCCTGAACGTGAGCCCCGAGTCCTTCTACGCGGGCTCGGTGCACCCGGATCCCGACGATCTCCTGCGGGCCGCCGACGATATGGTGGCGGCGGGCGCGGCGATCCTTGACGTCGGCGCCCGGTCCACGGCGCCCTACCTGCCGACCGAGATCAGCGAGGCCGAGGAGGCGGACCGCCTGGCGGCGGCGATCCGGCGGCTCGCCGACAAGTGCGCGGTTCCCCTCTCGGCCGACACCTCCCGCGCGGCGCCGGCGCGGGCGGCGCTCGACGCGGGCGCCGCGATCGTCAACGACGTGACCGGCTTCCACGGCGACCCCGCCGTGGCGGCGCTGGTCGCGGCGCGCGGCGCGGGGGTGATCCTCGCGACCGACGCGGCGGCCGCGACCCGAGCGGGCGGGGCCGACCCGATCGAGACCGTCTTGCGGGCGCTCGCAGAGAGCCTCGCCGAGGCGCGGCACGCCGGGGTGCCGGACGAGCGCGTCGTCCTCGACCCCGGCATCGGCTTCCTCCGTGCGGGTCCCCGGCCCTGGTATGAGCGGGACGTGGCGGTGATCGCCCGGCTCGACCGGCTGCGTGCGCTTGGCCGCCCCCTCTGCGTGGGCGTTTCCCGGAAGTCGTTCATCGGCGTCCTCACCGGCCACGCCGAGCCGGCGAAGCGGCTGGCGGGTTCGCTGGCGGCGACCACCGTCGCGGTGCTGCGCGGCGCTGCCCTGATCCGCGCCCACGACGTGGCCGAGACCCGCGACGCCGTCCGCCTCTCGGAGGCCTTGCGGGCATGATCCCGGGCGCGCTCGCCGCGTTCCGCTGGCGCGACGCCGTCGACATCCTGGTCGTGGCGGCAGTGGCCTACCGGGTCCTGGTGACCTTCAGGGGCACGCGCGCGGTGCAGATGCTGACGGGCGTCGCCCTCCTCGCGGGCGCCACCGTCGTCGCCCGGCGGCTCGAGCTGTACAGCACGAGTTGGATCCTCGGGAACCTCTGGTCATTCTGGGTGATCGCGCTGATCGTGCTCTTCCAGCCGGAGCTCCGACGCTCGCTCGCCGAGGTCGGGCGGGGGCCGCTGCTCCAAGGGGTCCTCGGGCCTGCCCGTGCGCAGCGGACGCACGTGCTCGACACGGTCCTCAAGGCGGCCGAGTCGCTCGCGGCACGGCGTATCGGCGCGCTGATCGTCTTCGAGCGGACGACCGGCCTCCGGCACTACGCCGAGCTCGGGGTCGGACTGGACGCACTCGTGTCGCCCGAGTTGCTCGGAAGCATCTTCCTCCCCTACTCGCCGCTGCACGACGGCGCCGTATTCGTCCAAGGCAACCGGGTCGTCGCGGCCGGCTGCTTCCTGCCGCTGTCGCGCAACATGCAGCTCGGGCGGGAGCTTGGTACGCGGCACCGGGCGGCGCTCGGAATCAGCGAGGAGACCGACGCCGCGGCGTTGGTGGTGTCGGAGGAGACGGGGCGCATCTCGGTGGTCTCGGAGGGGCAGATCGAGACACCCCTCGACGGGGAGACGCTCCGGCGACGGCTGGGGCAACTGCTGGGCGTGGGCGTGCCGGCGCGGGAGACGGAGACGCTCCTCGGCGGCCTGCGCCGCCTGCTGCTCCGGCCCGAGCCGAAGTGAGGTGGGCCGCGCGGGGGGGTGGCGATGCGACAGGCCGTGAGCGGCGCCCTCCTCCACGGAGTACTCCGATACTGGGAGCTGAAGCTCCTGTCCCTCGTCATCGCGTTCACGCTGTGGCTCTTCGTCGTCGGCGGAGAGAAGGGGGAGATTGTGCTCTCGGCCCGCGTCGAATACCTGAACGTCCCGTCGGGGTTGATGCTCGCGGGCCCCGCTCCCGACACGGTGGACGTGCAGGTGCAGGGGAACCGGTCGGCGCTCCGCCGCCTGACCTCCGACGACTTCCGGGCGCAGGTGGACGTGGCCCGGGTCGGGGTCGGGGACGCTCTGGTGGAGCTCCACCCCGACCAGGTCCTCGCCCCCCGGGACGTCACCGTCCTCCGCGTGAGCCCCGCCCGCCTGCGCCTGACCCTCGAGCCGGTCGCCACCGCGGAAGTCCGGGTCGTGCCCCAGCTCACGGGGTCGCCGGAGCCCGGCTACCGGGTGGGCCGCGTGTCGGTCGCGCCACCGACGGTGGAGGTGCGCGGACCCCGCTCGGAAGTGGCGAGTCGGTCGCGCGTCCAGACGTCGCCGATCGACATCTCGGGCGTGCGCGGGCCGATCACGCGCCGGGCGGAGCTTATCCCGGCGCCCGGCGCGGTGCGCCTGACGAAGCGCCGTAGCGTCGACGTGACGGTGGAGGTCAGAGAGGAGCGCGACACGCACGGGGGGGGAGGCGCGCGGTGACCCGCCTATTCGGGACCGACGGCATCCGCGGGGTGGCCAACGAGGAGCCGCTCACGCCGGAGCGGGTGTATCGGCTCGGCCGCGAGCTCGTCGCCACCCTTCGCGCCGAGCGCGGCCTCGACACCGTGCGCATCGTCATCGGCCGCGACACGCGGCGCTCGGGTCCGCTGCTCGAGGCCGCGTTGGTGGCGGGCGCGCTCTCGGCCGGCGCCGAGTGCTTCGCGGTCGGCGTGCTCCCGACGCCCGGCATCGCCCACCTCACTCGCGCGCTCGACGCCCACGGCGGCGTGGTGCTGTCGGCCTCCCACAACCCGTTCGAGGACAACGGGATCAAGCTGTTCTCGTCCGAGGGCACGAAGTTCCCCGACGCCTGGGAGGCCGAGATCGAGAAGCGGCTCGCGGGCGCCGACACGGCGCCGCGGGCACGCGGGGCCGAGATCGGGCGGCTCGTCGAGTACCGGCGCGCCGAGCACGAGTACGCCGCCTTCCTGCGCCGCCGCTTCCCGCTCGACCTCCACGGCCTGACGATCGCGCTCGACTGCGCCCACGGCGCCACCTACCGCGTGGCGCCGCAGGTGTTCCGCGGCCTCGGCGCCCGCGTCATCACGACGGGCGCGCGGCCCGACGGCACGAACATCAACCGCCGCTGCGGCGCCATGTACCCGGAAGCCCTCGTCCCCCGGGTGCGAGCCGCGCGCGCCGACATCGGCCTGGCGTTCGACGGCGACGGCGATCGTTTGATCGCGGTCGACGCGACGGGCACGATCCGCGACGGGGACTTCGCGCTCGCGATCTGCGCCCGCCACCTTGCGAGAGCCGGCCGCCTCAAGGGCGGCGTCGTCGTCACGACGGTGATGGCAAACCTCGGGCTCGATCAAGCGCTGGCCGCCGCCGGCATCGGGATCGTCAAAACCCAGGTCGGCGATCGCTATGTCCACGAGGAGATGCAGCGGATCGGCGCCAACCTCGGCGGCGAGCAGTCCGGCCACGTGCTCCTGCTCGATCACTCGCCGGCGGGCGACGGGATCCTCTCGGGGCTCCAGCTCCTGGCCGTGATGCGCGAGACTCGCGAATCGCTCGAGTCGCTCTCGGCGTGCGTGCGGAAGTTCCCCCAGGTGCTGGTCAACGTGCCCGTCCGCGTGAAGCCGCCGATCGAGAGCCTCGCGGGCCTCCGCGAGCGCGTGCAGGGATTCCAGGCGGACATGAACAGCGCCGGGCGGATCCTGATCCGCTACTCCGGCACGGAGGCGCTCGCCCGGGTGATGATCGAGGGCCCCGACCGCGAGCAGATCGCGACCATGGCCGCCGAGCTCGCCGCTCTGATCAAGAGCTCGATCGGCGCGTGAGTCTCGGCTGTCCGGCGAGGGGGGAGGTGTGAAGATCCAGGGCATCGGGATCGATCTGGTGCAGATCCCCCGCCTCCGGCGGGTCGTGGAGCGCTGGCAGGACCGCTTCCTCGAGCGCGTCTTCACCGAGGAGGAGCTCGCCTACTGTCGGGCGCGCCGGGACCCCGTCCCGCACCTCGCCGCCCGGTTCGCGGCCAAGGAGGCCGGCCTCAAAGCGCTCGGCACCGGGCTCCGCCTCGGCGTCCGCTGGCGCGAGCTCGAAGTGCGGCGGGAGCGGGGCCAGCCGCCGGTCCTCGTGCTCTCCGGCCGGTCGCGCGCGATCGGCGAGGCGCGTGGGGGGCGGCGAATGCTGCTCACGCTGACGCACGATGGCGAGTACGCGTGCGCCCAGGCGATGCTGGTCGATGACGAGGCGAGCACTCCATAGCGTGGCCGCCCTCTCCGTCCTCCTGTCCGGCTGCGCGACGATTCAGGTCCGACCCGAGTCCGGGGTCGAAGGCGGGCAGATCTGGACGAAGCCAGGCCGGGCGGGGGTCGTGGTGGCGGCGCCGCATGGCACCTCCGACCCCTACACGGGCGAGATCGCGGCCGAGGTGGCGCGGCGGACCGGGTTTGGGCTGGTGGTCGCGGGCGGGTTCGGGCTCGAAGCCGAGGCGAGCGGGCGGCCCGGGCGCCGGTACGAGGTGAACCGGCCGACCGAGGGCGTCCCTGGGCGTCCGTCCGCCGAAGAGGTCGCGACCCCGAGCGCCGAGCGGGTCTACGCGGAGTTCGAACGCCGAGTGCTCGAGGCCGCGGCGGCGCCGCTGGCCCTGTACGTGGAGATCCACGGCAACGGTAGCCGCGAGTCGGCCGGACGACTTGAAATCGCGACGGTCGGGATCGACCGCGACGACGCCTGGCGCCTCCGTACCCTCCTCGAGCTGATTCGGGACGCCCGGCTACGCACGGAGCCGGCGGCGCCACGGCTCGCCGTGCTCGTCGAGCCGCTCGATGAGCTTCGCTACACCGCCTCCGCCGCCAAGCAGTCGGGCGTGCTCCGGCTCCCACGACGGGCGCTCCATATCGAGATCCCACGGGCGGCGCGCGCGGACTGGCGCCCGCTCTACACCGCGATCCTGGCCGACTTTCTCGGGCAGGCGGCGGCCCTCCTCAACGCTCCGCCGCCGGCCGCGATCCCCGCCCGGGACAAGCCCTGAAGCCCGTCTTCACCGCCGCCGAGATGCGCGCCCTGGACCGGCGCGCGATCGCCGAGCTGGGCATTGCCGGCTCCACGCTCATGGAGAACGCCGGGCGCGGCGCCGCCGCCGAGATCCGGTCCTTCCTCGCGGCGCACAAGCGGCCGCTCCGTGGCCTCGGCATCGTCGTGGTGTGCGGCAAGGGCAACAACGGCGGTGACGGGTTCGTGGTGGCGCGGCGGCTCGCGGGCGGGGGAGCGCGCGTGCGCGTGTTCCTGATCGGCCGTGCCGCCGACGTCAGGGGGGACGCGGCGTCGAAGCTCGCGCGCCTCGTCGCCGCGCGGCTCCGGCCGGTGGAGGTCACGGATTCCGGGGGGATCGCCGGGCTCAAGCACGCGCTCGACGCCTCCTGCGCGCTGGCCGTCGACGCCTTGCTCGGGACGGGAGCGAGCGGGGCGCCCGCGGGCCTCGTCGCCGACGCGATCGCTCGGATCAACGAGAGCGGCCTCCCCGTGGTCGCGCTCGACCTGCCCTCGGGGTTGTGCGCCGACACGGGCCAGGCGCCGGGCGCGGTCGTGGGTGCCGCGCTCACGACGACGTTCGAGGGGCTCAAGCGCGGCCTTCTGCTGCCCCCGGGCCGCGACCTCGCGGGCGAGGTTCGCGTCGTGCCGATCGGCCTGCCCGCCGAGGAGACCCGACAGGCGGCCAGCGTTTTCGTGCTCGAGCCCGCCGACATCGCTCGCCACCTCCCGCCTCGGCGCCGGGAGTCTCACAAGGGTGAGTTCGGTCATCTGCTGATCGTCGCGGGCTCGGTCGGCAAGACGGGCGCGGCCGCCCTCGCCGGCCGGGCGGCCATGCGCGCCGGCGCCGGCCTCGTCACGATCGCCGCGCCGCGCTCCCAGCAGCCGATCGTGGCGGCGCTGGTCGTCGAATGCATGACCGAGCCGCTGCCGGAGACGGCAGCCCAGACGGTCGGCCTCGCCGCGAAGGAGCGGCTCGCGACGCTGGCGGCCGCGCGCGGCGCGGTCGCGCTCGGCCCCGGGCTCGGGCTCGACGCCGAGACCCAGGCGCTCGTGCGGGACCTGGTCCGCGCCGTGCCGGCGCCGATGGTGATCGACGCCGACGCGCTCACCGCGCTCGCCGGGCACCTCGACACGCTCGCGCGGGCGGCGGGCGCCCGCTGCCTCACGCCCCACCCCGGCGAGATGGCGCGGATGCTCGGCCTCTCCGTGGGCGCGGTCCAGGCCGACCGAATCGAGACGGCCCGGCGCTTCGCCGCGGCCCACGGCGCCCACGTCGTGCTGAAGGGCGCTCTGTCCGTGATCAGCGCGCCCGCCGGCCCGACCTTTCTCAACCCGACCGGGAATCCCGGCATGGCCAGCGGCGGCACCGGCGACGTCCTCACGGGCATGGTCGGCGCCCTCCTCGCGCGCGGCCTGGAGCCGCTCGGGGCGCTCTGCGCCGCGACCTACCTGCACGGCCTCGCCGGCGACCTCGCTGCTCGGGAGAAGGGAGAGGAGGGGCTCATCGCGGGCGACGTGATCGAGGCGATCCCAGCCGCGATCCGGGAGGTGCAGCAGGATGCCCCCCGCGACTGAGCTCCAGAGCGCGAGCCCCGAGGAGACCGAGCGGGCAGGCGAGACGCTGGCCGCCCGACTCCGGCCGGGGAGCGTGGTCGCGCTGGTCGGCGATCTCGGCGCGGGCAAGACCTGCTTCATTCGGGGCCTCGCCCGCGGCCTCGGCGTCAACCAGATCGTCTCGAGCCCGACCTTCGTGCTCGTCAACCAGTACCAGGGTCGCCTGCCAGTGTTTCACGTCGACGCCTACCGAACCGAGAGCCTGGCCGAGCTTCTGGACCTGGGGCTCGAGGAGTATATCGACGGCGACGGCGTCACCGTGGTCGAGTGGGCCGACAAGCTCCGCGCGCTCCTGCCCGCCAAGACGATCTGGGTCCACCTCAGGGGGCTCGGCGACGAACCGCGGACGATCAAGGTCGAGGGCTCGCCGGGGCGTATCTGATTAGCGACGTTGACGGGCGCGCCGATCGCGCGTACTCAGGGAGCATGTCCGCGATCAGTCAGTGGCCCATGGCGGAGCGCCCGCGCGAGCGCCTGTACTTCAGCGGCGGTCAGGCGCTCGCCGACGCGGAGCTGCTCGCCATCCAGCTCGGTTCCGGTGTGCGCGGCCGGACGGCGGTGGACCTCGCCCGGGAGATGCTCGTAGAGTACGGCTCGCTCGCCGGCCTCGCCGGCCGGGACGTGGCCGAGCTGGCGCGGATCAAGGGTGTCGGTCGCGCGAAGGCGGTCCGTCTCGCGGCCGCATTCGAGCTGACGCGTCGGCTGCGCGCGCGAGTGCCTGCCGCGCGCACGGTGCTCTCGAGCCCGAGCGACGTGCACGCGGCGTTCGGGCCGCTGATGGAAGAGCTACGGCGGGAGGTGTTCCGGGTGGCGCTGCTGGATGCGCGGAACGGGCTTCTGCGCGACGTGGTCGTCTCCGAGGGCACGCTGTCGGCGAGCCTCGTGCATCCGCGCGAGGTCTTCAAGCCGGCGATCCTCGAGTCGGCCGCCTCGGTGATCCTCCTCCACAACCATCCGAGCGGGGACCCGACGCCGAGCCGCGAGGACGTGCGGCTCACGCGCCAGCTCGTGGAGTGTGCGAAGCTCCTCGACCTCCGGATCCACGACCATATCATCATCGGCCGCGGGCACTTCACGAGCCTGGCCGAGCGAGGAGTGATCTGACGATGGCGATCTCCGTCAAGCACGTGGGACACGTGGTGCTCAAGGTGCGGGACCTCGACCGCGCCGCCGCCTTCTACCGCGACGCCCTCGGGCTGACCGAGGTGGCGCGCTACCGGGGCCGGATGGCCTTCTTCTCGGCGGGCACGAATCACCACGACCTCGCCGTGCTGGCGCTCGGGCCGACCGCTCGGCCCGCGCCGCGGGACGCTGTCGGCCTCTACCACGTCGCGCTCAAGATCGGCGATCGTCTGGAGGAGCTGCGGGCCGCGAAGGCTCAGCTCGAGGCCCACGGCGTGCCGATCCGCGGGACCGCGGATCATCGCGTGAGCCAGTCGATCTACTGCGAGGATCCGGACGGGAACATGATCGAGCTGTACGTCGACGGCGATCCGGCGCTCTGGCAGGCGGATCCCTCAATCGTCGCGTCCGTCGAACCGCTCGACCTCTGAACGCGCTACGCCTTGGCTAGCTTCTCGATTTCCTTCTTCGACATCGTCTGCAGGCGCGAGAGCATCCCCTTGAGCTTCCCCTCGGAGACGACGTCGGCGAGGATCAGCTTCTTGGACTTCGTGCCGTTCACGATGTAGGCGACCCAGTCGTCGAGCCTCGGCGTTCCGCGCCACGCGATCGTGAGGCCGCTCTGTCGCATTCGTCGCCGTCCTTCGACCTTCGCGAGCGGCCGTCGACTGGTTTCCATGCCGCGCCTTCCTCTGGGTGGACCGAGTTAACCGCGATGGCCGCGTTCTGAACCTCATCAGGACAGGTCTCGCCCACGGTAAGAACCGTGCGCGGGCGTGTCAAGGCCTCGTTTGGCCCCGTCAAATGCGCGATTGAGTCGAGCCCGGCCCCGGGCGCCCCTTGCCGAGTGACGATCCGGGCAGGGATGCCCGCGGTGAATTGAAGGACCGTCGTTTTTGGGCACGACGGACGCCAAACCGCACCAGACCGTCGGCTTCGGGCAGTGGTGGATAACTGTGGAAATGTGGACAGGCTGTGGGTATCTGCGCAGCTCAGTTTCGTCGAAGCTCGTCCAGCGAGCCGCGGCCCGCCCGGTCGAGCTCCGCCGAGAGTCGGTCCAGGATCGCCCGGGCGAGGCTCGGCCCCCGGGTGATGAAGCCGGTAAAGTAGGCGCAGGCGGTGGCGCCCGCCCGGAGCAGCGCGAGGGCCCTGTCCGGGGAGTCGACGCCGCCGGTCGCGATGATCTCGAGCGAGTTGCCGAACTTCGCGCGGGTTCGGCGGAGGTTCTCGAACGTCGCCGGGAAGAGCTCGGGGCCCGAGAGTCCGCCCGCGCCCTGGGAGAGCCTCGGCTCGGCGATCCGACGGGTGTTGCCGTAGTTGACGATCGTCACGCCCGCGTCGAGGGCAGCCGGGATGATGGCGCCCTCGTTCGTGTCCGCGAAATCGGGGGAGAGCTTGACGATGAGGGGCCGCGCCGTCGCCGCGCGCACGCGCCGGAAGAGGACGCCCAGCTCAGCCGGCTTCCGACTCCACTCGTAGACGAGGGCGGTGTTGGGCGAGGAGATGTTGAACTCGACGAGGTCGGCAAAGGGCGCAAGGCCCTCGACGAGCGCGACGTAGTCGTCGATCGACTCGCCAGCGACGGCGACGATCAGCGGGACCCGGTGGGGCAGCCCGGGCAGTACGGCGCGATAGGCGTCGAGTCCGGGGTTCTTGAAGCCGTTGCAGTTGACGAGACCCGGTCCCTCGGCCGACCAGCGCCGCACGAGGTTCGGCTCCGGATGCCCGGGTCGGGGGGTGCGGGTGATGCTCTTGGTCGTGACGGCACCGAATCCGAGTCCCATCGCGCGGTGCAGGATGGCGGTGTCGTAGTACATCGAGGAGAGGATCAGCGGGTTGCCGAGTTGCACGCCACCCAGCTTCACCGCCAGCCGAGGGTCCCGCGAGCGGAACACGCCCAGACGATCGAGCGGCAGCAGGCGGAGCCCGGCCTGGCCGAGAGCGAGCGCGGTAGGCTCTGGGAGCCGGCTCAGGACGCCACCGTAGAGGGCGCGGTAGAGCCAGTCGGCGGCGGCACTCGGCATACGCCTGGCAGGGTATCACGCGCCCAGACGGTCGCCGGGCCTGGGCGGTGAAGTTCTCCTGCCGGCCGCTCATCCGCTCGAGAGGGACCGTACGGGGGAGGGCAGGGAATTCGGAGCGTTCCCCGCGCGACCGCCGCCGATAGTGGGCTATCCAGCTACCCCGCGGGGTGCGGGTCGGGCCGTCCGTGATGACGGGAACCCCGCCGGTACACCGGTCACCTTGGTGCGTCACTCAGCCGCGCGGTTGCGCACGGCCGCGGTGGGCGCTACACTGAAGAATCTGGAGGTGGAGATTGAAGCCAAGCCGACGAGCGTACCCGCGCTGTCACGTGGCCTTGGACGTGCGAGTCACCGAAGCCTCCGGGAAGTCGTGGACCGCCGAGGCGGAGGACCTCAGCCCGTTCGGAATGAGGGTCCGCAACGGCCATGGCCGGCGTGATTCAGTCGTGCGCCTCGACTTCGACCTTCCCCGGGGCGGCACACACGTAACCGTGAAGGCGCTTGCCGTCCGGACAGAACCCGACGGCGTCGCCTTCGCGTTCGTCGACGTCGACCGGGCAGAGTTCTGCCTCGTCAGGCAGGCGGTCGATGATCTCCTCCTGCGTCGGAAGCTCTGGATCATGATTATCGAGGATGATCGGGAGGTGGCGAGCGTCCTGGCCGACTACGTGGAGCGGGAAGGCCATGCCGCCCTCATCATCGCCAGGGCGGAAGATGCGCTTGCCTATTTGAGCCACGATCGGCCCGACGCCATCCTGCTCGACCTACGACTGCCCGGCATGGGCGGGGTCGAGTTCCTGGAGGCCCTCGCCCGCCGCGAGATCCGCATTCCGGTCGTCGTGATGTGCGGGACGGCCTCCGAAGCCGACGCGGCCCGCTGTCTTCAACTCGGCGCGCTCGATGTCGCGGCACAGCCCCACGGCCACCAGTTCGAACTCGCTGTGTCCGCGCTGGGTCTCAAAGGGCTCGAGGAGCGGTTGGCAGAGGTCGGCCCGGCGCATCTGTAGGACCGCGTCGAATCGCGCTCACGCCTTCCGCCGCCTTTTGGCGGGGCGGGACAAGGAGACGGAGAGCGCATTCAGCGCCAGCGCCCCCGGCGCGACGCTGAGTAGGGCGGAGATGAAGAAGACGGTCGCGCTGCTCTTCTCAATCGTCGTGCTCTTCTGCGAGCCTCTCTTCGCCGAGGCGGGGCGACACCATGGGTTCCACCACCGTTTCGGGCATCATCGATTCCTCGTGGGCACGGGCGTCTTCGTCGGACCCGTTTGGGGCCCTGCCTGGTGGTGGGATCCCTACTGGGCCTATCCCCCGCCGATTGTGATTCAAGAGGAACCGCCGGTGTACATCCAGCAGAGCGAGCCGGGGCCGCCTCCCGTCGCCTACTGGTACTACTGCCCGGACTCGAAGGCCTACTACCCGTACGTGCAGCAGTGCCCGACAGCCTGGCTCAAAGTCGCCCCGCAGACCACCCCTCCTCACCAATAGCCTCCGGGAAGCACGGTTCAGGCTTGGAGCGACTCGGCTACCGCGTCACACTTGGACCCGTGCATGAGCGCGAGCCTCGATCAACGCGGCTGTTCTGAGCAGCAGCACCAAACAATGGGCGAGGTCGTGCCCGCATGATCCGCAGGCTCCCCTCAGGTCAATATCGGTTGTACTCGAAGTCCAGGGATCCGAGGACTGGGAAGCGCCGCAGTCTGGGGACCTTCCCGACGCGGGCGGCCGCCGAGCGACATGAGCGGGCGATTCAGTTCTTCAAGCGACACGGCGGACGGGGTTCTGCCCTAACACGCGCTTTAAGCCGGCGCCGCACATAGGGCGACTGACCGCGCCCGCGCGGCGGATCTGCGCGACGCCGGTCGTGACGTTCGTGCACCGTGTTCGACCGCGATCAGATCGTGAGTCCCGGCGGCCCCGGGAGGCCAGGGCGGCTCCGCGAGCCCGCGGGCGGCGGGCACGACATTGGGCACACCGGCAGGCCAAGGGGTTGACGCCCGCGCCCTAAGTGTGTAACTTCCTAGGGCACGGACGATTAGCTCAGTTGGCAGAGCGCTGGCCTCACATGCCAGAGGTCACTGGTTCGAGTCCAGTATCGTCCACCAGCGAAATCAAGGCGTTGCGGAGGTTGCCGCGGCGTCTCTCTTGTCGAACGTGCCCGAAAACGTGCCCGTGAGCTTCTGAGCCGCGCTCTTCAGGTCGGCGGGGCTCACGATGTGGTAGCGGTCGAACACGGCGCGGGTCCGGTGGCCCGTGATCGTCATGGCGACGCGCTCGGGCACTCCGGCGTTGACCATGTTCCTGACGGCCGTGCGCCGGAAGTCGTGCCGGTACTTCCCCGATACACCCGCTTTGCGGCAGGCGGTCTTCCACGCTCGGCGGAAATCTTGTATGCGCTCGCCCTGGTGCCGGCCGTCGAGATGCGGGAATAGGTAGGGGACGATCCGGCCGGTTTGCTTCTGGAGGGCCTCCACGCGACCGAGCTGGCCCGCCAGGAGCGACTGCAGGTGAGGGGTCAGGTAGACAACGCGTCCATCGTCGTTCTTCGTCGTGCCGGGCTCCAGGCGCAGCGTGCCCGCGCCGAGGTCGATCTGCCGGCGCTCCAGGGCCAAGACCTCGCTCTGCATGCGCCAGCCGAGCACGTAGGCGATCGCGACGGCCACTTGGAGGTCGGGTCGCAAGTGGCGCCGTACGGTGTCGAACTGGTCGCGCTCGAAGAACCCCTGACGCGGGGCGCTCTCCTTCGGCTTGCGGATCACAGGCAGGCGATAGAGCTTGCCATTCTCGTACGCCAGCCGAAGCATCCTGTTCAGCACCGCGAGCTCCCGGTTGATCGTGCCGTTCGCGGCGTCCTCGGCCTGGCGCTGTGCGACGTACGCGGTGACGTCGGCTGGCCCGACGCGGGAGAGGCGCCAGGTGGCGAAGAAGGCGTCCAAGTGCTTTAGCCGGAATTCGGCCTCGCCGGGGTCACGCGAGCCTGTCGTCTCGTAGTGCTGCCGTAGATCCTCAGCGGCCTCCTCGTAGCGCACCCTGTCGGCGCGCGGCAACATGGGCTGTCCGGTCGCTACACGGCCTTCCCGGGCTTTGAGGAAGCGCCGCGCGTCAGACTCCTTCTCGGTCCCGGTGCTCTCTCGGACCGGCCTTCCGTCGACGTAGTACTTGATCCACCAGATCGTGCTGGGCCTACCGCTCTTCAGCTTCGGCCTGTACAGGGAACCCATCAGCTACCCCTTTCTCCCGCTGCCAGTGCGGGTTTGATACTGGGCGAGGATGGTTCATGGAATGTGGGTTTCCAGAAGCCGGCCGGCGTCTTGCTCAGGCGGGACACGTATCGATGCGGCGAATCCCAGAACCGCACACTCGATTAGTAAAGGTCGCCCCGCCTTTGAGCATGCCAAGAAGCTATGACGGGCTGAGACGTATCGTCAACTGTCTCCGATCGGATACGAGTGCCGGTGAAACAGCCGGTCGAGGTTGGAGAGTGCGCCCGAGAGGAGTCCTGACTCGCTCCTTGGACATCGAGCCGCTCCTGCCGCGTACTCTGTACGATTCTCTTTCCTCAGGCCTTCCAGGCCTCGATCAGACAGTCGAGGTCAACCTTGTCGAAGAGCAGCTTCCGCAGTTCCGTGCCGCTCGGGAGAGGCACCGTGACGCGTTTCAGGACCCCTTTGGCCTCGAGATCGCGGATTGTC
>QHRX01000165.1 GCA_003221455.1 Candidatus Rokuibacteriota bacterium
CTAGTCTAGGAGCCATTTCCCCCATGTCAGGCTAGAGCTCTCCAGGACGGGACCCCCCAGTCGGTGGAACAGGGGCACTGTCCTTTGGGGGGCGTCCTGAGCCAAATACGCCCCCTAGGGAGGTCGCGGTGCCTCCTTCCCGACACGGTCTCCGTGCCCGCCGTGATCGGGGGGTCGACCCAGGCCCGGGTCCTCTTGGTCGCTCAGCGCGCGCGGCCGCTCCCACCCGAGGAGAACACACGGCGCTCGGCCTTCGCGCGTGCCCGCGCGCGCTCCTCCGCCTTGCGCGCCCGGATCACGGCGACCCGCTCGCCGAGCGGGATCTCCAGCCCCTCGCTCGCGCGCGCCTCGTAGTTGAATCCGGGCAGCGTGCGCCGCGGGATGCGTGTGCCCATCGCGCGCTCGATCTGCCGGAAGTCGCCTTCCTCCTCGCGCGAGACGAAGGTGACGGCATCGCCGACGGCTTCCATGCGCGCCGTCCGTCCGGATCGATGGATGTAGTCATCGGGCACGTGCGGCACGTCGAAGTTCACGACGTGGGAGAGGCCCGTCACGTCGATGCCGCGCGCCACGACGTCCGTGGCGACGAGCACGCGGATCCTTCCGGCCTTGAACGCGGCGAGCGCCCGCGTGCGCTGGGCCTGACTGCGGTTGCCATGGATGCGCTCGGCGTTGACACCGCGACGAACCAGTCCGTCAGCGAGGCGGTTGGCGCGGTGCTTCGTACGCGTGAAGACGAGCGCGTTCTGCACGCCGGGCTGGCGCAGCAACTCGACGAGCAGCGGCAGCTTGAGCTCCGCGGCCACGGGATACGCCGCGTGAGTGATCCCGACAGCGGGCGCCGCCGGCCGGTCGACGTTGATCGTGACGGGGTTGTGCAGCAGTTCGCGCGCGAGTGTCGTGATCGCCTGCGGAATGGTCGCCGAGAAGAGTAGCGTCTGACGGCGCGCCGGCAGATATTTCATGATTCTCTTGATGTCGGGCAGGAAGCCCATGTCCAGCATGCGATCGGCTTCGTCGAGCACAAGCACCTCGATGCGATCGAGACGCGCGTATGGCGACTGAAGATGATCGAGCAATCGGCCGGGCGTGGCGATGAGCACCTCGACGCCCCGCCGGAACGCGGCTTCTTGCGGACCCATCGAGACGCCGCCGTAGATCGCCGCGCCGCCGACGCGCGTGAAGCGCGCGAGCCCGCGACGGTGCTCGTCGATCTGCGCGGCCAGCTCGCGCGTGGGCGCGAGCACGAGCGCGCGCGTCGCGCGCGGACCGCCGATCGCGCGTTGAAGAATAGGCAGCAGGAACGCGGCGGTCTTGCCGCTGCCGGTCATCGCGCAGGCGAGGACGTCCCGCCCTTCGGACACGGGCGGAATGGCCTCCTTCTGGATCGGCGTCGGCACGGTGAAGCCGAGCGCCCCGAGACCGCGCAGCAGATCGGTGTGTAGATTGAACGACGTGAACGACATGAAAGCGATTCCTTCCGAGGGCGCATCTGGCCCGGTCAGTCTTCCGCACATTGATTAGACACGCCCCAGGAAGCGGAAGTGGCCAGGGTAACGCGGTCTGAGAAGGACGGGCTCGCGAATGAGCCGACGATCGAGCCAGACAATAATGAGTATACCCGGCGGGAGGGGAATCCGCGAGGAGTTTCGATCGGCCGGGCTACCAGTCCAGGATCTTGTCGGCGTGCTTATAAGGAGCTCCAGTATATGCCGCCTTGATGCTCCGCCAGGGGAAGCCCATGGAGTATGTCCAGGCGCAACTCGGGCATGCCAAAATCGACATGAGATTCAGTTTTACTCCCACTTCAAGTCCAGCCGGAACCGACACTACTCCTCGGACTTCGCTGCCCGGATCGAGGCCTACGAGGAGCATCCGCGAAGTCCCGAACCTCCGAATCGTCCCCGAGTCGCTCTGGCAAGCGGCGCACGCCAGGATCGACCGCACCCGGCAGACGTATCACGGGTTCCCGGGCGTCAAGGGTGACCCCCGCCCTGGTCAGCTCAATAGCGCCGTCAAGGAAGAATTTGACGAGGCTGATCGTGAACGGGAGATCCGAGGACTACAAGGCCCTCCGGACCATATGCGACGCGGCCGGCTATCCGTGGTCGGTGCGGTTCCGGGCCTTCCTGCCCCTGTGGCTGCCCTGGGCCCGCCGCCGCCTGGGGCCTGCCGCGCGCCGTCGAGCCAGCTCCTCGCGATTAGCGCCCGGCAAATCGATCGCCGCCTGGCGCCACACAAGCGGCAGTCCCAGAAGGAGGTCTACGGCCGCACCAAGCCCGGCACCTTCTTCAAGCACCACATCCCGCCCTGTACAGATAAACCTCCCCGGACCAGTTGATATCTGTACAGCCACACTGCTACCGTGGCGGCCTCGATCCTGTGCGTTGCTTGATCGAAGTTTTCCTCCGTTTTTGACCCGGTCTCGTCCGCCGACTGACGTCATGCATGGGCGGGCTGACGCCCACCCTCCCGGCGCTTGAGCGTGGGCAATTTCTTGATGGTCTTACCGACTCTCTGTTCGGCTAGGCGCAGTTCATAGAGGCTCTGGAGGTTCAGCCAGAATTCCGGGCTGGTGTCAAAGAAGTGCCCCAAGCGCAGTGCAGTGTCGCCGGTCAGGCTGCGCTGACCATTCAGGATCTCCGTGACGCGGTTCGTCGGCACCTCGATCTGACGGGCGAGCTCCGCGGCGCTCATGCCGAGTGCCTTCAGTTCTTCACCGAGTTGTTCGCCGGGATGAATCGCCGCGCGTGCCACGATGCTCTCCTGTCCTCCCTAATGAGAGTCGACGATCTCAACGTTGACCGGGCCGACTGAACCTTCCGGCCACTCGAAACAGATCCGCCACTAGGCGGATACTGTACTGGTCCTTCCGGTCGCCGCTCAGCGCCTCGAAATGGTTGCCCGCTAGGACAGCCAAATCCCTCACCGATATAGCGGCCTCAAGGCGGTCAAGCTTCAGCTGCGCGGACCGTCGAAATCCAGACAACGCCTTGACTCGGTTCCCGGCGCCGAAGTCCCTGGTTCGTTTGTCTCGATAGCTGACGATCATTTCCCATGGTGCCGAAGATTATGCATGACGTCAAGCGTAATTCCAAGAGGCTCGGTGCTCGACGAGGCGGGTTGCCGCCGCAGGACCGCGGCAGGTGAAGCGGACGACGTATACGTATATATGAAATTGGTGCCCCCGGGGTGACTCGAACACCCGGCACGCAGTTTAGGAAACTGCTGCTCTATCCACCTGAGCTACGGGGGCACGCGGGATTTCGGTTTCATGACCTCCGGTACACCTGTGCGTCGTGGCTCGTCATGAAGGGGAGAAGCCTCAAGGAGATCCAGGAACTCCTCTGGCATCGCGAGTTCACGGTTGGATTTTACCGCTTTGTGCTGATTTTGTGCTGAACTCTTCCAGGCTGGCCACGGCGTCGCGCAGCCGGTCGGGACTCTGGTGGGCGTAGCGGAGCGTCATGGGGAGCTCCGGTCGGAACCGGTGACGGTCAACGGTCGGCGCCTTCTGAGCAGTGCGTCGGCCGCCGTCGATAGCCTTGGCCGGCCGCTGCCACACGCGATTTGGGGGACGGCACGGCCCCGCCGGCCTGTCCCGTGGAGATGTGGGTCAACGCAACCGGAACTCGAGCGACCGAGGAGACTCGCGGGCTCGCGGCAGCTCGCGCCGATGTCCCCGGAAAGGACGTCCGGAGCGGACGTCCCGTCCTTGACCGCTTAAAGGCGCCACGCTAGGCTCGGCTCACTTGTCCGACAGTCACTGGCCCGGCTTCCAGGAGCGCACGGATGCAGTGTCCCCGATGGCAGCCCGAACCCCAACCCGGCGCCGAGTTCTATCCAAAGTGCGAATCGAAGCTCGCGTCGGCCTGCTCGGAGTGCGGGGCCCGGAACGCCGCCGACGACGGATTCTGCAAGAAGTGCGGCCGACCGCTTTCGACGTCGGCTGCGCCTGCCGATCTGCGACAGGCCGCGCCGGGCACTTACACCCCACTGCATCTCGCCGAGCGCATCCTGACGTGGCGCAGTGCCCTCGAAGGCGAGCGCAAGCAGGTCACGGTTCTCTTCGCCGATGTCGTCGGCTTCAGGACGCTCGCTGAGCGTCTCGATCCCGAGGCGGTCCACACCATCATGGATGGCTGCTTCGACGTCCTCACCCGGTGCGCCCACCGCTATGAGGGCAGCACCAACGAGCGGGGACATTAGGTTGCGGAGGATCGACGGCTGGCGGAAGACCGCCACGGTGCTTAGCCAACATACAGCGGTGGCCGCACGATGATCATACGCGCTGCGCTCGTAGCCAACCTCGCCCTCGGCGTCCTCGCCGGACTGGTCGCCGCCTTCATCGTCCCGGCTCGGGTGGACGCGCAGGTGTCGACGAAGGCCTTCAGGCTCGCGTACCTCAGCAGCCTGAGCGAGACGGATCAGAAATACTCGCTGGCCGCGCTCCGGCAGGGGCTGCGCGATCTCGGCTACAGCGAAGGGCAGAACATCGTCATTACTGCCCGCTACGCGGAGGGGAAGTTCGAACGGCTCTCTGCGCTGGCGGCCG
Organism: Candidatus Rokuibacteriota bacterium; assembly: GCA_003221455.1. GTDB lineage: Bacteria > Methylomirabilota > Methylomirabilia > Rokubacteriales > CSP1-6 > AR9. The sequence goes on from QHRX01000165.1 coordinate 4,556, forward strand.
AGCTGGTCGCGATGAAGCCGGACGTCATCGTGACGGCCGGGCCGCAGCCGGCACACGCCGTCAAGGAGTCGACCGACACGATCCCCATCGTGCTGGCGGTGATCTCCGATCCCGTCAGGGAGGGACTGGTGGCCAGCCTGGCCCGGCCCGGAGGAAACATCACCGGGATGTCGTTCGAGAACCCCGAGCTGACCGCCAAGCGGCTGGAGCTGCTGAAGCAGGCGATTCCCAGGGTCAAGCGGGTCGCCGTCCTCTCCGACGCCACCTTCGGCCGCACCGGCGGCCTGCGCGAGCTTCAGACGGCGGCGGCCGCGCTTGGCCTTGAATTGAACGTGATCGAGGTCCGAGGTCCGGATGATTTCAACGCGGCCTTCCGATCTGCGCGGAGCGGGAGAGCGGACGCTCTGGTGGTCCTGGCCTCTCCGCTGCTGAACGCCCATCGGCGAAAGCTCACAGAGCACGCCGCGCGGAATCGATTGCCCGCGACGTACGAGGTCCGAGCCTTCGTGGAGGCGGGCGGTCTCATGTCGTATGGCCCGAGCTTCGCGGACATGTACCGGCGCGCCGCCGCCTACATCGACAAGATCCTCAAGGGCGCCAGACCGGCCGATCTCCCGGTCGAGCAGGCCTCGCGCTTCGAGCTGGTCGTAAACCTGAAAACGGCGAAGGCTCTCGGTCTCACCCTGCCTCCATCGGTCCTCCAGCGCGCGGACGAGGTCATCCAGTGACTACGCACGCTAGCGATGCCCGAATTCCCTCGGCATTACGGTTCCTCGGGCCGTCCCCCCGTGCGCGCCGACAAGGTGATTCGGTGAAGCGCGGCCGCATCAGCTTTGCCGTCGCCATGCTGGCGTTCGGCTTGGTTGTGCCGCCCTTCGCGGCGGCCCAGCAGCCGACCAGGGTCCCGGTGATCGGCGTGCTGATGGTGTCCGCTGGTCCACAAGATTCCGTCGTCGAGGCGTTCCGGCTGGGTCTGCGCGAACACGGCTACGTGGAGGGACGGGATATCAGGATCGAGTTCCGGAGTGCGAAGGGCAGAGCCGACCGCCTCCCCGGTCTCGCCGAAGAACTGGTCCGTCTCGCGGCCGACATCATCTTTGCCGCGGCTGAACCATCGCTCCTGGCCGCCAAGCATGCGACCAGCACGATCCCCATCGTCATGGTCGCGAACGACTATGATCCCCTCGCCCTGGGCCTGATCACCAGCTATGCCAGACCGGGTGGCAACGTGACAGGAGTGTCCTCGCTTCACTCGGAGCTGATCGGCAAGCAACTGGAACTGCTCAAGGAGGCGGTTCCAGGCGTTTCGCGCGTCGCAGTCCTTTGGGATTCGTTCAGCAGACGTCATCTGAACAAGCTTGAAGACGCGGCTCGGCTGTTGAAGATCGAGCTCCGACCGGTGGAGGCCAACGCCCCAGAGAGTCTGGAGCCTGCATTCAAGGCGGCGGCCAGAGGGGGCGCCCGGGCGCTCGTCGTTCTGTTCTCGCCGGCCTTCTACGTCCAGCGGTCCCGTATCGCCAGACTCGCTGTCAACAGCGGGCTCGCGACGATCTACGAAGAGAAAGATTATGTGGAGGCGGGCGGCTTCATGTCCTACCACGCCAACTATGCTGATACGTTCGGGCGCGCCGCCTACTTCGTCGATCGAATCCTGAAAGGCGCCAAGCCGGCGGAGCTGCCGGTGGAGCAGCCCGCGCGGTTCGAGCTTGCCATCAATCTCCGGACGGCGAAGGCCCTCGGACTTACGATCCCTCCGTCTGTGCTCGCGCGCGCGGATCGCGTGATCCAGTGAAAAGACTCAGAGTCATCCTCGAGCTCCTCAAAGGGGCGGACCAGCTCATCTAATGAGAGTGCTGGCGATCGCCGCCACCCTGGTCCTCCTGAGCCTTCAGGCAGAGCTCGCCGAGGCCCGCCCCTCCTCGAAGCCTCGGCGAATCGGCGTCCTGTCGGCCTTCGCCGGCCCCTTGTCGGCGCAGGGAGAGCTCGGGCGAGCGCTGGGCGAGCTCGGCTACGTCGAAGGGCAGGACCTGGTCTTTGAGGCCCGCTATGCCAAGGGACGATACGATCGCTTGCCGGACCTCGCGCTCGAGCTTGTCACGCTCAAGGTCGATGTGATCGTGACGATGGGCACGATCGCGGCGCAGGCCGCGCAGAGGGCGACGAGGACGATCCCAGTCGTCTTCACGATCACCGCCGATCCGATCGGCTCGGGCCTCGTGGCGAGTCTTGCGCGGCCAGGAGCTAACATCACAGGCGTCTCCCTCATGGCTGCCGACATCAACGCCAAACGGCTCGAGCTGCTCAAGGAGGCCGTTCCGGCTGTGTCACGCGTCGGCATCCTCTGGAGCCGCTTCGCGCCGGTCAATCGGGCGTTGTTGGTGGGGGTCGACCGAGCGGCGCGCGCGTTGCAAGTCCAAGTGCATCCGTTGGAGATTCACAATCCATCCGAGCTAGAGCGAGCCTTCGCGGCGATAGCCAGGGCGCGAGCTGACGCCCTGTACGTCCTCAGCGATCCCATGCTCTTGGACCAGCGCACCCGGATCGCCCAGCTCGCCTCGAGGAACCGACTGCCTGCTATCTCCGGGCTCCGCGACTTCTCCGAGGCGGGGGGCCTCATGTCGTACGGCGCCAGCCTTTCCGATTCGTTCCGCCGCGCGGCGACACAGGTCGACAGGATCCTGAAGGGCGCCAGGCCTGCCGACCTTCCCGTGGAGCAACCAACACGATTCGAGCTCGTGGTCAATCTTAGGACGGCGAAGGCCCTCGCCCTCACGATCCCGCAATCTTTCCTGCTGCGCGCAGACGGGATCATCCAATGACGACCCGAGGTGGCTTGTTTCTGAAGTACGTGATCCTCTTTGTGATTTTCGTGAATGGCGCCCTGGTCACGTGCGGCCTCGTCGAAATCTACTTCTCGTATCAGGAGAACAAGGCCGCGCTCGTCCCGCGTCCAGCGCGAGAAGGCGGTGACCGCCGCCGCTCGGATCGAGCAATTCGTCCGAGATACTACCGCTTTGGTGATTTTGTGCTGAACTCTTCGAGGCTGGCGACGGCGTCGCGCAGGCGGTCGGGACTCCCGTGGGCGTAGCACCTAGGCTGCGCCCCCTCTCTCCCATTGCCGGCTCACCCTCGGCAAGCTATATCGCGGCCGGCGAGCCGCAGGAAGCCCGGGAGCACCTTGTCCGCCGCGACGACACGGCGCCGCGAGATGGATGTGGGTTCCGGTTGGCGCGGGCGCAGGTGGAGAGGAGGAAAGTGTGATGAGACGAGTAGCGCCGCTCTGGGCGCCAAGCCGGGCACCCTACCCGTTCAGCAAGCTTCGAGTTTTGGGCTCGCGATCAAATCAACCTCAAGACAGCAAAGGCATTGGGGCTGACGATTCAACCATCGTTGGGGTTGAGGGCTGATCGGGTGATCCGGTGAGGGACCGTCGCCGACGGCAAAATCTGGAGGGCGGGATACGCCGGAAGGCCGCGCCGCCACCGCCGGTCCCGAAGCCTACCCGTCCTCCGCGACGCCCGCCGCGGCGCCCACCCGCGCCGCCGCAGCCCCGCTGAACCACTCGGTCATAGACCAGTTCGTCAACCTCACGACGGTGAACGCCCCGGGCTCACACATTCCGCGGCCTCTCCTCGTCCAGGCCAACCGTGTGATCGTATCGGGCCGCGGGCTCGCCGCGTGATAAGGTACTCGCCGAACCTGGTCCCGTGAGCGTCCAGCTCTGGAGGCGACCATGCGCTCGGTTCGGATCTCCGGACAACTCTTTGACCCTCTCCCCGGCCACCGGGACGGTCGGCGATCCACGCGCTTCGCGCTCCACGCCCCAGGCCTCCGCGCCGGCGCCCCCGTTGTACATTCACAAAATGCCCCTCCGGCGTCAGACCCGAAAACCCACCGGTCCAGCAGCCATGACAGCTCGAACTCGTCATCAATCCTCCGCGGACAACATCCTCAAGAGCGGCCGGCCGCCGACCTTCCCGTGGAGCGACCAACGCGCTTCGAACTCGTGGTCAACCTCAGGGCGGCGAAGGCCATCGGCCTCGCCGTCCCGCAATCCGTCCTGTGGCGCACGGACCGGATGATCCAATGACGACCCGCGGAGGCTTCTTTCTGAAGTACGTGGTCCTCTTCGCGATCCTGGTGAGCGGAGCGCTCGTCACGAGCGGTCTCGTCGACATCTACTTCTCCTACCAGGAGAACAAAGCGGCGCTCGTCCGCGTCCAGCTCGAGAAAGCCGTCACCGCCGCCGCTCGGATCGAGCAGTTCGTCCGGGAGGTCGAGCGACAGACTGGCTGGATCACCCAGTCTTCGTGGGGGGCTCGTAGCGTGCCGGTCGACCAGCGACGCTTCGATTCCCTCAGACTCCTGCGCCAGGTGCCCGCCATCACGGAAGTCAGTCACCTGGACCCGACCGGCCACGAGCAGCTCCGCGTCTCGCGGCTAGCGATGGACGTGGTTGGGAGCGACGCAGACTACGCCCGCGAAGCGAAGTTCCTCGAGGCCAGGGCCAGGCGGACGTACTTCAGCCCAGTGTACTTCCGCAAGGAGTCTGAGCCCTATATGACGATCGCCCTCGCCGGAAGCGGGGAGGACGCCGGGGTCATCGCCGCCGAGGTGAACCTCAAGTTCATCTGGGACGTCGTCTCCCAGATCAAGATCGGCAAGAACGGGTACGCGTATGTGGTCGATTCTCGGGGCCGGCTCATCGCGCACCCGGACATTAGCCTCGTGCTGCAGAAGACCGATCTGTCCTCCCTTCCTCAGGTCCGCGCGGCCAGTGCCGCCGCGCCGCAACGCGGCGAGACCGAAGAAGAAGCCACAATCGCCAGGGACCTTCAGGGCCATCAGGTCCTCACTGCTTCTGCGCCGATCACTCCACTGGGCTGGCTTGTCTTCGTGGACCTGCCGCTCGCCGAGGCCTATGGGCCACTCTACGCCTCCATGTTCCGAACGGGTCTCCTGCTGCTCGTAGGCCTCGGCATGTCGCTCCTGGCGAGCCTGCTGCTGGTGCGAAAAATGGTCACTCCGATCCGTGCCCTCCAAGCCGGGGCGGCCAGGATCGGGGCCGGAGCATTGGACCAGCGCATCGAGGTCAAGACCGGCGACGAGCTCGAAGCGCTCGCCGAAGAGTTCAATCGGATGGCCCGACGCCTCCAGGAATCGTATGCTGACCTGGAGCACAAGGTCGAGGAACGCACGCGCGACCTGACGGAGGCCCTCGACCAGCAGACGGCGACGAGCGAGATCCTTCGCGTGCTCAGCAGTTCGCCGACCGACGTGCACCCGGTGTTCGGCGCGATCATCCAGAGCGCCGTTCGCCTATGCGATGGGGCACGTGGCAATGTCTACACATTTGATGGCGAGCTCCTCCATCACGCCGCCGAGTACAACTCAACGCCCGAAGGGGCAGAGGTCACGAGGACGACGTTTCCGCGGCGTCCCGGCCGTGACCTGGCAATAGGTCGCGCGATCCTGGATCGAAGCGTCGTCCACATTCCCGATGTCGAGCAGGATCCCGAGTACCCGCAAGCGTACGCTCGCGCGCGTGGAGTTCGAGGTGTCGTCGTGGTGCCGCTACTTCGTGATGGCGACCCAATCGGCGCGATCGCCGTCGGCCGACGTGAACCCGGGCCGTTCTCTAAAGCGCAGATCGGGCTTTTCAAGACCTTCGCCGACCAAGCCGTGATCGCGATCGAGAACGTCCGCCTCTTCCAGGAGTTGCAGGAACGAACCCGCGATCTGGCCCGCTCGGTCGAGGAGTTACAGGCGCTCGGCGAGGTTGGCCAGGCCGTCAGCTCGACGCTCGACCTCGAGACGGTTTTGACGACGATCGTCTCCCGCGCAAACCAGCTCTCAGGCACCGGGGCTGGCGCCATCTTCGAGTACGACGAGAAGACCGAGGAGTTCCATCTGCGGGCGACACGGAACTTCGACACGAAGATCGTCGAGCTGGCCCGAGCGATGCCCCTCCGACGGGGTGAGGGCGCCGTCGGCCAGCTCGCCGATACCCGCCAGCCCCTCCAGATCCCCGACATTCTCGCGGAGGGCGCCTACCGGAGCCGCCTTCGCGACCTCCTCGCCGGCTCGGGCTACCGGGCTCTCCTGGCCGTGCCGCTGCTTCGGGAGGACCACATCATTGGCGGTCTCGCGGTCGCCCGGAAGGACCCGGGCGAATTCTCGCCTGACGTGATCGAATTGTTGAGAACCTTCGCGACCCAGTCAGCGCTCGCTATCCAGAACGCGCGGCTGTTTCGGGAGATCGAGGACAAGAGCCGTCAGCTCGAGGTCGCCGACCGGCACAAGTCGGAATTCCTCGCCAACATGTCCCATGAGCTCCGGACGCCGCTCAACGCCATCATCGGCTTCTCCGAGGTCCTCCTCGAACGGATGTTCGGCGAGCTAAACGAGAAGCAGGCTGAATACCAGGAGGATATCCTCGGCTCAGGCCGTCACCTCCTCTCCCTGATCAACGATATCCTGGACCTGTCCAAGATCGAAGCCGGCCGGATGGAGCTCGAGCTGGCCGCCTTCGATCTCCCCGCCGCTCTCCAGAACGCGACGACCCTCGTGCGGGAGCGTGCCACCCGCCATGGAATCGCCCTCGACCTGGCCGTGGACGACCGGATCGGCGGCTTGGTCGGCGACGAGCGCAAGATCAAGCAGGTGCTGCTCAACCTCCTCTCCAACGCTGTGAAGTTCACGCCCGCCGGGGGGCGGATTGAGCTCAAGGCCGCGCTCACCGACAGCGCGGTCGAGATCTCCATAATGGACACGGGCATCGGGATCGCCCGCGAAGACCAAGAGGCCATCTTCGAGGAGTTCCGCCAGGTCGGCGCCAAGGCCTCGCGCAAGCACGAGGGTACGGGCCTCGGGCTTACGCTCGCCAAGAAATTCGTCGAGCTGCACGGTGGACGCATCTGGGTCGAGAGCGAAGCGGGCAAGGGCTCTACGTTCAGCTTCAGGCTGCCCGTGATGGGACAATGACCCAGCTTCGCGATTGCGCTCGAATCTCCGTTCCTCAAAGAACGCAGAAGAGAATTGAAGGGATAGTGACGGGGAGGTGGGAGGCTCAATGAAGAGCGATCGCGTCCGGCATTGGAACAGGCGAGAGTTCGTGCGCGGAGTGACCCTTGCGGGAACTGCGAGTCTCCTCGGCGTGGCATCCAGGTCGGTCGCCGCAGAGCCACCCCCGGAAACGACGAGGCTCAGGCTCGTGAACATGACAGGCATCTGCATTGCCCCCCAGTACGTGGCCGAAACACTGCTCGAAGGCGAGGGGTTCACCGACGTTCACTACGTTAGAACGTCCTCCGGGCTGGCGACGGCAAGAGCCCTGGCCAACGGTGACGCCGATGTCACCCTGAACTTCGTCGGGCCATTCATCATTCGCGTCGACCAAGGAGATCCGATCGTCATGCTGGCGGGCGTCCACGCGGGGTGCTTCGAGCTGTTCGGAACGGATCGAGTCCGCGCCATTCGCGACCTGAAGGGGAAGACCGTGGGGGTCCAAGCGCGGGGATCGAGCCAGCACGTCTTCCTCGCCAGCATGGCGTCGTACGTGGGTCTGGATCCCCAGAAAGACATCAGCTGGGTCGAGCATCCGTCCGCCGAGTCGATTCGGCTCTTGGCGGCGGGGAAGATCGACGCGTTCCTGGCCTTTCCACCGGAGCCCCAAGAACTGCGGGCGAAGAAGATCGGTCACCTCGTGGTCAACAGCAGCGTAGATCGGCCGTGGTCAGAATATTTCTGTTGCATCGTGGCCGGCAATCGGGAATTCGTCCGGACGCACCCAGTCGCCACGAAGCGTGCGGTGCGGGCGATTCTCAAAGCGACCGACGTGTGCGCCCTCGAGCCGGAACGGGCCGCGCGATTCATCGTGGACAAGGGGTTCACACCGAACTACGCCTACGCCCTTCAGACGATGAAGGAGGTTCGCTATAACGTCTGGCGGGAGTACGATGCGGAAGACACGGTGCGCTTCTACGCCCTTCGACTTCACGAAGCCCAGATGATCAAAACCGGCCCGCAGAAGATCGTCACGGAGGGCACCGACTGGCGCTTCCTGAACGAGCTGAAGCGGGAGCTGAAGGGCTAGAGTAAGCGTGCGACCTGCGCGGGGCCTGATCCCTCTGATCGGCGCGGCCGTGCTCACAGGAGCGCCCGTCCAGGCGATCGCCGGCACGGGAGGCCTCGCGATGATCGGGCCGGCCCCCCCGTTCACCCTGACGTCCCAGGACAATGGGCGAGTCTCGCTGATCCAGCTCCAGGGGAAGGTGGTCGCGGTCACCTTCATCTACACGAGCTGCCAGGACACCTGCCCGCTCCTGATCACCAAGCTGGCGGGACTCCAAGTACGACTCGGGCCGAACTTCGGTCGAAGGGTCTCCTTCGTCGCGATCACCGTGGATCCCGCGCGCGATAGACCAGAGGTCCTCAGGCACTACGCGCTCGCCCATGACATTGACCTCACGGGCTGGGCGTTTTTGACCGGCACCCCCGTGCAGATCCGGAGAGTAGCTAGGGAATACGGAGTGTACGTCAGGACGCCGCCCCGCGGAGGCGTGGATCACACGTTCCTGACCTCGCTCGTGGATCAACGCGGCATTCTCCGCGTCCAGTACCTCGGCACGCGCTTCGACCCCGAGGAGCTGTTGGGAGACATCCGGGCACTCCTGCGAGAAGGGTCGAAGCAGTGAGGTCGACCTGGCTCAGCCGAGCGGTCGGGCGGGTCCCGACGACGGTCCACACCAAGCTCCTCACGGCCTTCCTCGCCATGGTCGTGCTCCTCGTCATCGTCGGCGCGGTCGGCCTCAGGGCGTTGAGCGCAGTCAATCGCAGCGCGGAGAGGCTCGTGATCCTCCAGCGGAAGATCGCCGCCTACCGCCAAATCCAGCACGATGCCACCACCCAGCTCTACAGCGTGGCGACGGCCCTTTTGAGTCCGGACGAACGCTCGCTCGAGGCGACACTCCGCCAGCTCAATCAGTTCGGGTACGATCTCGACCGCATGCAGTTCGTCGCGCGCGACGAGGCGGAGTTGCTCGGCCGTGTTCGAGACAACTACGATGAGTTCGTCCGCCTCGTGACCCGCGTGATCGACGTGATCCGGCGCGGACGGGTCGCCGAGGGGCGCACGCTCCAGCTCGAGCGGGTGGTGCCGCTCGCGGATCGGCTGGAGCGCCTCACCAACGAGCTCGTGAACAAGGCCGAAACCGACATGGTCGAGCGCATCGAGGCGGGTCAGGCCGTGTACGGCGGTTCGCGATCGGTGGTCATCGGGTTCGCGATCGGGAGCGTCGGGCTCGCCCTTCTCCTCGGGTATGCGATCTCCTGGTCGCTCATCGGGCCGGTCACCCAGATGGACGAGCACCTTCGCCAGATCACATCCGGGGACTTCTCCGGGCGGATCGACATTCCGAACCAGGACGAGCTGGGGGCGCTCGCGACGAATTTGAATCGA
>QHRX01000166.1 GCA_003221455.1 Candidatus Rokuibacteriota bacterium
TTCGCCAGAAGCCGGCTCACAATGCGACGAGCTTCAAGGCAAGCGAGTACGTCCTGCCGCGCGAGATGACGCCGGAGCTCGGGGAGCTCATTGGCCTCTACATCGGAGATGGGTCGAACCACCGGGACGGAATTCGGTTCACGGTCGGGACCGACAGCCCAGAGGTCCTCCAAAGGATCGAGGAACTCAGTATCACGCTCTTCGGCAAGACGCCGACGGTGTCCAAGTACGCCCGCGAAAGGGCAGTCGAAGTCGCGCTCATGAGCCGTCAGATCAAGGAATGGTTCGCCTTCAACGGCATCACGAAGACCTCCTCGCGGGAGGCTCGCATACCGAAAATAGTTATGCGCAGCACCGAAGAGGTCGCGTGTGGGTTCGTCCGTGGTCTGTTCACCGCAGATGGGTGCATTCGCAAGAACGGGCACCTCACCCTCACGACAAGCTCGCAGGCACTCGGTGAAGAATTGCAGGTAATGCTGCTGGCTCTTGGAATCCCCACACAGCTCCGCCACGACATCGCCGCGTCAGGCTCCGAAAGCTATCAGCTCTCCGTGTGTACGAAGGCGGGATTCCTGGCGTTTCGAGAGAAGATCGGCTTCGTCGCCGGGAAGAAGGCGGCGAGACTGGCCGCGGTCAGCGACTCCGAGATCTTTGTCAAAGGCGAGACGATCCCTCATCAACGTAGACGTGTGCGCGCCTGGTACAACGCGCTCCCGGGAAATTTACGGCGCAACGTTCGGAAGTATTTCGACGGCTTGGTTTACAGAGAGACGCCCCCGAGGGAGCTCAGCCGACAGAGCTTGCTGATCCGGATGAAGGAGGCGGTGGCCGTTCCCCCATTCTTCGAGACGTTGGCGGCTCAAGAGTTCTTCTTTGTGCGTGCCACCGAGATCCGCGATGCAGGCATCCGCCGTGTATACGACCTGACCGTTCCAGGCAAGCACGCGTACCTCGCCAATGGCTTCGTGTCGCACAATAGCGGGGGCGGCACCGGGTTCGCGTTCTCGCGGCTTCGTCCGAAGGACGACGTCGTCGCGTCGACGGGTGGCCGCGCCTCGGGACCCGTGTCCTTCTTGCGTGTGTTCAACGCCGCGACGGAGGCCGTGAAACAAGGAGGTACCCGTCGCGGTGCAAACATGGGGATCCTGAAAGTGGATCATCCAGACGTCCTCGAGTTCATCGAGTGCAAGCTCGACGGCGGGATCACGAACTTCAACATCTCGGTCGCTGCCACCGACGTCTTCATGGACGCGCTCTCCAAGGGCGAGGAATACGACCTTATCAATCCCCACACCCGGCTGGAGGTGGGGCGCCTCTCCGCGAAGGAGGTCTTTGATCGTATCGTGCGCGCGGCCTGGCGCACCGGCGATCCGGGCATGGTCTTCATCGACCGGATCAACGCGAGCCCCGCCAACCCCACGCCGGAGGTGGGCCTGATCGAGGCGACAAACCCCTGCGGCGAACAGCCCCTCTTGGGGAACGAGGCCTGTAACCTCGGTTCCCTCAACGTGTCGAAGTTCGCGCGGCAAGCGGCCGATGGTTCGTGGGCGATCGATTGGGAAGAGATGGAGCGAATCGTTCGGCTCTCCGTTCGCTTCCTCGACGACGTGATCGAGATGAACCCGTACCCGTTGCCGGCCATCGACCGGACCGTCAAGGCGAACCGGCGCATCGGGCTCGGCGTCATGGGGTGGGCGGATCTGCTGTTCACGCTGGGCATCCCCTACGACAGCGATGAGGCGATCGACCTCGCGGCACAGCTGATGGCGTTCCTCAAGGAGAAGTCACACGACCAGTCCGCCCGGCTCGCCGAAGAGCGCGGGCCCTTCCCCAACTGGAGCCAGTCCATCTTCAAGAACGTGCGCCCGATGCGGAACTCGACGGTCACGACGATCGCGCCGACCGGCACGATCTCGATGATCGCGGGCTGCTCGTCGGGCATCGAGCCGATCTTCGCCCTCGCCTTTGAGCACCGCGTGAAGCAGGGGGAGGGCGAGCGGGTGCTCACGTTCGTGAACGAAACGTTCGAGGCGATCGCCCGGCGGGAAGGCTTCTACTCCGAGGCCCTCATGCAGGAGATCGCCCGCCGGGGCACGCTCCACGGCATCCCGGGGCTGCCGGCCAAGGCCGAGCTGGTGTTCAAGACGGCGCACGAGATCTCCTACGAGTGGCACGTGCGGCACCAGGCGGCCTTCCAGCGCTTCACGGACAATGGGGTGAGCAAGACCATCAACCTGCCCAACGGGGCGACCGAGGAGGATGTGGCCAACGCCTACCGCCTGGCCTGGGAGCTCGGGTGCCTGGGCATCACGGTCTTCCGCGACGGGTGCAAGGGTGAGCAAGTCTTGAATGTCGGCGTGAGCGCTCACAAGGAGAAGGAAGCCCTGGCCACGATCCCTGCCAGCACGAGGACGCAGGCCGTGATCAAGCCACGGCCGCACAGCCTGTCCGGAACCACCTATCGCATGGAGACCCCGATCGGCACCGCGTTCATCACGGTCAACGAGACCCCTGAGAGCGAGCCCTTCGAGGTGTTCGTCCAGGTCGGCAAGGGGGGCTCCGACACGATGGCCGTGGCGGAAGCGCTTGGGCGCCTGATTTCGCTCGTCTTGCGGCTCCCTTCGCCCTTCTCGGCTCAGAGACGCCTCGAAGAAGTCATCAGCCAGCTCTCGCGGATCGGAGGCGGTCAACCGACGGGCTTCGGCCCGTCCAAGGTGCTGTCGCTCCCCGACGCGCTCGCGCGCACGCTGGCCGAGCACATCGGGCAGCTCAGGCTCGACGGCGGAGGAGCGCCGAGCGCGGTCGAGGGGGGCAAGCGGATCGGCGATCTCTGTAAGGAGTGCGGGCAGGCGACCTTTATCTACGAGGAAGGGTGCAAGAAGTGCCTGTCGTGCGGCTTCAACGAGTGTTGACGGCCGCCCAGACCCGGCGGAGGGCGCGATGGAGATCCTGAAGACATTGATGACGCTGTCGGTCCTGCTCGCTGCGGTCTGTTTCCTGTGGGGGATGGCGCACATGGCGGGGATCGCCGGCACCGCGTACAGAGTCACGCCGGGCGGCTGGCTCGGCGGCGCGCAGACGCTTCTGCTCTTCTCGATCGCGTTCTACTGCTGGGGGCGCGCGGCCCGCTGGTAGGGGCCGCACCCGACCGATTGCCCCGGTGGGGCGCCGGGCCGGGCCCCATCGGGTACAATACCGCCGGCATGTTCTCCGGCGGAGACTTCCACGAAGTCGCGCGCTGGCTCCAGAACTTTGCCGTCTCGCACGCCAAGCGTGAAAGTCCGCGCATCGAGGCTGTCGTGGAGGCCGACGAGGCCCATCCCACCACCTACGGCGTCCGCCTCCGCCTCGGGGAGCGATGGAGCCCGCGGATCGAGCTCGACTTCAAGACCGTCGCCGACAACCGCGGGAGCCTCGCGTGGTGCAACGACCTGGCCGCCCAAGTCCGAAACCGGGCCCGCGACCTGCTGGGCCCCTCGCCGCCCGCCGCCCCGTAGGCCGCCGGGAACCGGGGCCCTCCGTAGAGGTTTCTCTCATCACAGGGAGCGGAGAGCCTTGACCGGGCCCGTCGGTGCGGGGTTAAATACGGCGGGCATTTTGTCAATATCGTCACGAGGATCGAACAGAGGAGGCGTCGATGAGAGTGGACCGGGGAGTTCCGAGGATGGCCGTCGCCGGCGTGGCGCTCGCGGCGGGCATGGCCTTCGCCACCGCCGCCTGGGCGCAAGGGGAGTGGAAGGCGCCCGCCGAGGCGCATGCCCTCAAGAACCCGATCAAGAAGCTCGACCCCAAGGCGCTCGATGACGCCAAGCGGACGGTCGACGCCAACTGCACCCCGTGCCACGGGACGAACTATAAGGGCGACGGGCCGGCCGCAGCGGCGCTCCCGACGAAGCCGGCCGATTGGACTTCGGAGAAAGTGCAGAAGCAGACCGACGGCGAGATCTTCTGGAAGATCTCAAACGGTCGGGGGGCGATGCCGCCCTGGGGCTCGCTGCCCGAGAAGCAGCGCTGGGAGATCGTAAGCTTCATCCGCACGCTCAAGAAGTAGCGGGCCGCCGTGGTCCACGTCCCCGTCCCCGCGCGCGGGCGGGGACGTGCGGCCCCGGATTGACGCCTCTTCGTCCCCCCCCTATAATCCTGTAATGTTCAGTCGGCCCGCCGTGCATGCCCGCCTCGTCTAGGAAGGATGACGACCCGGTGGAGGCGGGCATGAGGGAGGCGGCCGAGCCTCGTCCACCCTCGGAAGTCCACTCGCCCATCGGCGCCGAACTCGGCGAGATCCTCGCGATTCCAGCCTGCGGCATCGAGCTCGCCGAGCTCTTCGGGCTCGTGGTCGACCGGGCCCATCGGCTCCTCGCCGCGGACCGCGTGGCCGTCTTCGAGTTCGACCGTGAGCGGCGCTCGCTCCTTGCCCGCACCTCGCGCGGATTCCCGCAGGACGAGCTGGCGGCGTGGACGATCGGGCCCGGCGAAGGGTTGATCGGCGAGGCCTTTCGGGACGGCCACCCGCTGTCGGTCTCGGGGGCCCGTGGCAGCGACCCCTTTCTGGCCCGGTTCGCCTCGGCCTACGCGCTCGCCATTCCCCTCCAGGCGGAGGGCGAGGTGGCAGGGATCCTCTATCTCGGACGTCGGTCAGGCGAACCCCTGACGGGGCAGGAGCTTTCCCTCCTCCGCCTGCTCGCCGATCGCTGCGGAACGGCGCTCGTCTACCACCGGCTCATGGCCCGCCTCCAAGGTCAGGCCGAGCGGCTCCGCCAGTTGGCGGCGGTGCCCGCGGTGGTGGGCGTTCGCGAGCCCCTGCGCGCGATGCTCGCGCGGACCTGCGAGGCAGGCTGTCGAGCGCTCGGCGCGATGGCCGCCGTCGTCATCGCGCGGGGCGGTGAAGAGGTCGTCCGAGCCAGCCACGGCCTCGACGAGGCGAGCCTGGCGGACTGGCCACTCGAGCCGGAGGGAGGGGCGGCGACCGAGCGCTCGACGGTGCGCGCGGCCGGCGGGCGAGGGATCCTCGTGGTGCCGCTCCGGAGCGGCGAACGCGTCCTGGGCCAGGTGTACTTCCTCGATCGCGGCGAGCGGCGGTTCACCCAGGACGACGTCCGGGCCGGGGAGCTGGTCGGGGCGATGATGGCCGGCGCGGTGGAAAACGCCCGGGCGTTCGAGGAGACCCACGCCGCCCTCCGTCAGCTGTCGGCGGCGCAGGAACAGCTGATCCAGGCCGAGAAGGCGCGGGCGCTGTCGGACATCGCGGGCGGCATCGCCCACGAGTTCAACAACCTGCTCGCGATCATCCTCGGCAAGACTCAGCTCGCCCTCGAGCGGACCGAGAGCAACGGCGTGCGCGAGGACCTCGGGGTCATCGAGGAGACGGCCTGGCGCGCCGCGGACACGGTGCGGCGCTTGCTCGCGTTCGTCGCCACGCCGGCCGAGGAGGGGATGGCCCCGGTCGACCTGAACGCGCTCGCGCAGGACGTCGTGACCTTCACGCGTGCCCTCTGGAAGAACGACGCCGAGGCGCGCGGGGTGAAGATCGAGGTCATCACCGATCTCGCCGAGAGCGCGATGGTTCACGGGACCGCCACGGAGCTGCGCGAGGCGCTGACAAACGTAATCCTCAACGCGATCGACGCGATGCCCCGGGGCGGCCGCATCACGATCCGGACCCTCCGGCGCGAGCAGGCGGTCGAGCTGATGGTGAGCGACACGGGGGAGGGGATGTCGACGGAGGTCCAGAGCCGCATCTTCGATCCGTTCTTCACGACCCGCTCGCCGCAGCGGGCCGGCCTCGGCCTCTCGGTCGTCCACGGCATCATCGGCCGCCACCACGGCCGGATCGAGGTGCAGAGCCAGGCCGGACACGGGGCGACGTTCACGCTCGGCCTGCCGGAGGCGCGGACGCCGGCACCGGTCTGGAGCCTGCCGTCCCCGGCCCCGCCCCGTCCCACCGAGACCGGCACCATCCTCGTGATCGAGGACGAGGAGCACCTGCGCCGCATGCTCCTCGACACGCTGGCCGCGGCCGGCCACACCGTCGAGGGCGCGGCGAACGGCCTCGAGGGCCTCGCGCGCTTCCAGCGGGGGACGTTCGACGTCGTGGTCACCGACCTCTCGATGCCGGAGTGCTCCGGACTCGACGTCACCCGCGCCGTCAAGAAGATGAGCCCGGCCACGCCCGTGGTCATGATCACCGGGTGGGGGGACGTCATGACCCCGGAGCGGATGGGCTCGAGCGGGGTCGACCTGGTCCTCGTGAAGCCGTTCAAGATGGAGCGCGTCATGAGCGTCCTCGCCGACGCGCTCGCCCTGCGCCACGCCAGCTGACCGACCCCCGGTGCGCCTGGCCGCGATCGATCTCGGAACGAACACCGTCCGTCTGCTGATCGTCGAGGCTGGCACGGGCCCGGCCTGGCGGGCCCTCGAGCAGACGCAGCGTGTCACGCGGCTCGGCGAGGGGCTCGCCGCGTCGGGCCGCCTCTCCGAGGCCGCCATGACCCGGACGGCGGAGACGGTCACCGAGTACTCGGAACGGGCGGCCCGCCTCGGCGCCGGGCGGGTGCTGATCGTCGGGACGAGCGCCGTGCGCGAGGCGGCCAACGGCGCCGCCTTCGCCGCCGCGCTCGGATCGGCGACCGGCCACCCCGTGCGGGTCCTCTCGGGCGGGGAGGAAGCGCGGCTCACGCTCCAGGGGGTGCTCTGGGGGCTCGTCCCCCTGGCGGGGGCGGTGGTCGTCTTCGACATCGGGGGCGGCAGCACCGAGTTCATCCGGGCCCGCGACGGCGCCGTCGAGGTGGCGGTGAGTCTTCGCCTGGGCGTCGTCCCCCTCGCCGAGGATCGCGCCCCGGCCGCTGCGGTGGCCTCGCGCGTCCGCGAGCGCCTCCGGCGCGAGCTGCCGCCGGCGATCCGGGGCTCGGGCGTCGACCGGCTCGTTGGTACGGCCGGGACCGTCACGACTCTCGCCGCGCTCGACCAGGGATTGGCCGTCTACGATCCTGCCCGCGTGCACGGCTACACCCTGACCCGGGGGGCGGTGGAACGCCAGCGGGCCCGCCTCGCCCCGCTCTCCATCGCCGAGATCGGGCAGCTGCCGTGCCTCGAGCCCGGCCGGGCCGATCTCATCGGGCCCGGAATCGCCGTCACCCTGGCCGTCCTGGACGCGCTCGGCGTCGAATCGCTGGTCGTCAGCGAGTACGGTTTGCGAGAAGGGATCGTGGCGGAGGCTCTCGAGCCCGGCCGCCGCCTTGACACCCCCTTACCGAATGCCTAGCATCGGGTGCCGTGGAGGTCGTCCTGTCCTTGCCGCCGCTCGTTCTCGTGAGCGCGGCTCTGATCCTCGGGGTCGGCCTCGTGTATGGCTGGCGGACCTACCAGTTCTGTCCGCACTGCGGGCGGATCGTCCGGCGTGTGTACCGCGGCTGGCTTCGGTGCGGGCACTGCGGTCGACAATACCGCCGGGGCCTGCGGCTCAGGTGAGGCGACACCTCTGAAGCTCGAACTTCTGCGCTCCCGTCGCGCCCTCGCGATCCTGGCCGCCTGCGCCGCGGCAGCGGCGCTCCTGCTCGTCGGAGGCTGGGCCTTGTACAACTCCTATCAGACCCGCGGCCTCGGGGCGTATGCCGAGGCGCTGACACGCGCCCAGGCCAGCCAGTCGCCCGAGGCACCGGGCGAGGCCCGGGCCCAGGCCATCCGCGAGCTAGAAGCGGCCCTCGCCGAGTATCCGGCCAACGTCGCCGCCGTCCAGGCTGCCTACGAGCTCGGGAACCTCCGGTACATGGAGCGCGAGTACCCGGCCGCCCGCGGTGCCTTCCTGGTGGCGCTCGCCAAGGGCGCCACCGGCACGCTCCGGGTTGCCTGCCTGGCCGGCATCGCCTACGCCTGGGAGTCCGAGCGCAACTTCCCGAAGGCGGTCGAGGCCTTCCAGGCGGCGCTCGAGGGGCTGCCGCCCGGGGACTTCCTCTACGAGGACCTCCTCCTGGGGCTCGCACGGAACCAGGAGCTCACCGGCCAGAAGCAGGCGGCCATCGCGACCTACCAGCGCCTGCTCAAGGACCTCCCGACGGCGCACCGGGCCGACCTGGCCCGAAACCGGCTCGCCCAACTCGGCGCCACCGTCCAGCCTTAACGAACGGCGTCGCACGAGCGACGTCGCCGTGTCCATGCTCCACTTCGTCGAGCGCGCTTCCTGATCGCCCGTGGCCTCTTGGGCCGTCCCACTCGCTTCCCCCCAGCAGGGTGCGTATTCGCTCCACTTCCTGGCGCGCAGGAGCGAGACCGACGGTCGAGCCTGCCTTTAGGATTCTTGCGGAAAGCAGGCGCGCATCCAACCCTGGCATCCTCCAGGGCCATCTCAATAGAAACGAATCCAAGGGAGGCGAGACTCCCGGGGGAGGGACCGATGCGGAACTCAGCGATTCGAGCGTTGGGCTTGGTGATTCTCGTGGCCTTTACGCTGACCGGTTGCGCCTCTATTCAAGACGACCCCAAGACGGCCATTGGCGGCCTGGGCGGAGCCGCGGTAGGAGGCCTGATCGGTGCGGCAGCCGGCGCCGGCGGCGCCGGAATCGCCGCTGGCGTGCTCGGCGGCGCACTGCTGGGCGGGGTCATCGGCAACTTCATGGATCAACGAGACAAGCAATTCGAGGCTCAGGCGGCCCATCGGGCGTTCGAGACCGTTCCCTCGGGGACGGCCGTGCCGTGGACCAATCCGGACAGCGGACACTCGGGCACGGTGATGCCCACGAGGACGTATCAGGCGGCCAGCGGCGCCTACTGCCGAGAGTACCAGCAGACTGCGCTCATCAACGGCAAGGAAGAGCGCGCATACGGGAAGGCGTGCCGCCAGCCGGACGGCAGCTGGAAGGTCAACGACTGATAGCCCGAGGTGTCGGCGAAGCTGACGGCGCCAGTCCTGGCGAGGATTCCCCCAGACGGGCGAGAGGCCGCACGGCGACGCTGGGGGGATCCCGGCCAGGATCTGAGGGTCGCCGACCTTGGTTCCGACGCTGCTGCTGACTCACGACGGGCCTGGGCGGTTCGGGCGCCGCAAGCCGTTCCGCGTTCGAGGGCCCGACGCCAACTTCCGATAAGAAGCATTATGTCAAGTCATCGGGCCGGCCAACCCTCGCCCCGGCTGCGCATAGTGCGGATCATCGCCCGCATCGCGCCGGCCCTCCCTTCCCGGTGCGCTTGTGTACAGGGTTCGCCCCCCTGACGTACCTCAGAAGGCCAACAACGCAATCGGTAATAATCCCCGCGCTTGCTGTCGCTCCTCACTGGCGATGCAGGATCGTGCCGCTCAGCCCGACGGCCCAGACGTCGGTGCTGGCGCTGCCCCACACGGCGAAGAGCCCGCTCATGGTCCCGGTCCCGGTGGAGACGGAGGACCACGCGCCGCCATCCCAGTGCAGGATCCTAGCGTCTCCCCCGAAGTCGTCCCCCACGGCCCAGACGTCGGTACTGGCGCTGCCCCACACGCCGTTTAGGAAGATCGGGGTCCCGCCGGCGGAGACTGACCACCCGCTGCTATCCCAGTGCAGGATCGTGCCGTCATAGCCCACGGCCCAGACGTCGGTGCTGGCGCTGCCCCACACGCCGAAGAGGCCGACGTTGATTCCGCTGGAGACGGGGGACCACGCGCTGCCGTCCCAGTGCAGGATCGTGCCCGCGGTGTCTTCGCCCACGACCCAGACGTCGGTGCTGGCGCTGCCCCACACGCCAAAGAGGTCGGCGTTGGTCCCGCTGGAGACGGGGGACCACGCGCCGCCGTCCCAGTGCAGGATCGTGCCGTGCCAGCCGACGGCCCAGACGTCGGTGCTGGCGCTGCCCCAGACGCCCCAGAGCGGGTTCGTGGTTCCGCTGGGGAAACCCGACCACGCATTGCCGTCCCAGTGCAGGATCGCGCCGCCCTCGCCGACGGCCCAGACGTCGGTGCTGGCGCTGCCCCACACGCCGCGGAGATTGTTCGTGGCTCCGCTGGGGAAGGCCGACCACGCACTACCGTCCCAGTGCACGATCGTGCCGTACCCGCCCACCGCCCAGACGTCGGTGCTGGTGCTGCCCCACACGCCGACGAGAGAGTTCGTGGGCCCGCTGGCGGCAACGGTGGGCCACGCACCGCCGTCCCAGTGCAGGATCGTGCCCGCCTGGCCGACGGCCCAGACGTCGGTGCTGGCGCTGCCCCACACGGCTGAGAGGCCCGAGGAGGGGCTCGAGGCGGTCTGGGACCACGTACTGCCGTCCCAGTGCACGATCGCGCCGCGCAGGTCGACGGCCCAGACGTCGGCACTGGCGCTGCCCCACACGCCGTAGAGGGAGTTATCGGTCCCGCTGGAGACGAGGGACCACGCGCCGCCGTCCCAGTGCACGATCGCGCCGGCCGCGCCGACGGCCCAGACGTCGGTGCTGGCGCTGCCCCACACGGCTGAGAGGTCCCAGTTGGGGCTCGAGGTCTGGGACCACATACTGCCGTCCCAGTGCAGGGTCGTGCCGCTCCCGCCGACGGCCCAGACGTCGGTGCTAGCGCTGCCCCACACGCCGCGGAGCGTGTAGTTCGGGGTCCCGCTCTCGGAGGCGGACCACGCGCTGCCGTCCCAGTGCAGGATCGTGCCGCTCGTGCCCACCGCCCAGACGTCGGTGCTGGCGGTGCCCCACACGCTGTAGAGAATGTTCGTGGTTCCGCTGGGGAAGCCCGACCACGCACTACCGTCCCAGTGTAGGATCGTGCCGGCATCGCCGACGGCCCAGACGTCGGTGCTGGCGCTGCCCCACACAGACCAAAGGGGGTTGCCCTGAGGCAGCGGATTCGACCAGCACCAGCCATCGGAACTGCAGACCGATTGCGCGCGGACGACGCTCGCCGCAGCGCAGAGCAGGACCGCGAGCACAAAGGCCGTTAGGAGCCCTAAGCGTCTATGGGACATCGTTGCCCCCTACGCCGGGATTGCTGTCGGTAACGTCGCCCTGCGCGATCGCGGCGCTTCCGACTCCGCGGGCTGCCGATCCACTGCCCGACGCTATGCCCTGTCAGCAGGAGCCTCGCTCCGGCCGCGGGAAAATCTATCAGGGTGATCCCGGGAATCGACGAAGGAGAAGACCGTAGGAGCGACGAGGGCCTTCCTCGGGGCCGGGGCCGTTCAGGAGGCGAGGGCGTGCGTGCTGGAGCCGCCGCCGCGAAGGCGCCCGAGGCTACTTCTCATGCGCGGTCGCCCGCTTCCTCGACGACCCTCGAGGCCTGCACTGCCCCACCGCAGGGTTTTCCCTCCGTACCACCGAGAGGTGTTTCGGCCGGCGAATTCGCTGGAGCGGCAGTAAGTTGACTGGGCACCTCTGAGTCAGGACCTTACGAACCTCAAACACCAGGGCGCGCGGCCACGGCGGTATCGATCGGTCGGGTCGAGGAGTACTACGCGCCGCGCGGCTCGCCACGCGGGCCGGGGCGCCACCACCCGGCCTGAACGGCCTCCCGGGCGCGTCGCAGACGCCGGTGATCCTACTGGACGGTGGCGACGAGAGTCAGCGTCAGCTGGTCTGCGGCCTGGCTCGCGCGCTCCCCGAGAATCTGGCGCGTGAGGGTGTTGAGCTGCTGATCCGCGCCTCCGAGCGCTACCGGCGTTCCGGCGGGCACCCGTAGGTCGCTCGATGCCTCCGCGAACTCGACCTCACCACCACCTGTCGCCGTCAGGTACGTCACGTGAGGCGTCAGCCGGACGCGGATCGTGCCGTCAGGGAGGATCGAGGGACGGACGACGAGCGACGTCCCTACCTGCTCCCACTGGATGCCGGTGGCCACGTAGCCGTGAGCGGTCGCGTAGTCGTAGAAGAGGGCGACCTGGGGATACGGCACCGCGGTCGCGACGAGCAGGCGCCCCTCTCCGCCGTCCTGGACGACGACAAAGAGGCTCGTGGTCTGCCGGACACGGGTGCGCGAGTCTTCGACAGTCAGACCGCCGCGGCCCCTGACCCCGCGCCGGGTCGCGATCACACGGCCCGCCGGGTCGGCGGCCGTCACCCGGTTGCTCGATCGGCTCTCGAACTGGAGGGCCACCCTGACGTTCCGGGGCTCGGCCGCTCCGGCAGTCCCGCCACCGAGCAGCCAGAGGAGCGCGACGAGCGCGGGCTCAGCCCGGGATGTGCGCATCCTCGGGCAGCTCTTCCCAGACGGGGTGCCAGGCGGGGACGCTGAGTCCGACCGCACGGCAGAGCCCGCCGACCTCGTCGGCGAACGCCTGGCGCACCTCGCCGTTGTCGCGCAGCTTGAGCCGGAGGCGACGGTAGAGGACGTTCTTGGCCGAACCGGGCCGCCCGAAGATGTTCATGGTGCGGATGTACCACTTCTCGAACGTCCGCTGCGCGTCGTCCCGGGTGGCCGGATCCCCGACCAGCCGCGCCACCCACACCTCGCCATGGCGGATATGGAACTTCTCCTCCTTGAAGATGCCTTCGATGGCACGCGTCCAAGGCCCGTACGAGCCGTGGCGGACGTCCTCGAGCTGGTGCCCCGCGCCCCGGTCCATGCAGAAGTTGAAGAAGACGAAGTCCGCCCAGGTGTCGATCGGGTAGTAGAAGATGTTGACGCGCTTGTCGGACGTGATGCGCGCGGTGCCGAGGTCGGCGTGGGAATCGACCCGCATCGCGAGGATCGAGTCGTGGGCGCGGACGTGGTCGGCGACGTCGACGCCGAGGTCGGCCAGGAGGCCGTACATCACCGTCGCGTGTCGGATCTCGTCCTTCACGATCTGGGCGACGACGTGCTTTTCCTCTACGCCCGGAGCCCGCATGATCCACGGGACGTACCCGTACCCCCCGGCAAGCTCCGAGTCGGCCTGCATCGTCAAGAGATGGATAAGGCTCTGCCGGTACTCTTCGGACATCTCGGCCGCGGACTCGAGCCGATCACCGCGGTCGATCTTGGCGAGGCACTGCTCGACGGAGACGCCCATGGCCGTATGATACGCCCTTCGGCCCTGCGGCGGATACCGGCGCCCTACCCCGGCCGGACGTCGCGGCGAAGGCGCGCGATCTCCTCGCGGATTAGCCGCTCGGCGATCGTCGGCACCACTTCCCGCGCGACCGACCGCACGAGGTCGTCCGCCACGGCGCCGCCCGGCGTGCCCAGCTGGTGCCGGATGACGGCCTCGATGGCACCCCGGCCCTCGGTCTCCGCGTACCGGCGGGCGATGGTCTCGATCGCGCGCCGTCCGTCCTCCCGCAACTGCTCGCGGAGCTGGGCCAGCACCTCCTCGATCCTCGCCGCGGCCGGCGGCAGATGCGCGATCTCCCGCTGGACGAGCCGCTCGGCGACGGTCGGCACGATTTCGCGGGCCGCCGCCCGGACGAAGTCATCCGCGAGGCCGACACCCTGGGTGGCCACGTACTGGCGGATGACGCTCTCGACGGTCGCGCGCCCATCGGTCTCGGCGTACCGGCGGGCGATGGTCTCGATCGCGCGCCGCGCGTCCTCCCGCAGCTGCTCGCGGAGGTTGGCCAGGACCTCCTCCACCTTGACCGCCGGGGCCGGCAGCCGCTCGAGCTCTCGCTGGACGAGGCGCTCCGCGATCGTCGGCACGATCTCGCGCGTCGCCGCTCGGATCAGTTCCTCCGCCACCTCGACGCCCTGGCTCCCGGCGTACTGGCGGATGACCTCCTCCACAACGGTACGGCCGCTGCTCTCGACGTACCGGCGGGCGATCGCCTCGACCCCGCGTCGCGCGTCCTCCCGCAGCTGCTCGCGGAGGTGGGCGAGGAGCTCCTCGAGCTTGACCGCGGGGTTCGGCAGCCGGTCGAGCTCCCGCTGGACCAGCCGCTCGGCGATCGCCGGCACGGCTTCCCCGGCCAAGGTCTCGACGAGCCGCTCGGCCAAGCCCCCGCCCTCGCTCGCGAGATACTGGCGGATCGCGGCCTCCAGCGCGCCACGCCCTTCGACCTCGATTTGCTGGCGGGTCGCCGCCGTCGCCGTGCGCCGGGCCGTCTCGAGCATCTGCTCGCGGAGCTGGGGGACGAGGGCCTCGACCCGGGCCGCCAAGGTGCCCGGCAGCTGCTCGAGCTGCTGGCGCGCGAGCCGCTCGGCCATCGCCGGCAGCATCTCCTGCCCCAGCGAGGCCACCAGTCGCTCGGCCACAGCCCGGCCCTCGCCCGCGAGATACTGGCGGAGCGCGGCCTCCAGCACGCCACGGCCCTCGGTCTCGATCTGCTGGCGGCTCGCCGCCGCCGCCGCCCGCCGGGCCGTTTCGAGCACCTCCTCGCGAAACTGCGGGGTGAGCTCCTCGGCGCTCGCGGCCGGGCCTGCCGCCTGCTCCATGTGCTGCCGCGCCAGCCGCTCCGCCATCGCCGGCAGCAATTCCTGACCCAGCGAGGCCACCAGCTGCTCGGCCGCGACCCGGCCCTCGCCCGCCAGGTACTGGCGGAGCGCGGCCTCCAGCACGGTACGCCCTTCGGTCTGGATCTCCTGGCGGCTCGCCGCCGCCGCCGCCCGCCGGGCCGTCTCGAGCACCTCTTCGCGAAACTGCGGGCCGAGGTCCACGC